>JAFAYA010000063.1 GCA_019240635.1 Acidisphaera sp. | reverse complement strand
CAGGAAGCGATCAAGGCGACGATCTGGCCGATCGTGGAGGCGACGCTGCCGCAGGGCTGGATGCCGCCCGAGAGCGAGTTCTACGTGAACCCCACGGGCCATTTCGTGATCGGCGGCCCGGACGGCGACTGCGGCCTGACCGGGCGGAAGATCATCGTCGACACCTATGGCGGGGCGGCGCCGCATGGCGGCGGCGCGTTCAGCGGCAAGGACCCCACGAAGGTCGATCGCAGCGCCGCCTATGCCTGCCGCTATCTGGCGAAGAACGTGGTGGCCGCCGGCCTCGCCGAGCGCTGCACCCTGCAGATCAGCTACGCGATCGGCGTGTCGCACCCGCTGTCGGTGTACGTGGATCTGCATGGCACTGGCTGCGACGTGGACGAGGCGCGGCTGGAGAAGATCCTGCGCGAGCTGATGAATCTCTCGCCGCGCGGCATCCGCGAGCACCTGCGGATGAACCGGCCGATCTACGCCGTGACCTCGGCCTACGGCCATTTCGGCCGCACGCCGAACGAGGAGCGCGGCACCTTCACGTGGGAAAAGACGGATCTCGTGCCGCAGCTGCGATCGGCCTTCAACCGCTGATGTCCGCCTCCGGCGGCGCGGCGCCGCCGGACCGCCTGCACGATCGCCCCGATGAACGCCTGTATGGCCGCAGGAGCGGGCACCGCCTGCGCGCCCGCCAGCGGCGGCTGCTGGAGTTCACGCTGCCGCGGCTGCGATTGACGCCGGCGCACGCGACCGCGCCGGAGGCGGCGTTCGCCCGTCATCCCGCTGCGCTGTGGCTGGAGATCGGCTTTGGCGCCGGCGAGCACGCACGGGGTTTCCTGGCCGGGCACCCGGACGCCGCGCTGATCGCCTGCGAGGTGTTCCGCAACGGCCTCTGCTCGCTGCTGGGCCGCCTGGTCGCGGAGGGGGAGGAGGCGACCGGCCCGCTGCCGGGCATGCTGCGCCTCTGGGATGAGGACGCGCGGCGGCTGCTGCCGCTGCTGCCCGAGCGCTGCCTGGACGGGGTGGTCCTGCTGTTCCCCGACCCCTGGCCGAAGGCGCGGCACGTGCGGCGGCGCTTCGTGCATCCCGACAATCTCGGCCCGCTCGCCCGGGCGATGATGCCCGGCGGCGAGTGGCGGATCGCCAGCGACGATCCGGTCCAGCAGGCCTGGGTCGCCGCGGTGCTGCGCGGCGATCCCCGTTTCTCCGACAGCACTCCGCTGGCCGCGCGCCCGCCGGACTGGCCGCCGACGCGCTACGAGGCCAAGGCGCTGGCGGCCGGCCGCAGCCCCCGCTACTGGTCGGTGCGGCGCACGTGCGCGCCCGTCCTGGATTAGCCGGCCTCCGCCGCCAGCCGCGCTCGGAAACGCTCGGGCGGCAGCGGCCGGCTGAACAGGAAGCTCTGCGCCTCGTCGCAGCCGATCTCCGTCAGAAACGCCCGCTGCGCCTGCGTCGCGATGCCCTCTGCGACCAGGGTCAGGCTGAGCGCGTGCCCCATCTCGACAAGCGCGCGCGTGATCGCGGCGTCCTCGCGGTAGTGCGGCAGGCCCTGCACCAGCGAGCGGTCGAGCTTCATGACGGTCAGCGGCAGCCGCTTCAAGGTGGCGAGGCTCGCGTATCCGGTGCCGAAATCATCGAGCGCCAGGCCGACGCCGAGGTCTCGGATCGCCGAGAGCGTCATCAGCGTCTCGATGCCGGCGTCGACCAGCATCGATTCCGTCAGCTCGAGCTCGAGCCGCTCGGGCGCCAGCCCGGACGCGAGCGCTGCCTCGACCTGCTCGAGCAGTACCCCGTCGGCCAACTGGCGGGCCGACACGTTGACCGAGATGCCGACCGGCACCGGCCAGGACGCCGCCTCGGCGCCAGCGGTGCGCAGCACCCAGCCGCCGATCGGCGTGATCAGGCCGTTGCGCTCGGCGAGATGGATGAAGGCGCCGGGCGGCACCATGCCGCGCTTGCGGTGCGGCCAGCGGATCAGCGCCTCGGCCCCGACGGTGCGGAGCGAGGCCAGGGACACCCGCGGCTGGTAGTGCAGCACGAACTGGCCCTGGGCGACGGCATGGCGCAGATCCTGCTCGAGCCGCCGTTCATCGGCGCCCGGCTCGGGAAACTGCGCCGGCGCACGGTCGATGCGCGGCGGCTGCGCCGCGGCGATGGGGGCGGGCATGGTGTCGGGGCTCATCGGATGGCGGCGCAGGGTATGGATGCATCCGGTGACGGTCCGGTAAACGCAGTGGCGGCCTTAACGCCGGGCTAACCGGGACGGCCTAGGTGTGCGGGTGCGTCCGCCTGCCCTTTCCAAAACGGTGGCCTCCGGAATGCAGGAATCTCAGGAAGACCAGACGATCTTCGCCCGGCCCAGCCGCGAAGGCGGCAAGCTGGCGCCGGCGACCGAGGTCGCCCACACGCTCCTCGTGCGCGGCGGCACCGCTGCGCCCCGCCGGATTCCCATCACCGGCACGCCGCTGACGATCGGGCGGGTACCGCCCTGCGACATCGTGTTCCCCGAAAGCGCGGTCTCGCGCATGCATTGCCGGGTCGCGCTGGTGGACGGCCACGTGACCGTCACGGACCTGAACTCCACCAACGGGACCTTCATCGACGGCGAGCGCATCGCCGGCAGCGCCGTGCTGCAGCACGGGGCGGTGCTGCAGGTCGCGACGCAGGTGCTGACCTATGAGCGGCGGACGCGACGCGAGATCGAGCAGGCGGCGGCGTTCGACCGCGATCTGCAGGAGGCGAGCGCCTACGTCCAGTCGCTGCTGCCCAAGCCGGTGCAGACCGGGCCGGTGCGGGCGGAGTGGCTGTTCCTGCCGTGCTCGCAGCTCGGCGGCAGCGCTTTTGGCTACCAGTTCCTGGATGCGACGACCTTCGCCGCCTATTCCATCAACGTGGCGGGGCGCGGCACGAGTGCCGCCATGCAGGCGGTCGCGCTGCTGAACCTGCTGCTGCAGCCGGCGATGTCCGGCATCGACCTGCGCCGGCCGTGCGGCGTGCTCTCCAAGCTCGACGCGATGTTCCGGGCGGACCGGACGCCCGGCACCTTCTTCTCGATCTGGTACGGCATCTTCGACCGCGCGACGCGGCGGCTGGAGTACGCTTCGGCAGGCCACCATCCGGCGCTGCTGGTCGCCCCCGGCCAGGCCGATCCGGAGCCGCTGGCGACCGACGGGCCGGCGATCGGCCTGGCCGTCGAGGCCGACTGCGTCAGTCGCGATGTCGTGCTGCCCGGGGCCGCGCGCCTCTACCTGATGAGCGACGGCGCCTTCGACATCCTGGAAGCTGGCGGCCAGGACGCGGCGGACTGGCTGCGCCGGTTGACCGGTGGACGGGCAGATCTGCCCGAGCCGCTGCGCCTCTACCACGCGGTGCGCGAGGCGAGCGGGATGGAGGCGCTGGAAGAGGACTTCTTCGCTCTGATCGTTGCCTTCGACTGAAGACCACCACGCGGCGGCCGATACACGCCGCTGACCAAAGATGGTCAGCGACGGTGCTGCTAGCGTCGGTTCAGATCCCGCCGAACAGGATGCCAGGCAGCGCCGGGCCGGCGATCAGGGCGGCGACGCCGCCGGTCGCCAGTGCAGGCCCGAACGGCACCTGCTCGCGCAACCGGTAGCGGCCGCTCACCACCAGCGGCAGCACGGTGCAGGTCCCGGCGACGAAGGCAATCAGCAGCGCCGCCACCACGGACGGCGCGCCGAGCCAGGCGCCGAGCAGTGCGGCGAGCTTCAGGTCGCCGCCGCCGAACGCCGCCGCGGCGCGCCCGCCCGGCGCCCGCCAGGCGTAGGCCGCCGCCAACGCCTGCAGCGAGGCGTAGCCGAGGATCGTGCCGAGGATGGCGTTCTCCGGCGTCGTGAACAGGCCCGTCGCGGCGTTCAGCACGAGCCCGAGCCAGAGCGTCGGCAGCACGATCAGGTCGGGCAGCCGGCGCGTGCGCAGGTCGATGACGCTGAGCCAGCCGAGCACGACCAGCAGGACGAGGCCGGCGAGCATTCTCGCCAACGCGTGCTCCGTCATGATGCATCCACCTCCTTGCGCAGCCACTCGACGAGCCGGTCACGATGCAGATGCGGGTCGATGAACTGCAACCCGTAGAAACCGTGGCCGACATGGGCGACACGGGCGGCGATCGGCCCGAACTGCTGCACCAGCAGCGTCAGCTTCGCGCCCGCCGGAAACCCGTCCCCCGCTTCGGCGCTGATCAGCGCACCCGACGGCGAGAGGTCGGAAACCATGACCGGGTGCGCGACGCCGCCGAGCTCGACCGCCCCTGGGAGATCGACCTCGTAGCGCTTTTCGCGCCGCCGCTCCGCGCCCGAGGAACGTGCCGACGGACGCACGCCGTGCGAGTCCATGTTGCCTGGGCGACCCGCTCTGCCATTCCGAACCCATCGATGCTGTCACGGTCCGGTGAACGGAGGGTAAAGCGGCAGAGCAGGGCCGTTCGCTGGGCGCACCGTCCTGCGACGGTCACGGATTGGCCTCGACGTTCAGCGTGTAGATGCTGCGGAACACCTCCGTCGCCGTCGCGTACTGGTTGCCGGCGCGCACGGCGCGGAACGGGTCGGTCAGCGTGAGGTCCACCGCCGCGGACTGGCCGGTCACAGTGATTGCGGGATCGGAACCGACCCAGCCCTGCACGCTGTGCGTCTCGACCGCCAGGCAATCCGGGATCGGGTTGCCCACCCCGTTGCAGGCGACGGTCACCGCCGGGAAGCTGTCGCCGCTCGCCGTCAGCCCACCGTCGGGCAGCACGAACTGCGAACTGCTGCGCAGGGTGGCGCCGAGCGGCGCCAGTTGCCGGCTGTGCAGCCCCTCGACCAGCGTGAAGCCGCGCGCGCCGGTGTTCGTGCCGATGTTCGCGAGCGTATTGGTGCCGTTCCCGAGCAGCGAGTACACTTGGCGGGCCTGCTGGTCGAGGCGCAGGCGGCCGCGCACCAGATCGACGTAGCGGTAGGTGTCGCGCAGCATGATCAGCGCCGGGAACGCCATCAGGATGCCGAGCATGCCGGCGATCATGGCCTCGACCAGCGTGAAGCCCGCGTCGGCGCGGCTCCCGGCGCGCCGGCGCGGCGCGCGCATCGGCGTCGGCCTCATTTGCGCCGTCCGACGATGGTGTTCAGGGTCAGCGTGCTCAGCGTCGGCGCGGTCTGCACCGGCGCCGCGCCGCGCAGCGTGAACGGATAATCGACCACCAGCGTCACCAGCAGGCATGCGGTGCTGCTGGTGCCGGTGCCACTGAACGGATAGCAGGTGCTCGTGGTCGCCTTGCCCGGACCGGTCGCACCCCAGCAAGAGACCGCTGTGATGTTGGTGACCGGGCACTCGATCCAGCTGATGCGTGCGAGCAGGTTGCGGCTGCGGTCCAGGAACACGAAGTTCTGCGCGGTGCTCCCCGAACCGTACACCCAGACCATGCTGTCGGTTGCGGCGAAGATGCTCGCCGTGCCGGTTGCGAAGGTGACCCCCAGCGAGTTGGTCGCGTAGGTCTCGCGCGTGCCGGAGCCGGAGAGATTGGGCAGTGCGGTGTAGCCGGTGGTGGCCGGGCGCGGTCCCGAGCCGAAGCTCGTGCTGTCGAACAGCAGCGCCAGCCGCTCCATCTCGCCGGCCAG
Organism: Acidisphaera sp.; assembly: GCA_019240635.1. Lineage (GTDB taxonomy): Bacteria > Pseudomonadota > Alphaproteobacteria > Acetobacterales > Acetobacteraceae > JAFAYA01. The sequence continues at coordinate 5,474 of JAFAYA010000063.1, read as the reverse complement.
CACGAACACCGCCTTCTGGCGCAGCAGCAGGTCGAACGACATCCGGTCGTAGACGCCCCACAGCCGCGTCATGCCGAGCACGAGGATGCTGAGGATCGTGCCGGCGGCCATCACCTCGACGAGGGTGAAGCCGCGATCCGCGCCGGCCGCCGCGCGCTCGCGGCGTCCCGGTTCAGGGCTGCAGCGCATCGGACTCCGTAATGCCGTCGTGCCAGTCGAAGTTGACGGCGTGATAGGTGCCCTGGGAGCTGGCGATGCCGTTGGCCGGCGGCGGATAGCGCAGCGCGACGACCTGCCCGGCCCTGCCGGCACTGGTCGAGCCGCTCGGCTGCTCCCACCCGGTGGGCGACGCCTTCCCGGCGACGGGCGTGCAGGACGTGCTGCCCGGCCCCGTCACGTTCGGCGGCGTTCCCGTGGGATTGCGCAGGATCGCCCAGACCTCGAAGTCCGGCGCGTTGGGTCCGGTCGCCGGCACGATGAAGCTCGGCGTCGACTCCGGATTTTCGCAGAGTGTCGCGCTCTGGCAGATGAACACGAAGCAGAAATCGCCGGCATCGACGAGGCTCAGCCCGAGCGCATTGGTCAGCGTATTCTCGTCGAAATTCGTGTAGGCCGTGCAGCAGTAGCGTCCGGTTTCGATCTTGTACATCCGCTCCTTGGCGGCGATCTCGTTGAGATACGGCTTCGCGGCGTTCAGCCGGGTGCTCAGGATGTAGCCCTGCAGCTTCGGCAGGGCGATCGCCGCCAGCACGATCATGCAGGTCATCGTCACCATCAGCTCGATGAGGGTGAAGCCGTCATCCCGGCGGTCTCGGGGCATGGCGCACCGTCACGCAAAACCGTTGAGGATGGCTGAAGCGAAGACGGCGGAGGCGCGACCCGGATAATCCGTTCTTAACCACGCCTGCGCATGATCCGGGCGGCCGCAGGGCTCGCCGAAAATCCGGCCGGGAACGGGATGTCCGATCTGTCTGCCGAAGAGCGGTTGTGGGAGGCGGCGCACCAGGCCCTGCGCGCACCGAAGGAGCGTGTCGCCCTGGTGCTGCGCCTGTCGCGACTGTCGCCGCCCGCCCCACGACGCCACCATCTGCTGGTCTGCCGCGCCATTCTCGAGGAGGCCGCCCAGCGCTACGACGGGGAGATCTTTCTGCTCGGCAACGGCGATGCGCTGCTGCTCTGCCGGCTGCCCCCGGTACAGGTCGCGGCCGATGCGGCGCTGACCGAACCGAGCTTCCTGCCGAACACCTTCGCCCGGCTGTTCCGCGTCGACGTGTCCGACCCCGCCGCGCTGACCACGCTCTGGACGCTCGAGCGCGACGGAGGGGCGCTGCTCGGCTACGCGGCGGAGGTGCGCGGGCAGCCGCCGTCGCCCGCCGCCGCGCCCGCCTGACGCGATGCTCGCCCCGCTCACCGCGGCCTGCATCGCCGGCGCCGCCGCGCTGTTCAACGTCGCCGAGCCCGCCTTGTGGACCATCCTGCGGGCGGAGGGCGGCCAGGTCGGCGCCTGCACCCTGCAGGCCAACGGCACGCATGACTGCGGCCCCGCGCAGGTGAACGCGGAGACCTGGGTCCCACGGCTCGCCCGCCTGATGCGTCGTCCCTCCGGCGACGTGTACGCCGAGCTGCGCGACAATGGCTGCTTCAACGTGTTTGCCGCGGCCTACGTGTTGCACAGCAAGCTCGGCGAGGCGGACGGCGACGGCTGGGATGCGGCGGGCCGCTACAACAGCGCGACGCCGGCGCTCAAGCAGCGCTACCAGTCGCGGCTGATCGAGGCCTGGACGCTGCTATTTCGCGCCGAGCGACGCGGCGGGTAGCCGGCGCTGCCTGACGGCGCCCGCGCCGATGCCGGGGCTTGAACACCGGGCGAGGTCGGGACCACCATCGCGCGCGCGGCGGGTCCCGGCGATGCGGCGCGCTGTCCCGATGGAGAGTTTGCCGCATGAGCTTCCGACCGGCGTCCCGCGCCCTCTCGCGCTTCACCGTGCTCGACCTCACGCGCGTGCGCTCCGGCCCGACCTGCGTGCGCCAGCTCGCGGATTGGGGAGCCAACGTCATCAAGTGCGAAATGCCGGAGGACGCCGACGGCGGCGCCTCGCTCGGTGGCCCGCGCAACGGCCCCGACTTCCTCAACCTGCACCGCAACAAGCGCAGCATCAGCCTGAACCTGAAGCACCCCGAAGGGCTCGCGGCGCTGAAGCGGCTGGCGGCGCGCGCCGACGTGTTGGTCGAGAATTTCCGTCCGGACGTGAAGCGCCGGCTCGGCATCGACTACGACGCGCTGCGCGCGATCAATCCGCGCCTCGTCTATGCCAGCATTTCCGGCTTCGGCCAGGATGGCCCGTACGCCGCGCGGCCGGGCTTCGATCAGATCGCCCAGGGTATGGGCGGGCTGATGTCGATCACCGGCCTGCCGGGGCAGGGGCCGGTGCGCGTCGGCATCGCCATCGCCGATCTCACCGCCGGGTTGTTCTGCGCGCATGGCATCCTGGTCGCACTGCTCGACCGCGAGGCGTCGGGCGAGGGCCAGTGGGTGCAGACCTCGCTGCTGCAGGCGCAGATCTTCATGCTGGATTTCCAGGCGGCGCGCTGGCTGGTGGACGGCGAGGTGCCGGGCCAGGCCGGCAACAACCACCCGACGAGCATTCCGACGGGCGTGTTCGCCACCAGCGACGGGCATATCAATGTGGCGGTCGCCGGCCAGGCGATCTGGCTGCGCTTCTGCCGGGCGATCGATGCGCCGGCGCTGGCCGCGAACCCCGACTACGCGACCCCGCAGCAGCGCCTGGCGCACCGCGACGCGCTGAACGGCGAGATCGCCGGCCGCCTGGCCGGGCACGACAGCGCGTACTGGATCGAACGGCTGAACGCCGCCGGCGTGCCCTGCGGCCCGATCTATTCGATCGACCAGGTGTTTGCCGATCCGCAGGTGCGCCATCTCGGCGTCACCGAGCAGTTGCAAACCGGGCTGCGCGGGCCGATCGAGCTGGCCGGCCAGCCCGTCACGCTCAGCAACACGCCGAGCCATCTTGTCGTCGAGCCGCCGGCGCTCGGCCAGCACACCGACGAAATCCTGGGCGAACTCGGCTACGGCGAGGCGGAGATCGCGGCGCTGCGCGACGCCGGCGCGGTCTGATCGGCGCTTTTGGGTTCAGTGCTCGCTGAGCACGCCGCCGAACGCGCCCAGCTGCCCGCCCATACGGATGCTGACCGTTCCGGGCTGGCCGGGCGAACCGGGAGACTGCGTGCAGCCGGCGAGCGCGGCGGCGATCCCGAACGCGACCCGAAGCGACGCCGCGGTGCGCAATGCACGCATCCGCCCGCGCCGCGCCGAGTCCGGCGGCCTGTCGCAGACGATCGGGGGAAGCGTCCTCGCCAGTCCCTCTCTCCTAATTCCGTGTCCCTGACGCGACCGCCGGTGCGGCAAGGCGATAGCTGGTCAGCACCCGCGAGCCCGGCGGCGTCGCGCCGTATCGGTATTCCAGCCGGACGTAGTTCTCGGCCTGCGGGCTGTACCACCAGCGTTCATAGCCGGTCCAGTCGTCGGTCAGGCTGCGCGTGCGCATCATCAGGATCACGCAGTCGAACACGCCGGCCGGCACGCGCACCTGCTCCTCGCCTTCCACCGACCAGGTGGTGGCGTGCGTGCGCAGCACGCTGCCGGCCTGGTATTCGCGCCGGAAGGTGAGGGGGCGGCGCGCGCTCAGCACGCGCCCCGCGCCCGGGGCGAGGTCCTCGAACAGCAGCTTGCGGAAGGTCGTCGCGGATTGCGCGTCCTCGCGCAGGAAGCCGCGGCGCGACACCCACTGGTTGGGATCATCGGTGCGCTGGAATGTCGTGACCGGCCCATCCACGCGCACGACGCGCAGGCCGTAGCCGTCGCTGTACTGCCACTCCGACCCGGCGTGCCAGGCCGGCGCGACGACCTGCACGTTGCGGCTGAAGACCGGCTGCGGCCCGGGCCGGGCGCGTCCGGACAGCACGCCGCAACCGCCGAGCGCGAGCAGCGCCGCGGCGCAGAGCAGAAATCTCCTGGCGATCACCGCTTTGGCTCTGGCTCGTTGGTGTCGGGTGGCGGACCGCCAGCGAGGTCGGCGGTCGCCATCACCGGGCCGACCCGGCCGTCGCGGATCGCCTCCGGCCGGCTCACCGCGCGCAGATGCAGCACCCCCTTGCCGTCGATCAATGCGTCGACGCTGAAATCCTGCATGGCCGGACCGGGATCGAAGCCCGGCAGCGCCGAGCGAAGCTCGGCCTCGGTCGGGCCGAACACCGCGAACCGGTGCTGCTGGGCGAGCACGCTCCGCTCCCACTCGGCGACGCGCTGCACGATCGCCTGCGCCCGGCGCTCGCTGCCCGCCTCGGCGTGCGAAAGGCTCCACTCCCGCCAGCCGAAACCGCCGAAGAGCAGGACGGCGGCGGCGATCCACAGCCCGGCGTCGAGCGGTTGCGGGCGCCACGCCGGTATCATTCATCCTCCTCCAGGGAGCGCGGCCCGTGCGACAGCTCCGAGGAGCCATCCATCTCCTGCGTGACGCCGGCGAGCACGTGGCGCTGCTCGTCGATGTAGCGGGCCGTGTCGGCGGCGCGCCCGGCGTCGCGCCCGGTCAGCTCCTGCTCGTCGACGATGCGCGGCGTGATGAAGAACACGGTCTCGCCGAGATTCTTCTGCTTGGAATCCGTGCGGAACAGCGCGCCGAGGAACGGAATGTCCTTGAGCACGGGAATGCCGGAACGGCTCTTCAGGTTCGAGTCGTCGAACAGGCCGCCGATGACATAGGTTCCGCCGTTCGGCACCAGCACGTCGGTCTGCACTTCCTGCGAGTTCACGTTGATCTGGCTGCCGGTCCCCGAACCGGGAGCGGAGTCCGTCGCGTCCAGGCTCAGCCGGACCATCTCCTCCTGGCTGCCCGACGCGGCCGGCACGATGGAGGGGGTGATCTCCAGGGTCAGGCCGGTCTGGATTTGCGACAGCCCCTGGCCGTTCAGCCCGCCGGTATCGACGGGCACGTAGAGATCCTCGCTGCGGGTGATGCGGGCCGTGACGTTGTCGAGCGTCACGATGTGCGGGGCGGAGAGCACGCGCGCCTTGTTGCGGTCGGCGAGCGCGCTGAGCTGCGCCTGCAGGAAGGCCTGCGACCCGTGCACGACGAAGGAGGCGATGGTGGATTGCGGACCGAGCACCGCCGGGAGCAGGGTGAGCGCGTTGAACGGAACCCCGGGCGTGAGCTGGCCGCCGGTCGTTCCTGTGTCAAAAGCCGTATGGCTGTTGCCGCCGCGCAGCGCGACGCCGAGCTGCTCCGCCACGCCGACTTCGGTCGTCGCGATCACCACCTGGATCTCGATCATCTGCACGGGCTGGTCGAGCTGGCGGATCACGTCCGCGACGGCGGCGATGGCGGCGGGGCTGCCGCGCACGATCACCGAATTGGTCCGCTGATCGACCGAGATCGCCGGCCGACCGATCGCCGGCA
>JAFAYA010000030.1 GCA_019240635.1 Acidisphaera sp. | reverse complement strand
CTTCCGCGGGTCTGGCCGGATTGGCTCGCCGCGGCGGGAGCGCCGGACCTGGAGCCCGCAGCGTCGCTCACGCTCGACCACTTCTATTTGACGCTGCAGGCCGCGCTGGACGGCCTCGGGGTGGCGATGGGGCCGACGGCCCTGGTGGCCGGCGATCTCGCGACAGGCCGTCTCGTCGCGCCATTCCCCGGCGTGACGCTGCCGAGCCGCGGCTACCACGCCTATCTGCCCGAGGCCCGAGCAGGTGACCGCTCGGCGATCTCCTTCTGCCGGTGGCTGGAGGAGACGGGAAAGACGGAGGCGCCGGGAGCGCTCGGCTAAACCCGTGGCAAGAGCTGCGCCCGGGACACTTCTCGCGCCGCGCAGCAGAACCCGCTTGACACTCGCGCCAGCGTGCTCTACCAGCGAACAAAAGTTCGCATTCCGGCCAAAAGGACGTGCGATGAGGGAGGCCAGAATGGCGGAGAATGCCAAGAACCTCGTGCAGTCCGCGGCGAAAGTGTTCGCCGTGCTGCGCGCCTTCGACGCGGGATTGCCGGAGCTGACCATCACCGAGGTCGCCGCCCGCGCCGGGCTCGATCGCGGCACCGCCTTCCGGCTGATCCACACTCTTGTTTCGCTCGGCTATCTCCGCCCCGTCCCCGGCAGCAGGCGCTTCCGGCTCAGCCTGAAATGCCTGGAGCTCGGCTTCCTCGCCCTCTCCTCGCAGGATTTGCGGGCGCACGCCGAACCGCTGCTGCGCGAGCGCGTCCCGGCGATCGCCGATGCCGGGTCGCTCGGCACGCTGGATGGTCCGGACGTCGTCTATCTCGAGCGCGTGGATGCCGGCATGGGCCGGCACGACGTGGATCGCCGGCCCGGCCGCCGCATCCGCGCCTATGGGGCAGCCCTCGGCCACGCCCAGCTCGCCTTCCTGCCGGAGGCGCGACAGATCTCCATTCTGGAGAGCGCGGAGCGGGTCAAGCTCTCCGAGCGCACGCTGACCGATCTCGATGCCCTGCTGGAGCGCCTGCGCCAGGTGCGCGTCCAGGGCTACGCCGTCTCCGATGGGGAGAATGCGTACGGCCTGCGGACCGTCGCCGCCCCGGTGCTGGATGCCGGCGGCGCCCCCATGGCCGGCGTCAGCTTCACCGTGGACGCGGGCCGGATGGCGCTGGAGGAATTCGTCGCGCTCGCCCGGCCGGAGGTCCTGCAGGTCGCGAAGGAACTGACCGATGCGGTGCGCCATTCCGCCGGGGCCATCGGTGTCGGGGTGTGGCGGCCGGCATGACGAGCCTGCGCCTGCTCGCCGACGATCTGACCGGCGCGCTCGACACGGCGGCCGAGCTGGTCGGCCTCACCGGGCCGGTGCACGCCTTCTGGCACGGCGCCATCCCGCCCGTGCTGCCGGCAAACGCCGCGCTGGACAGCGGCACGCGCGAGCTGGACGAAGCACGCACCACCGATGTGGTCACCGCGCTGACGCCGGCGCTGGCGCAAGCGGAGATCGCCTACAAGAAGATCGACAGCCTGCTGCGCGGCCCCACGCTGGCGGAGGCCGCCGCATGCCTGCGCGCCGGCCACTGGGCCTGTGCGGTGCTGGCGCCGGCCTTCCCCTATCAGCGACGGGTCACAAGGGGCGGCGTGCAGCACGTGCAGGATCACGCCGGGCGCTGGTCGCCGGTCGGCGGCGACATTGCAGCGCGGCTGCGTGCCGCCGGCGTGCCCGCCCAGCCTGGCCGGCTCGATACGACGCTGCCGCCCGGCATCAGCGTGTTCGACGCCGAGACCGACGCGGATCTGCGCCGTATCGCGGCACTCGGCCGCGCCGCACCCAAACCCGTGCTGTGGATCGGCACCGGCGGCCTCGCGCAGGCGCTCGCCGACCAAGAACCGCCGGACCTGCCACCGCTGCGGCCCCCGCTCCTCGGCCTGTTCGGCTCCGATCAGCCGGCGACAGCGGCCCAGCTGGCGGCGTGCGGGTCGGACTGGCTGCGCCTGCGGGATGGCGGGCAGGGCGAAGTGGCGGCGGTCTCGGCGCGGCTGCGCGATGGCCGTGCCGTCGCCAGCCTCGATCTGCCGCACGGCCTCACGCGCGACGCGGCAGCGCGCCACATCGCCGCGGAACTGCACCGGCTGGTCCGCGAGCTGCCGCCCCCCGGCACATTGCTGGTGGCCGGCGGCGAGACGTTGCGCGGCCTGTGCCTCTCGCTCGGGGCGCGCAGCCTGGAAATCCAAGGCCGGATCGAACCGGGCCTGCCCTGCTCGGTGCTACGCGGCGGCGCCTGGGATGGCGTCACCGTCGTGTCGAAATCCGGTGCCTTCGGCCCGCCCACCCTGCTGCGCGACCTGCTGCACGGCACCTTGACCGCCATTGAAAGGACAGTCTGATGGCCCGCCACCTCGCGATCACGATGGGCGACCCGGCCGGGATCGGCCCCGAAATCATCGTGAAAGCCGCGGCCCGCCTGCGGCCCCGCATCGAAGCGGGAGAGCTCGCGCTGCTGGTCATCGGCAGCAACGCGGCGCTGGAACACGCCCGCGCGCAGTTTGCGGCCGGTGTGGCAATTCCCGAAGTGAGCGAGACGGATGACGCCTGGCCGGCGCTCTGCGCGATGCAGGCCGGTCCGGAAGGCGAGCCGATCCGTCCCGGCGAGCTTTCCGCCGATGGCGGGCGCTTCGCCTATCTCGCGGTGGAACGCGGCGTGCGCCTCGCGCAATCCGGCCGCGTCGGCGGCATCGTCACCGCGCCGCTGAACAAGGAGGCGTTGAACAAGGCCGGCTACCATTATCCCGGCCACACCGAGATGCTCGCGGAGCTCACCGGCGTCAAAGGCTCCTGCATGATGCTGGCGCACGGCAACATGCGCGTAAGTCATCTGACCACGCATATCGCGCTGGAAGACGTGCCGAAGCGCGCGACCGCCGACCGTCTGCGCGGGGTGATCGAACTGACCCGCCAGGCGCTGCTCCGCCTCGGCGCACCCCGCGCCCGCATCGCCGTCGCCGCCCTCAATCCGCATGCCGGCGAAGGCGGGCTGTTCGGCCGGCACGATATCGACGTGGCGGCGCCGGTGATCGCCGAGGCCGTCGAGGCCGGCCATGACGTGGTCGGCCCGGTGCCGGGCGACACGGTGTTCGTGAAGCTGCGCGCCGGCCAATACGACGCGGTGATCGCGAACTACCACGACCAGGGACACATTCCGGTGAAACTGCTGGGCTTCGAGGTCGATCCCGCGACCGGCCAGTGGAACGATCTGTCCGGCGTCAACATCACGCTCGGCCTGCCGATCATCCGCACTTCGGTCGATCACGGGACGGCCTTCGACATCGCCGGCAAGGGCATCGCCAACGAGCATAGCCTTGTCGAGGCGATCGAATACGCCGAACGACTCGACACCGGCCGGGCGCACGCGGCATGAGCGCGCTGCTCACCCCGATCGCCATCGAGCGGCCGGCGGAAATCCGGTTCGGTGCCGGCTTGGCCTCCGCGGTCGGCGCCTTCGCGCGCGCCCGCGGCTGCACCCGGCCGCTGGTGGTATGCGACGCCTTCAATGCGGGCCGCGTCGGTCTGCTCGGCCTGCCCGGCGAGGCTGCCGTGTTCGGCACTGTCCGCCCCGAGCCCGACATCCCCAATCTCGACGCGCTGCTGACGATGGCGGAGGCGACGAAACCCGACCTGGTGATCGGCTTCGGCGGCGGCAGTGCGATGGACCTCGCCAAGCTCGCCGCCGTGCTGCCGGGCAGCGGCCAGTTCATTCATGACGTGGTCGGTCCGGAGAAGGTGCAGGGCCGCAGCCTCGCGCTCGCGCAGGTGCCGACCACCTCCGGCACCGGCAGTGAGGCCGGCACGCGCGCACTGGTCACCGACCCGGCGACGCAGAACAAGCTTGCGGTGCAGAGCCGGCACATGCTGGCCGACCTCGCCGTCGTCGATCCCGATCTGACGCTCACCGTGCCTTCGGCGGTTACCGCCGCGACCGGCGTTGACGCGCTGGCGCATTGCGCCGAGGCCTACACCAGCCGAAAGGCGCATCCGCTGATCGACCTCTATGCGCTGGAGGGCATCCGCCTGGTCGGCCGCTTTCTCGCGCGGGCGGTGCGCGACGGCGCCGACCGCGAGGCGCGCGCCGGACTGTCGCTCGCCTCGCTCTATGGCGGCTTCTGCCTGGGGCCGGTCAACACCACGGCCGGCCACGCCGTCGCCTATCCGCTCGGCACGCGCCACCACATTCCGCATGGCCTGGCCTGCGCGCTGATCTTTCCGCACACGCTCGCCTTCAACGCGCCGGTCGTGCCGGAAAAGACCGCCGGGATCCTGCAGGCACTCGGTCTCGGCTCTGCCGGGGGCGAGACGGCGGTTCGCGCTGCCGCGCGCGACTGGTGCGCCGCGCTCGGCATCGAAATGCGATTGTCGCGCCACGGCGTGCCCGAAGCCGACCTCGAAGCGATGGCCACCGAGGCGCACGCCATCCGCCGCCTGCTGGACAACAACCCGCGCGACATCAGTCAGGCCGAGATCCTGGCGCTGTATCGCGCCGCCCATTGAAGGGAAACGCCATGCCGGACCTGCCGAT
>JAFAYA010000054.1 GCA_019240635.1 Acidisphaera sp. | reverse complement strand
ACACCAGCAAGATGGACCAGAGCAAGGTATACGCGGCGCCGCTGTTCGCGCTGCGCGGCATCGGCCCCCACTTCGTCGACAGCCAGGGCAGCGCCTGGACGGCGGCCTATATCAACGAGGGCGGCAACGTGGTGCGCGACCTGCGCGCCGATATCGCCGCCGAAGCGGGAGCGCGGCAGACCTACGAGTCGCTGATGAAGTACAGCGAGGACGAGGGCACCAAGAAGGCGCTGCACCACCTGCTGACGCGCGAGATCACCCACGCCAAGATGTTCATGAACGCGCTGGACTCGATGAACAAGCTGACCGATCCGCTGTTCGGCAACGTGGCCCCGGACGAGACCGTGGACATCGTCTTCAATCTCAGCCAGGGCGAGGATGTGCGCGGACCCTGGAACGCCGAGCCGGCCTTTCGCTACATCGAGAACCCGGAGCCGAAAGGCGGCTTCCCGCCGCCGCCGGTCAATCCGGACGACGAGAAGGCGCGCCCTGCGAAGAAGAAATAGCGGCCGGGGCGTGATCGCTTGCGGCGGGATCGCCGCAAAGCGTGACTTCACGCCCTGATCGAGGCGAGCGGATGCCATCCGCGGCTCGGAGGGCGTCCGCAACGCCGCGCTTCGCCCGGCGTTCCCCTGGGCGGGCGGCCCTGGTACGCTGATTGCTAGGTTTTAGCTTGCCAGGTTCGGGCCTGCTCGGCTTGGCGCCGGATCGTCTCCAGGGAAAGGGCCGGAGGATGGACGGATCGGTCCTCAGCAGCTACGACCCCGGCGCCTTCTGGTGCGAGATGCTCCGCTGCCCCGCCAACCAGCCGGTCCGCGAGCGCCTCGCCAGCTTGTCCGTGCAAGAACTGCGCGAGCGCGCGGCGGCCGCCGAGGCCGAGCTCTACAATTTCGGCATCACCTTCACCGTCTATTCCGAGAAGGACGCGATCGACCGCATCCTGCCCTTCGACGTCATCCCCCGGCTGATCCCGGCCGCCGAGTGGGCGCAAATCGAGCGCGGGGTGATCCAGCGGATCACCGCGATCAACCTGCTGCTGCACGACCTCTATCACGACCAGCACATCCTGCGGGACGGCACGCTGCCGCGCGACCTCGTGCTCGGCAACCCCAACTACCGGCCGCTGATGCAGGGCGTCGACTTGCCGCATCGCAGCTACGTGCACGTCGCCGGCACCGACCTCGTGCGCGACGAGCACGGCACCCTGCTGGTGCTCGAGGACAACGTCCGCACGCCCTCGGGTGTCAGCTACGTGGTCGAGAACCGGCACATGATGCTGCGCGCCTTCCCCGACCTGCTCGACGAGCTGGGGCTGCGGCCGGTCGAGAATTACGGCCTGCAGCTCGCGGCGGCGCTGCGCGAGGTGGCGCCACGCGGCATCGACGCGCCGGCGACGGTGCTGCTCTCGCCCGGCACCTACAACTCGGCCTTCTTCGAGCACGTGTTCCTGGCGCGCGAGATGGGCGTGCCGCTGGTCGAGGGGCGCGACCTCCTGGTCGAGGACGAGCGCGTGTGGATGCGCACCACCGGCGGGCTCGCGCCGGTGGACGTGATCTACCGCCGCATCAACGACGACTTCCTCGACCCGGCGGCGTTCCATCGGGAGAGCATGCTCGGCGTGCCCGGGCTGATGCGCGCCTATCGCGCCGGGCGGGTGACGCTCGCCAACGCGGTCGGTACCGGGGTCGCCGACGACAAGGCGGTCTATGCCTACATGCCGCGCATCATCCGCTACTATCTTGGCGAGGAGCCGGTGCTGGCGAACGTGCCGACGCAGATCTGCCGCGAGCCGGAGGCGCTGCGCTACACGCTCGACCATCTGGCGGAGCTGGTGGTCAAGCCGGTGGGCGAGGCCGGCGGCTACGGCATCACCGTCGGGCCGCGGGCGAGTGCCGCGGAGTTGGAGGCATGCCGCGCCAAGCTGCTGGCCGATCCCGCCAACTACATCAGCCAGCCCTGCATCGGGCTCTCCGTCGCGCCGACGCTGGTCGAGGACGGGGTGGCGCCGCGCCACGTCGATCTGCGACCCTTCGCGATCACCGGGGCGAAGACCTGGGTGCTGCCGGGCGGGCTGACCCGCGTCGCGCTGCGGCCGGGCTCGCTGATCGTCAACTCCTCGCAGGGCGGCGGATCGAAGGACACGTGGGTGTTCAAATGAGGAGCGCTGGAAAGGGGCGGTTCCTTGAGTGAGACGCTGCTCGCCCGCTACGCGGACTGCGTCTTCTGGCTGGCGCGCTACGTCGAGCGGGTGGAGAACCTGGCGCGCATCCTCGACGTGAACGAGACTTTTTCGCGCGACAGCCGCGGCAGCCAGAACTGGCTCTCCATCGTCCAGCTGTTCTCCGACGAGAAGACCTTCTCGGCGCGCCACGCCGAGGCCAGTGCGGAGAACGTGCTGCACTTCTACGTCCGCGACACCGACAACCCCAGCTCCATCGTCAGCGGCATCGCGCAGGCGCGCGAGAACGCACGCACGCTGCGCCCGCTCATCTCGACGGAGATGTGGGTGCAGCTCAACATGTTCCACAACCGGCTCGGCGCGCTCGGCGCCGACGAGCTGTCGCCCGGGCGGCGCAACCGGTTCTTCGGCTCGGTGAAGGAGGCTTGCCAGACGCATACCGGCATCACCGAGGGCACCCTGCACCGCGACCAGGTCTGGTACTTCTACCAGATCGGCCGCTACGTCGAGCGGGCCGACCAGACCACGCGGCTGCTGGACATGAAGTACCATCTTCTGCTGCCGCGGCCGCGGGACGTCGGCTCGCCGATCGATGTCAGCCAGTGGAACGCGCTGCTGCGCTCGGCGGCCGGCTATCACGCCTATCGCCGGCTGCATTCGGGCGGCATCACGCCGGCGCAGGTCGCCGGGTTCCTGCTGCTGAACCGGCGCTTTCCGCGCTCGGTCTATCTCTGCATCCGGCAGACCGAAATGCTGCTCGCCGAGATGAAGGCGCGCTACGCGCTGCGCGGCGGCAACGACGCCGCCGAGGTGCTGGACGGGCTGCGCGCGCTGTTCAGCACGCTCTCCATCACCGAAATCCTCAAGCAGGGTCTGCACGAGTTCCTCGACCTCGTGCAGCTGCGGCTGATCGCCGTCAGCCGCCACCTCTCCATCGCCTTCTTCGGCTACCAGCCGGAGGACACGCTGGAGCAGCTCCAGCAGACGCAGTAGCGCATGCCGATCCTCGTCGTCCGGCACGTCACCACCTATCGCTACCGCCAGCCCGTGTCGTTCGGAGAGCACCGGATGATGTTCCGGCCGCGCGAGAGCTACGACCAGCGGCTGCTGGAAAGCCGGCTGGTGATTACGCCGGAGCCGGCGAGCATACGCTGGGTGCACGACGTGTTCGGCAACTGCGTCGCCTATGCCGGCTTCGCGGGACGCGCGCAGGAGCTGCGGTTCGAGAGCACGGTGCGGCTCGATCACACCCCCTCGCACGCCCCGGACTTCCGCATGGAGGAGTACGCGCAGACCTACCCCTTCACCTACAGCGGGGACGACATGCCGGACCTGCTCCGCTCGATCGAACGCCACGCGGCGGACCCGCAGCGCGACGTCGATCGCTGGGCGCGCCGGTTCCTCAGCGCCGAGGGCGCCACCAGCACGAGCGATCTGCTCGCCGGCATGACGCACGCGATCCGCCGGGAGTTCACCTACGTGGCGCGCGAGGCGAAGGGCATCCAGGAGCCGGTGCAGACCCTGCGGCTGCGGAGCGGAAGCTGCCGTGACTTCGCACTGTTCATGATGGAGGCGGTGCGGTCGCTCGGCATGGCCGCCCGCTTCATCTCCGGCTACCTGTATGCGCCGCTCCGGGGCCGGGTGCGCAATGTCGGCGGCGGCGCCACCCACGCCTGGCTGCAGGTCTATCTGCCCGGCGCCGGCTGGGTCGACTTCGACCCGACCAACGGCATCGTCGGCAACCGCGACCTGATCCGCGTCGCCGTGGTGCGCGACCCCAAGCAGGCCGTGCCGCTCGCCGGCACCTGGACCGGCTTTCCCTCCGACCATCTCGGCATGGCCGTCGAGGTCAGCGTCCACGAGCTGATGCAGGACGGGACGTTGCAAGATGAGGCAGTGCAGGATGGGGCGGCGTGCGAAGCGCGGGCCGGCGTGGGATGCTGAGCGTGCGCTTTCAGTCCGGGAGGCATTGGCGATGAAAATCCGCGCCGGCTACGAGATAGCCTACGACTGCGTCGGGCCGACGCCGATGCTGCTGGTGCTGAACGTGCATCCCTCGCGCGAGCCGGACTTGCTGTCGCCGGACCGCCTCGCCTTCGACCCGCCGGTCGCGGCAACCTCCTACCGCGACATGTTCGGCAACACCTGCTGCCGCATCCTCGCGCCGGAGGGCCGGCTGACCATCAGCAACGACTTCCTCGTGCGCGACACCGGCAACGCCGACCATCAGGCCCCGGACGCCGAGCAGATCCCCGTGGAACTGCTGCCCCCGGAAACCCTGGTCTATCTGCTGGGCAGCCGCTATTGCGAGACCGACCGCCTGTCCGACACCGCCTGGTCATTGTTCGGCGGCATCCGCGGCGGCGCGGCGCGCGTGCAGGCGATCTGCGGCTACGTGCACGACCGCATCACCTTCGGCTACGAATATGCCCGGCCGACAAAGACCGCCTGGGAGGCGTACATGGAGCGCCAGGGCGTCTGCCGCGACTTCGCGCACCTGGCGGTCGCCTTCTGCCGCTGCATGAACATCCCGGCGCGCTATTGCACCGGCTATCTCGGCGATATCGGCGTGCCGCCGGCGGATGCGCCGATGGATTTTTCGGGCTGGTTCGACGCGTATCTCGGCGGGCGCTGGTACACCTTCGACGCCCGCCACAACGCGCCGCGCATCGGCCGCATCCTGATGGCGCGCGGTCGCGACGCCACCGACGTCGCGATCAGCACGACCTTCGGGTCATGCCGGCTCGCCGGCTTCAAGGTGGTCACCGACGAGGTGGCGGAGACCGTTGGCGCATGAGGCGCCCTTGAACGCGCCGGCGTTTTGGCGATGATGCGCCACCCCTGCCGGAGCGGGCCCTCCGGCACTCGTCGCAGGATTGAGGCATGAGCATCGAGCCGCACGGCATCACGGTTCCGGCGAGTTCCGGGCTGAAGCAGCCCTACCACCTCGTCGAACCGAGCCCCTGGCCGATCATCGGCTCGATCGGCGGCGGGCTGACGGTGCTCGGCATCGTCCTGGCCATGCACTACGGCAGCTACATCGTGCTGGTAGCGGGCCTGGCGATCGTGCTCGCCATCATGTTCGTCTGGTGGCGTGACGTGGTGCGGGAGAGCCGGACCCCGGGCCTGCACACGCCGGTCGTGCGGCTCGGCCTGCGCTACGGCATGACGCTGTTCATCGCCAGCGAGGTGATGTTCTTCGTCGGCTTCTTCTGGGCCTATTTCAACTACGCCCTGTTCCCGGAGAATGTGTCCGGCGCGACCCACCTGATGTGGCCGCCGGAGGGCATCCATACCTTCGACCCCTTCCACATCCCATTCCTCAACACGCTGATCCTGCTGCTGTCCGGTACCACCGTTACCTGGGCGCACCACTGCCTGATCGAGGGCGACCGCAAGGGCATGCTGACCGGGCTCGGCCTGACGATCATCCTCGGCCTGAGCTTCACCTCGTTCCAGGCGCTCGAGTATTCGCAGGCGCCGTTCCATTTCAGCGGCGGCGGGGTTTATCCGTCCGTGTTCTTCCTGGCGACCGGCTTCCACGGCTTTCACGTCATCGTCGGCACCTGCTTCCTGATCGTCTGCTTCTTCCGCGCCCGCGCCGGGCAGTTCACGCCGCAGCGGCACTTCGGCTTCGAGGCGGCGGCCTGGTACTGGCACTTCGTCGATGTGGTCTGGCTGTTCCTGTTCGTCTGCATCTACTGGTGGGGTGCGGGGCCGCTGGCGCCGGAGTGACGGGACGGGCGTGATGGATCGGGTGTGGGGGCGGGTCTGACCCTGGCGCTGACGGCCGCTGACCCTGCCAGGCCCGCCCGGCTTCGCCGGCTGCTCTCGCCGGGGGCGATGACGCTGGCCATGCTCGCCCTGCTGGTCGGGCTCGGCAACTGGCAGGTCCGCCGCCTGGCCTGGAAACGCGGCGTGCTCGCCGCCATCGCGGCGGCGGAGGCGGCGCCCGCCGTTCCGCTGCCGGCCGCGCCCTCGCCGTTCCAGAAGGTCAGCGTGACCGGCAGCTTCCGCCCCGACCTCGCCGCGCTCTTCGCCGATGAGGTGTGTGACACGCCGCGCGGCCCGGTGATCGGCGGGGAGTTGATCGTGCCGCTGGAGCGGCCCGGGGCTCTCGCCGTGCTGGTCGATCGCGGCTGGATCCCGCTCGACCGCCGGGGGGCGGTCGCCACCCCGGCGGGCAGCGTGACCGTGGTAGGCTACGTGCATCCGGCCGACCATCCGGGGCCTTTCAGCGCCCGCGACGACGCCGCCGGCCGCCGCTTCTACACGCTCGATCCGCCGGCCA
This sequence comes from Acidisphaera sp., assembly GCA_019240635.1. Lineage (GTDB taxonomy): Bacteria > Pseudomonadota > Alphaproteobacteria > Acetobacterales > Acetobacteraceae > JAFAYA01. Next base: position 12,912 of record JAFAYA010000054.1, on the reverse strand, counting down.
TCGGTGCGGCGCTCGGGCTGCCGGGCGTGGCTCCCTTCGTCCTGATCGCGCTCGGCGATCCGCCGGCGGCCGGCTACCCCGTCCCGGCGCGGCACCTGCCGCAGCCGCCGAACAACCACCTGCAATACGCCATCACCTGGTACGGCCTGGCCGCCTGCCTGCTGGTCATCTTCGCCGCCTGGTCGCGACAGGTGCTGCGGGCGTGAGCGCCGGCCGGCACCCCGCATACGAGCGGCTCACGCGACGCTTCGCCCGCATCGCCACGGTCAATGAGACGGCGTCGATGCTCGGCTGGGACAGCGCCGCCATGATGCCGTCCGGCGGCGCCGCGGCGCGCGCCGACCAGCTTGCCGTGCTGGCCGGCCTCGCGCACGGCCTGCTGGCCGAGCCGGGCACGGCCGACGACCTCGCCGAGGCGGAGGCCGCCGGCGCCGATCCTGATCCCTGGCGCGCCGCCAACCTGCACCTGATGCGCCACGCCCACACCCGCGCGACCGCGCTCCCCGCCGAGCTCGTGGAGGCGCAGGCGCGCGCCAATGCCGGCTGCGAGATCGTCTGGCGGGAGGCGCGGCGCCGGGCCGAGTTCGCGCTCGTCGCCCCCGCGTTGGGCGAGGTCGTGCGGCTGGTGCGCGAGGCGGCCGCGGCGCTCGGCCCCGCCCTCGGCCTCAGCCCGTACGACGCGCTGATGGACGGCTATCAGCGCGGCATCGGCGCCGCCGACGTGGCCCCGGTGTTCGCCGAGTACGAGCGCTTCCTGCGCACCGCCCTGCCGCGCGTCGAGGCGCGGCAGCAAGCGCAGCCCGCGCCGCGCCGCCCCGAGGGCCCGTTCCCCGCGGCGGTGCAGGAGGCGCTGTGCCGTCGTCTCGCCGAGGCCGCCGGGCTCGACTTCGCGCACGCCCGGCTCGACCGCTCGGCGCACCCGTTCTGCGGCGGCACACCCACCGACGTGCGCATCACCACGCGCTACGACGAGGCGGACTTCGCCCAGGCCATCTTCGGCGTGCTGCACGAGACCGGCCACGCCCTCTACGAGCGCGGCCTGCCGGAGGCGCACGCCCGCCAGCCGGTCGGCGAGGCGGCCGGCATGGCGGCGCATGAGAGCCAGTCGCTGATCGTCGAGATGCAGGCCTGCCGCTCCGACGCGTACCTGGCCTGGCTCGGAGGGCAGCTGCGGGACGCCTTCGGCGGCGCACCCGAGATCTACGCGACGGGGAATCTCGGCCGCCTGTGGCGGCACGTGAGCCGTGGCTTCGTCCGCGTCGAGGCCGACGAGATGACCTATCCGGCGCACGTCATCCTGCGCTTCGGCCTCGAGCAGGCGATGGTCGGCGGCACGCTCGCGGTCGCCGACCTGCCCGCCGCGTGGAACGAGGGCATGCGCGGCCTGCTCGACATCGCGCCTCCCGACGATGCGCGCGGCTGCCTGCAGGACATCCATTGGTACGACGGCGGCTTCGGCTACTTCCCGAGCTACACGCTCGGCGCGATGGCGGCCGCGCAGCTGATGGCCGCGGCCCGCCGCGACGAACCCGGGCTGGACGCCGCACTCGCGGAGGGCGACCTCTCGCCGCTGACCGGCTGGCTGCGCGCGCGGGTGCACGGCATGGCGAGCCTGCTCGGCTTCAACGACCTGCTGCGCGCGGCGACCGGCAAGCCGCTCGATCCCCGGGATTTCGAGGCCCACCTGACGGCCCGCTACCTCGCCTGACCCGCCGGGTCGGGGCGGGTCAGGCCTCGCCTCAGCTCTCGCCAGGCTGCACCGGATTGGAGGCCGCGGCGATGCTCTTGCGGATCACCGCTTCCGCCGCCTCCCGGTCGGCCCAGCCCTTGACCCGCACCCACTTGCCCTTCTCCAGGTCCTTGTAGCGGGTGAAGAAGTGCTCGATCGCCTGGCGCATGATCTCCGGCAGGTCGTGCACCGCGGCGACCGTGCTGTACTGCGGATGGATGCGGTCGTGCGGCACGCAGATGATCTTCTCGTCCGGCCCGGCCTCGTCCTCCATCTCCAGCATGCCGATCGGGCGGGCGCGGATCACCGCGCCGGGCACCACCGCAACCGGCGTCAACACCAGCGCGTCGGCGGGATCACCGTCCTCGGCGAGCGTGCCGGGGATGAAGCCGTAGGCGGCCGGATAGGCGGTGGGCGTGAACAGGAAGCGGTCAACGACGACGGCGCCGGATATCTTGTCCACCTCGTATTTCACCGCCGATCCCTGCGGGATTTCGACGACGACGTTGATGTCGCCGGGCGGATCGCGGCCGGTGGAAATCTTTGACACGTCCATGCGAACTCTCCCTTGCGGCGGCGAGCGGCGCTCAGCCGCCGCCCGAAACCTCCTCGCGCCCGGCGGTGAACGCCTGCGCCTCGGCCAGCGTCTCGAAGACGTGCGGCGCGAGCGCCCGCTCGGCGAGGTCAGCGCCGAGCTTGAGGCGCATGAAGGCGCTGGTCGTGTAGCGCGAGGCGGTGGCGTAGTAGCGCTGCTGCAGATAGGTCACCATCGAGAAATAGGCGTCGCTGACCGAGGGATCGAGCGTGAAGGAATCGTAGTTCACGATCAGCTTCACCTTGCGGCCGATCGAGCGGCAGATCTTCTCCACCTCGCGGCGGACCAGCTCGACATCATCGACGGTGCGGACCTGGAATCCCTCGAAGTTGATGAACAGCGTGTTGCGCTCGGCATCGTAGCTGATGCGGTCGGCCAGCCCGAGGCTGAGCAGCGTGTGTTCGAGCGCCATCGGCTGGTCCAGGAAAATGCGCGCATCCATCGGCCTGGGGTCGCGCACCAGCGGCTCGAACTCCATGTGGGCGAGGATGTCGCGCTCGATATCGACGCCCGGAGCGACCTCGGTCAGCTCGATTCCGTCGGCGACGCGCCGGAACACGCAGCGCTCGGTGACGTAGAACACGGGCTGGCCGATCTCGGCCGCGTAGCTGCCGCTGAAGGTGACCTGCTCGACCGCGCGGATGAATTTTTTCGACCGTCCTTCGCGCCGGATATGGAGCCTGCCGCCCTCGACTGCGACATCGAGGCCGCCGGCCGTGAACGTGCCGGCGAACACCAGCTTGCGCGCGTTCTGGGTGATGTTGATGAAGCCGCCGGCACCGGCCAGCCGCCGCCCGAACCGGCTGACGTTGACGTTGCCGGCGGCGTCGGTCTGCGCCATGCCGAGGCACGCCATGTCCAGGCCGCCGCCGTCGTAGAAGTCGAACTGCTGGTTCTGCTGGATCACCGCTTCCGGATTGAGCGCGGCGCCGAAATCCAGCCCGCTCTGCGGCATGCCGCCGATGATGCCGGGCTCGGCGGTGAGGGTCAGGTATTTCAGCACCTTCTCCTCGGCCGCAACCGCCGCCACGCCTTCCGGCATGCCGATGCCGAGATTGACCACGCCGCCCGGCGGCAGCTCGAGTGCCGCGCGGCGGGCGATGATCTTCCGCTCGTCGAGCGGCAGCGGCGCGATGCGGTCGAGCGGCACGCGCAGCTGGCCGGAGAAGGCGGCGCTGTGCGGCGTCGCGTAGGTCTGCATGTGGTTCTCGGGTTTCGCCAGCACGACGCAATCGACGAGGATCCCCGGCACGTGCACGCGGCGCGGGTCGAGCGTGCCCTCGGCGGCGATGCGCTCCACCTGGGCGATCACCAGGCCGCGCGAATTCTTCGCCGCCATCGCCGCCGGCAGGCTGTCGAGCGTCAGCGCCTCGCGCTCCATCGTGATGTTGCCGGCGAGGTCGGCGGTGGTGCCGCGGATCAGCGCGACGTTGATCGGGAACGCCTTGTAGAACAGCCACTCCTGCCCGCCGACCTGCATCAGCTGGACGAGATCCTCGGTGGTGGCGCGGTTGATGCGGCCGCCGTCCTGGCGCGGGTCGACGAAGGTGCGCAGGCCGACGCGCGACAGCAGGCCGGCGCGGCGCCCGGCGATCTCACGATACAGCTGGGCGATGCAGCCGAGCGGCAGGTTGTAGGCCTCGATCGCTTCATCGAGCGCCATCTGCGCGAGCTTCGGCACCAGCGACCAGTGGCCGCCGATCACCCGCCGCACCAGGCCGCCATGCGCCAGGCGGTTGACGCCGCGATCCCGACCGTCGCCGGGGGCGGCGGCGAAGACCAGCGTGAGGTTCGCCGGCTGGCGCGTGTCGAGGAAGCGCCGCTCGATCGCCAGCAGCAGCTCGTCCGGCGTGCCGATGCCGACGAAGCCGGCGATCGAGACGGTGTCGCCATCGCCGATGACGGCGGCGGCCTCCTCGGGGGTGACGATCTTGTTCTTCATGGGGGGCGATCAGTCGCGCCGCGCCAGCCAGTCGGCGATGCCGGGGGCGAGCAGCCCCTGCGAGCGCCCGCCGACGAACACGCCGACATGGCCGCCCGGCAACGCGAGCTCGCTGTAGTCCTTCGTGCCGACCTTGCCCGCCAGCGCCCGCGATGTCGCCGGCGGAATGATGTGGTCGTCCTTGGCGTACACGTTCAGCACGGGCATGCCGAGCCGGCCGAGATCGACGGTCCGACCGCCCAGCTGCATTTCGTTCTTCACCAGCCGGTTCTGCTGGTAGAGGTCCTTCAGCCACTGCTTGGCCGCCTCGCCGGGATGGTCCGGCCGGTCGGCGAGCCACTTCTCCATGCGCAGGAAGTTCAGCAGCTTCTTCTCGTCGTCCACCACATCGAGCATGTCGAGGTTGTATTTCAGCAGCGAGCGCATCGGCGTCATCAGCGAGAACACCGCACCCATCAGCTCGCCCGGCAGATTGCCGTGCGCGTCGATGAGCCGGTCGATCGCCTCGGGCGGAAGGCTGCGGGTCCAGAGATTGAGGAAGCCGTGGCCCGCCCGGCTCTCCGCCATGTCGGCGTGGAAATCGACGGGGGTGATCGTCAGCACGAGATTTTTCACCCGCTCGGGATGCAGCGCCGCGTAGCAGATGGTGAACACCCCGCCTTCGCAGATGCCGAGCAGGGTCACCCGTTCGAGGCCGGCGCGCCGGGCGATCTCGTGCACGCAGTCGCCCAGGTAGCCTTCGATGTAGTCGTCGAGCGTCAGCCAGCGGTCGGCACGCGTCGGGTTGCCCCAGTCCACCACGTAGACGTCGAGGCCGAGCTTCAGCAGGTTGCGCACCAGCGAGCGGTCGTCCTGCAGGTCCGCCATCGTCCAGCGGCCGATCAGCCCGTAGCAGAGCAGCACCGGCGTGCGCACGCGCGCCTCGGCGAGCGGCCGGAAGCGGTAGAGCACCACCTTGTCCTCGCGCCAGACCTCGTCCTTCGGCGTGGCGGCGATCGTCACGTCCTGGTCGCGCATCGCGTTCAGCAGCTGCGTGCCCCGCATGAACCTGCTGCCCATGCCGGCGATGTCGGAGATCACCTCGCTGGTGCTGGCCATGCTCATTTCCTCGGCTTGCGGGCGCGCGGGCGGGCGGCGGCGCGGGCCGGCGGCGCCGCGGCCGGCGTGGGCGCCGGCGGCGTGCGGGTCAGGCGGCGGGCGGCGCGCAGCTCGCGCTTGAGTTCAGTGACCGTGCGATAGAGGTCGTCGAGTTCGCCGCGCGTCGGCACTCCGAACATCGCCCCATAGTATTCGGCGATCTCGGCCTGCGCCATGCGCAGGCCGGTGCTCGCTTCGAGCAGCGCCGATTGCGACTTCAGGAACGGCTCGGAGCGCTGCGCCGCCAGCAGCACCTCGTTGGCGGTCTCCGCCCAGAGCGCCATCGTCGCCTTCGCGCCGGGCGAGGCGCCGTCCCGGGTGGCGGCGCCGTAGCGCTCGGCGAAGCGCCGCCCGGCGTCGAGCCATGCCTGCAGCATCACCGCGTTGTGCTCGAGGCTGCGCCGACGCAGGTTCAGCCACGCCCGGAACAGCCGCGCGAACTTGCGCTCAACGTTCCAGAGATCCGCCAGGCGCGGCCCCTCGGCCATGCGCTGGAGCATCTCCTCGACCTCGCCCGTCGCGGCGAACATGGTCCGCGGGTCGAGCATCCTCTCGAAGGTGGCGGTGACGGTCGGGTCGATATCGCGCGCGCCCGCCATCTGCTGCGCGAGCGAGGCATAGAGGCCGGATGCCGAGGACCACAGCTCGGTCACCGCCTGGGCGGCGCGCGTCACCTCCTGCGCGTCGGCGCCGACCTCGGGCAACTGCGTCAGCCGGGCCGACGCGTCGGTCATCGCCTTGGCGCCGTCGGCGAGGCTCTGCAGGGCGGATTCCTGGCCCGTCATGAAGGCCTGCCCGGCCTTGGACCAGAAATCCGTCATCGCCTTGGCATAACCGAACGGGTCCATGCTCAGAAGGCGATCACCTGGCGCACGGCGCGGCCCTCGTGCAGCCGGTCGAAGCCCTCGTTGATCTGCCCGAGCGTGAGCCGTCCGCTCATCAGGCGGTCCACCGGCAGGCGGCCGCGCTGGTAGAGCTCGATGTAGCGAGGAATGTCGCGCGCGGGAACGCAGGTGCCGATATAGCTGCCCTTCACCGTCCGCTCCTCGGCGACGAGGTTGACCAGCGGCAGCGGCATCGTCGCGGTCGGCGGCGGCAGGCCGGCGGTGACGGTGGCGCCGCCGCGGCGGGTGATCTTGTAGGCCAGTTCCATCGCCCGCGCGGCGCCGGCCAGCTCGAAGGCGAAGTCGACGCCGCCGCCGGTCGCCGAGCGGATCTGTTCGGCCGCCTCGGCGTCGCGCGCATTGAACGTGTCGGTCGCACCGAGCTGGCGGGCCAGGCCGAGCTTCTCGTCGGCCAGGTCGACCGCGACGATCCTGCGCGCGCCGGAGGCCACCGCGCCGAGCAGCGAGGCCAGCCCGACGCCGCCCAGCCCGATCACCGCGACGGAGTGGCCGGCCTGCACCTTCGCCGTGTTCACCACCGCGCCGACGCCGGTGAGCACCGCGCAGCCGAACAGCGCCGCCTCCACCAGCGGCAGCTCGGGGTCGATCTTCACCACCGAGCAGCGGGAGACGACGGCGTACTCGGCGAAGGCGGAGACGCCGAGATGGTGGTGGACCTCGGCGCCGTCGCAATGCAGCCGGCGCGCGCCGGACAGCAGCGTGCCGGCGCCGTTCGCCGCGGCCCCCGGCTCGCACAGCGCCGGCCGGCCTTCGGCGCACGGCACGCAGTGGCCGCAGCTCGGCATGAAGACCATGACGACGTGATCGCCGCGCACGAGGTCGGGCACGTCCGGTCCTACCTCCTCGACCACGCCGGCCGCCTCGTGGCCGAGCGCCATCGGCGTCGGACGTGGCCGGTCGCCATTGATGACCGAGAGGTCGGAGTGGCAGAGCCCGGCGGCGCCGATCTTGACCAGCACCTCGCCGGGACCGGGCGGGTCGAGCTCGGCCTCGCGGATAGCGAGCGGCTTCGTCTCGGCATAGGGCGGCTTCACGCCCATGCGGTCCAGCACGGCGGCCTTGATCTTCATCCTCTCCTCCTCAGGCCGGGACGCGGGCCCGCAGCTCGTCGACCAGGACGCGCGTGTTCTCGGAATAGTCGATCGGCACCGTGACGAGATGCACGCCGCCCGCCTTGAAGGTCGCCTCCAGGGTCGGCGCCAACGCGTCGGTTCCGTGCACCCGCCAGCCGGTGGCACCGTAGGATTCCGCGTATTTCACGAAATCCGGGTTGCCGAAGGTCAGGCCCCAATCGGTGAAGTCATCGACCGCCTGCTTCCAGCGGATCATGCCGTAGGCGTCGTCCTGCAGGATCAGCACGACGAGGTTGAGGCCCAGCCGGACCGCGGTCTCCATCTCCTGGCTGTTCATCATGAAGCCGCCGTCGCCGCACACCGCCAGCACGCGCTTCTGCGGATGCAGGATCGCCGCCATCATCGCCGAGGGCAGGCCGGCGCCCATCGTCGCCAGCGCGTTGTCGAGCAGCAGCGTGTTGGCGACGTGGGTGCGGTAGTTGCGGGCGAACCAGATCTTGTACATGCCGTTGTCGAGTGCGACGATGCCGTCCTGCGGCACCACCTGGCGCACGTCGTGCACGATGCGTTGCGGCGTCGGCGGGAAGCGCTCCTCGGTCGCGCGGTCCGTGATGCGCTCGAGGATGCCCTGGCGCAGCGCCAGGAAGGCCGGGTCCATCTGCAGGCGCCCCTCCAGCCGGTCGGCGAGCAGCGCGAGGCTGGGACCGACATCGCCGACCACCTCGGCGTGCGGGAAGAATACCTGCTCCACGTTGGCCGGGGTGAAGCCGACATGGATCACCTGCGGGCCGCGCGGCCCCATCAGGAAAGGCGGCTTCTCGACGGTGTCGTGTCCGATGCAAAGGATCAGGTCGGCGCGGTCGATCGCCTCGTGCACGTAGTCGCGCTCGGAGAGCGCCGCGGTGCCCATATAGAGGTTGGAGCCGCCGGCGACCGCGCCCTTGCCCATCTGCGTGTTGAAGAACGGCATGCGGGTGCGGCGGATGAAATCCGACAGCGCGGCGTACAGGCGTGGCCGGTTGGCGGCGGCGCCAAGCATGACCAGCGGCCGGCGGGCGCGCAGGATCATTGCCGATGCGCCGTCCAGCGCCGCCGCGTGGGCGACCGGCAGATCGACGGGATGCGGCGGAACCACCGGCACGTCCTCGCATTCGGTGCCGGCGATGTCCTCCGGCAGTTCGAGATGCACCGGGCCGGGCCGCTCCTCCTGCGCGACGCGGAAGGCCTCGCGCACGATGGTCGGGATGCTCGCTCCGCTGATGATCTGGCGCGCCAGCTTGGTCAGCGGCCGCATCGTCGCGACCACGTCGACGATCTGGAATCGCGCCTGCCGCGCCGTCATGATCGCCTTCTGCCCGGTGAGGAGGATCATCGGCATCGCGCCGAGATGCGCGTAGGCGGCGCCGGTCGCGAGGTTCAGCGCCCCGGGCCCGAGGGTGCTGATGCAGACGCCGGCACGCCCGGTCAGCCGGCCGTAGGTCGCCGCCATGAACGCCGCGGACTGCTCGTGGCGGGTGAGCACCAGCCGGATGCGCGAGCGGCGCAGCGATTCGACGACGTCGAGGTTCTCCTCGCCGGGGACGCCGAAGATCCGCTCGACCCCCTCGTTCTCCAGCGCTGCGACCAGAAGGTCCGATCCCTTGGTCATGCTGCAAACTCTCTCCCGGTCAGGCCTTCTGGGGGAAAGGCCGATATGGACGCTGGGCCGGCAAGACGGGGACGGCACGGCAGGCTGGCAAGGCGGCTCGGCAAGAATGCCCCGCCCTGGAACGCGCCTCAGGCGCCGGCGTTGCTGGCGCCCGCGCTGACCCGCGCGATCATCGCCCGGGCGAAATCCTGCGTCGAGGCGGTGCCGCCGAGATCGGCGGTGCGGATCTTGTCCGCGTGCAGCACGCCCTGCATCGCCGCGCGCAGCCGTTCCGCGAGCTCCCCCCGCCCGACATGCTCCAGCATCAGCGCCGAGGCGAGCAGGATTGCCAGCGGATTGGCGAGGCCCTTGCCGGCGATGTCCGGCGCCGAGCCGTGCACCGCCTCGAAGATCGCCGCGTGCTCGCCGATATTGGCGCCGGGCGCCATGCCGAGGCCGCCGACCAGCCCGGCCATCTCGTCCGACAGGATGTCGCCGAACAGGTTGGTGGTGACGATGACGTCGAACTGGTGCGGGTTCATCACGAGCTGCATCGCGCAGGCATCGACGATGCGGTCATCCATGGCCACGCGGCCGGCGTATTGCTCCGCCACTTCGCGGGCGGTTTCGAGGAAGATGCCGGTGAGTGCCTTCAGCACGTTGGCCTTGTGCACCACCGTGACCTTCTTGCGGCCGTTGCGCAGCGCGTAGTCGAACGCGAAGCGGATGATGCGCCGCGACCCGGCCTTCGTGTTCACTCCGGTCGAGAGCGCCACGGCGTGCGGGTCGTCGTCGATCGGGATGTAGTGCTCGAAGGCCACGTAGAGGCCCTCGATGTTCTCGCGGATCAGCACGATGTCGATGTCGCGGTAGCGGCCCTCGACCATGGTGCGCACCGGCCGCACGTTGGCGTAGAGGCTGAAGGCCTCGCGCAGCCGGACGTTGACCGAGCGGAAGCCGCCGCCGACCGGGGTGGTCAGCGGGCCCTTCAGCGCGAGGCCGGTCCGCTTGATGCTGTCGAGCGTCGCCTGCGGCAACGGATCGCCGCCGGCCGCGACGCCGGCCATGCCGCCCTGCTGGTGGTCCCAGCGGAACGGCGCGCCGAGTGCGGCCAGGATGTCGACCGTCGCCGCCATGATCTCCGGGCCGATGCCGTCGCCGGCAATCAGCGTCGCCTCGATCTCGCCCGTGCCTCGATCACCGCTCATCTGGTCCCCCTGGCCGGTCCGCCCGCGTAGCGCAGTCCGCCGGACGGGGAATGTCAATCGCCGGAGAGCGTGCGGCGGCACCGGCACCACATTGACACTGGCCGGGGCGGTCCGCACCGTCCGGCGGGTTCCTGCCGAGGAGGGAGCGCCATGGCCGATGCCGAGGCGGCGGCCGCCGACCGGCGCCTGATCCGCGAACTGATCGAGAACTGGGCGGTCTGGCGCGACGCCGGCGACTGGGAGCGGTTCCGCACGCTCTGGCACGCGGACGGGCGGATGCAGGCGACCTGGATGCAGGGCAGCGCCGAGGCGTTCATCCGCGCCAGCGTCGAGGGCTGGAACCGCGGCGTCAGTATCCTGCATTTCCTCGGCGGCACCGCGATCGACCTTGCCGGGGGCCGCGCCGTCGCGCAGACCAAGATGACGATCTCCCAACGTGGCGAGGTCGAGGGCGTGCTGTGCGACGTCGTGTGCACCGGCCGTTTCTACGACTTCCTCGAGAAGCGCGACGGGCGCTGGGGCCTCGTGCTGCGCCAGCCGATCTACGAGAAGGACCGGCTCGATCCGGTGGACCCTGGCGCCAAGCTTCGTCTCGACCCCGCGTTGCTGGCCCGCTTCCCCGAGGGCTACCGGCATCTCGCCTACCTGCAGGCCCGCATCGGCTACACGGTCAAGGCCGACATGCCCGGGCTGAAGGGGCCCGAGGTCGAAGCGCTCTACCGGCGCGGGCAGGCGTGGTTGCGTGATGCCAAGCAGTGAGCCGCGGCACCCGGCCCAACTCGCCCTGACGGCCGCCTGATCGGCGCGGGCTGGGCTCACCGCTCGGCGATGATCGCCTTGATCCGGGAGGCGAGGTTGTCCATCGCAAAAGGCTTGGTCAGGACGTGCATGCCGGCTGCCAGGTGGCCGTTGCCGATCGCCGCGTTCTCGGCGTAGCCGGTGATGAACAGGACCTTTAGCTTCGGACGGGTGACCCGCGCAGCGTCCGCCATCTGGCGGCCATTCATGCCGCCGGGCAGGCCGACATCGGTGATCACCAGGTCGATCCGCGCGTCCGATTGCAGGACCCGCAGGCCGGCCGCAGCGTCCGCCGCCTCGATCGCGGCGTAGCCAAGATCCTCCAGGACCTCGCTGACCAGCATGCGCACGGTCGGCTCGTCGTCGACGACCAGCACCGTCTCCCCGGCGCCCGCGCGGAGCTGTTGGGCGAGGCTTGGCTGCGCGCCGGCCTCGCCGGCCTCGCCGTGGTGGCGGGGGAGGTAGATGCGAACCGTTGCGCCGGCGCCGGGCTCCGAGTAGATGCGCACCTGGCCGCCGGACTGGCGGGCGAAGCCGTACACCATGGAAAGCCCGAGCCCGGTGCCCTGGCCGATCGGCTTGGTGGTGAAGAACGGGTCGAAGGCGCGCGCGATCACCTCGGGCGACATGCCGGTGCCGGTATCGCTGACCGAGATCGCGACATACTGGCCGGGCGGCATGTCGCGCTCGACCGCGCCGCGCTCGTCGAGCCAGGTGTTGGCGGTCTCGATGGTGAGCCGCCCGCCCGAGGGCATCGCGTCGCGCGCGTTGATGCAGAGGTTCAGGAGCGCGTTCTCCAGCTGGTTGGGGTCGCACAGGGTCGGCCACAGACCGATCGCGAACACCGTCTCGACCGTGATGTCGGGGCCGACCGTGCGCTGCACCAGCTCCTCCACGCCCGAGACCAGCTGGTTCGCGCTGGTCGGTCGGGGATCGAGCGTCTGGCGGCGGGCGAAGGCGAGCAGGCGCGCGGTGAGCGCCGCGGCGCGCGTGGTGGCGCCTTGCGCAGCGGTGATGTAGCGGTCGAGCTCGCCGATGCGGCCCTGCGCGACCCGGGTCTTCAGCAGCTCGAGGCTGCCGGCGATGCCGGTCAGCAGGTTGTTGAAGTCGTGCGCCAGGCCGCCGGTGAGGTGGCCGACCGCCTCCATCTTCTGGGACTGGAACAGCTGCTGGCGCGACTGCTCGAGCTGCAGCTGGGCCTCGCGCCGCTCGGTGAGGTCGCGGGTGATCTTGGCGAAGCCGATCAGCGTGCCGTCTTCCTCATGAATGGCGTCGATCACCACGCTGGCCCAGAAGCGTGTGCCGTCGCGGCGCACGCGCCAGCCCTCGGTTTCGTAGCGGCCCTCGCTTCGCGCGGTCTCCAGCGCCCGCACGGGCATGCCCTTCGCCAGATCCTCCTCGGTGTAGAAGCGCGAGAAGTGCTGGCCGACGATCTCGGCGGCGACGTAGCCCTTGATGCGCTCGGCGCCGGCGTTCCAGTTGTCGACGTGGCCGGCCGGGTCGAGCATGAAGATCGCGTAGTCCGTGACGCCCTGCACCAGCAGGCGGAAGCGGCGCTCGCTGGCCAGCGCCGCGAGCTGCGCCGCGCGCTGCGCGGTCATGTCGCGGGTGACCTTGGCGAAGCCGACCAGGGCGCCATTGCGGCGGATCGGCTGGATCACCACCATCGCCCAGAAGCGGGTGCCGTCCTTGCGGATGCGCCAGCCTTCGCCGGCGAACCGGCCACTCTCGACGGCGGTGCGCAGGCCGTTCTGCGGCAGGCCGGCGGCGCGGTCCTCCTCGGTATAGAAGCGCGAGAAGTGCTCGCCGATGATCTCGTGCGAGGTGTAGCCCTTGATCCGCTCCGCCCCGGGGTTCCAACTCACCACCCGCCCGTCCGGGTCGAGCATGTAGATGGC
>JAFAYA010000015.1 GCA_019240635.1 Acidisphaera sp. | reverse complement strand
GGGGACGAACTCGAGCGCGCACGTCAACCTGGGGCTCGACGAGTCGGGCAACACGGTGACGGTGCAGGGCAATGCCGACAACAGCTACACCGGCACGGTGGAGCTGAGCGGCTTCGGTCCTGCCGAGACGCTCGACCTGCAGGGTCTGGATAACCCGGGGGGTACGATGTACACGAGCTTCGGGCAGGTGGTCAGCAGCCTGCACGGCACGTCGAACGCGGAGACGCTGGATCTGAAGGGCGGCGGCTCGATCGTGTTTGATCAGCAGGCCGGCTTCACCTCCAACGAGTTCCAGTTCACCAACCGCTCCGGGGCGGTTGGGCCGACCGGCTGACCTTCCTACGGAACCTGCATTCAGCCCTGGCGCGCAAGCGCCAGGGCTTTTTCTTTTGCGCCTACTCCAGCCAGGACGGTACCGGCAGGCCGCGCGGGCGCAAAAACTCCGGATTGAACAGCTTGGACTGGTAGCGCGCGCCGCCGTCGCACAGGATCGTCACCACGGTGTGCCCGGGGCCGAGATCGCGCGCCACCCGGATCGCCGCCGCCACATTGATCCCAGCCGAGCCGCCGATTGACAGCCCCTCGTGCACCATCAGGTCGAACACCTGCTCCAGCGCCTCCGCATCGGGGATGCGCACCGCGTCGTCGATCGGCGCGCCGTTCAGGTTTTCCGGCACCCGCGACTGGCCGATCCCCTCGGTGATCGAAGTGCCGGCGACCGTCAGGTCGTTCGCCTTCACCCAGCCATAGAGCCCGCTGCCCTCCGGATCGGCGAGCACGATCCGCACCGCGGGCTTGGCGGCCTTCAGCGCCATCCCGACCCCGGCGAGCGTGCCGCCGGTGCCGCAGGAGCAGGTGAACGCATCCACCGCCCCGTCGGTCTGCGCGAGTATCTCCGGGCCGGTGGTGGTGCGGTGGCCCTCCCGGTTGGCGAGGTTGTCGAACTGGTTGGCCCAGACCGCACCCATCTCCTCGGCGAGCCGGCGGGAGTAGTGCACGTAGTTGCCGGGGTCGCGGTAGGGCTTCGCCGGGATCAGCCGCAGATCGGCGCCGATCATGCGCAGGAATTCGCTCTTCTCGCGGCTCTGCGTCTCCGGCATCACGATCACCGAGCGGTAGCCGCGCGCGTTGCCCACCAGCGTCAGGCCAATGCCGGTATTGCCCGCGGTGCCCTCCACCACGACGCCGCCCGGCTTCAGGGCGCCGCGCTGCTCGGCGTCGAGGATGATCGCCAGCCCCGCCCGGTCCTTCACCGAACCGCCGGGGTTCATGAACTCGGCCTTGCCGAGGATGTTGCAGCCGGTCGCCTCGGAGGCGCGGCGCAGCCGGATCAGCGGCGTGTTGCCGATCGCCCCGACCAGCCCGTCCGCCACGCCCGCGCCGCCGGTGCCCGATGTCGTCATGCCCGTTCCTCCTGCCTGCGCCAGCATGCGGGTTGAACGCGCGGCGCGGAAGTGCCATCCCCAGAACCGGACGGCGCTGGCCGTGAACGGCGCGCCGCGGAGGAAGCCATGGTCGAGAACATCCCGCCGCGCCGGGTCTGGGAGGCGCTGCTGAGCGACGAGCGGGCGCAACTCGTCGATGTGCGGACCGACGCCGAATGGAATTTCGTCGGCGTCCCCGACCTGGCGGAGGCCGGCAAGCAGCCGGTGCTGCTCCCCTGGCAGCTCTATCCCACGATGCAGGTCAACGCCGGCTTCACCGACCAGCTCCGCGCCGCCGGCCTTTCGCCGGAGCACCGGCTCTTCTTCCTGTGTCGCTCCGGCGGCCGCAGCCTGGCGGCGGCGCAGGCGGCGCAGCAGGCGGGCTTTCCGCTGGCCTACAACATCGCCGACGGGTTCGAAGGGCCGACCGATGCCGAGGGCCATCGCGGCGCGCTGGCCGGCTGGAAGGCGGACGGGCTGCCCTGGCGCCAGCGCTGACCGACCTGGTGGGGCGGATCACGCGGTGAAGGCGTAGCGCACCCCGGTCAGCCGCTCGGATGCCTCCCACAGCCGGCGGGCGGCGTCGGGGTCGCGCGCCGCCGCCGACATGCGTGCCGGGCCCGGTGGTCCGCGGTAACCGGCGATCCCCTGCGGGCCGATATAGCTGCCCCCCTGCATCTCCGGTGCGGCCGCCGCCTGCAGCGTGGGCAGCGCTCCCCGCTCCGGCGACTGGCCGACCAGCTGGAAGAAGAAATCCACGAACGCCACGCGCAGGCGCGACCCGCGGGCCCCCATGCCCTTGGTCACGATCTCCGTCGCGCTGACCCCGGGATGCACGGCGATGCTCAGCAGCTTCGATCCGGCGGCCGCGGCGCGCCGGTGCAGTTCCAGCGCGAACATCAGGTTGGCGAGCTTGGCCCGGGAATAGGCGCGGAACGGCTGGTAGCCGCGCTCGCTCTGCAGGTCGTCGAAATCCAGCGTCTCGCGCCGGTGCGCCAGGCTGGCGACGGTGACGACGCGTGGGGCCGCGGCCGCCAGCAGCGCCGGCAGCAGCCGGCCCGTCAAAGCGAAATGGCCGAGATGGTTGGTGCCGAACTGCAGCTCGAACCCGTCGGCGGTCAGCTTTCGCTGCGGCACGCCCATCACCCCCGCGTTGTTCACGAGGATGTCGAGCGGCCCGTCCAGCGCCGCGGCGAACCCGCGCACCGACTCGAGCCGCGCGAGGTCGAGGGGCCGCATTTGCACGCGCGCCCGCGGCAGGCCGGCGCGGATCGCCCGGCTCGCCGCCTCGCCCCGGGCGGCGTCGCGCGCGGTCAGGATCACCTCGGCGCCGCTAGCGGCCAGCGCGCGCGCGGTCGCCAGGCCGAGGCCGCCGTTCGCCCCGGTCACCACCACGCGCCGGCCGGCGAGGTCGGGGAGGTCGGCTTGCGTCCACGCGGCCATCGGCTCTCCTCGCGCGGCTCAGCGATCGTAGAGGACGCGCAGCACCACGAACCAGGGATAGCGGTAGTCCAGCACCACGCCGTCCGGCCCGGCGAGCCGGCCATCCGCGGTCACCGGCACGTGCGTCAGGGTCACCGCGTCGTCGACGTTGCCGCCGACGACGTCGAGGTCGTTCGGCCCGGTCGCGGTGACGATCGAGCAGTGGCTCGGAAAGCGCCCGGTCGGCAGGTCCGAGAATCGCAACCGCGCCGCCGTCAGCCGCCCGAAGCAGATCAGGTCCCCCGGCCCCGGCGCGTAGGCGTCCGGCCGCTCCGCCCAGACGACGTAGCCGGAGGTCCAGCCGAGCGACATCTGCCGCCCGACATTGATGTAGTCGGAGTGGCTGGGCGAATAGGGGAAACGGTCGCCCGCCGCGGCGATGCGCATGACGTAGGAAATGAACGCCGCCGACCAGGGGTACTGGCCGTCCTGATCGGCGGGGAACACCCGGCCGAACTCGTCGTGCTTGCCGGTCCAGTCGCCTTCCGGGAGCCGCGGGTCCTGGCCGACGTACCAGTATTCGCCGACGCGCTGCCACAGCCCGGGCTGACGCTCCGGCTTCTGCTCGGGGTCGGCCAGCGGGCGCGCGCCGGGTGGGTCATCGTCCACCGGCGAGCCGAACAACCGCCATTCGCGCAGCGCGATCGCGACGGCGTCCTCGCGCGAGAAGGGCGCATACGGCTTGGTCGCGAAATCCGGCACGCGAGCGTCCACCGGCGCGACGGCGGGCGGCGGCGGCACGCCGCGCGTCGCGGCCCGGCGGCCGGCGCAGCCGGCGAGTGCGGCCGCAACCAGGGCCGTGCAGACGAGGCGGAGGATCATGGGCGCGCGCCGATAGCCGGTTTCCCCGGCCGGCTCAACCTTCGCCAGGGGACGGCCGCTCACGAAACGGCGGACGGCGCGGGTCACGGCGCGTGCTCGAACTGTTCGGTCACCTCCTCGAGGATGACGCCGAGCTTGCTGATCGTCGTGCGGTTCACCATCGCGCCGTCGTCCATCAGATACATCCACTGGCGCATCGTGACGTCCTTCAGCGGGTGGCCGGGGTCGGTCGCCAGGACCCAGCGCCAGTGGAAGGCGCGGCCGGAGGCTTCGCCCTGCGCGGTGCCGAGCATGTCGTTCGCCGTCGCCTCGAAGCGGTGCGGCGCGACGCGCCGCATGCGCCAGACCCGCGTTTGCACCGTCCCGTCCTCCAGCGTCAGGCGCTGGACCATGCGCAAGGTGCCGTCCGCATCGGTTTCCCCCAGGCAATCCGTCATCACCCGCCCGACCGGCGCGCCGCCGCGGTCCTCCATCACGCCCCAGGAGCGCGTGTGGCCGGTGAAGAAGCGGATCGGGTCGAACTCCGGTCCCTGCGCGGCGAAACGCGACAGCGGCATCGGCGGCGCGCATCCGCCCAGCGCCGCCGCCAGGAGCCAGGCCGAAAGGCACTTCGCCCGCATGTCGCATCCGATCGCAAAGGAGCAAGCAACGCGTCAGTCCCCGCCTGGATGCCCGCCGGGGTCGTGCGAACAGACGGCAAGGCGGCCGAGCCGCCGGCACGTGAACCGCGCGGCCGCCAACGCGGGCGGAACGCTCCCTGCCACCGTCGGCAGGAGCACCAGCAGGTCTGCGGCAGCGAGGCGGTGCAGCACGGCCGGCTCGTCGCACTGGAACGCGCCGGTGTTGCGCGCGACGTACATCGTATTGACCGGCAGCGCGGTTTCGGAGGCGAGCAGCAGGACCTGCATGAACGAGGGCTCGGCGAGCTCGTCGGCGCCGCAGCCGAACGTGGGCCAGATCACCAGGCGGCCGTGCGTTGCCAGCAGCGGCCGCAGCGCCGCGGCCGGCACCGACCAGTCCGGTCGCGCATGCATCTCCCGGTGCACCATGCGGCGCAGCGCGCCGGTGTCCAGCACCTGCAGCAACGCGGCACCCAGCAGCAGCGCCGAGGCGGCTGGCCGCGGCAGCACGCGCGCGCTCCAGGCGACGCCGCCGATCAGCAGCATATAGCCGACCGGCCAAAAGAACCGCCCGGTGGCGCGCAACGTGCCGACGACGGGCGGAACCCAGGCGAGATCGAGCAGATGCAGCCGGCCGAGATAGATCTCGTCGGAGACCGCGAACGCGGTCAGTGCCGCGCCGGCCAGCCAAAGCCCGGCGTGGCGCCGGAGCAGTGCGCGCGCCTGGACTCCCCGGCCGCGCAGGCAAGCGAGGCAAAGCACCAGTAGCAGCAGCACGCCGGCGCCGAGGTACTGGTAGCCCTCATACTGGCCCGCCGTGCCGAAGCCCGGGCCCTCCGGCGCCGGCAACAGCGTGGAATCGTAGGGATAGAACGGCGAGATCAGGTTCATCGAGTAGTAGCCGAACCCGCCGCGCTCCCCGGGAGCGGCGTAGCCCAGCAGCACGCCGAGCGCTCCGGTGACCGCGAGGGCCGCGACGAGCAGCGCGGCCACGCCGCGCCAGCGCCGCTCGCCGCGCAGCAGCAGCGATATCGGCGCGGCGGCGAGCGTAGCTGCCACCATCACCATCAGGTAGGGATGCACGAGCAGGCTGACGATCGGCAGCAGCAGTGCCGCACTCCACGTCGCGACGCCGGCGCGTCTCGCCAGCCGGAAGTACAACCCGAGCGCCAGCAGCAGCAGGAAATGCGAGCAGAGCGCGATGTGGGTGACGCGGATCAGCATGGCCGGCATGCTCGCCGCCATCGCCGCCGCGGCGATGGCGGGCACCGGCCGGCGCTCGCCCGCGCTGCGCAGCGCGAACACGGCGGCCGCCGGCTGCAGCACCCAGCACAGCGCGTACCAGAGGAAGATGCCGTAGAACCCGGCCGGCAGCGCCGGGCGCAGCAGCTTGATCGCCACCGCCTCCAGCGGAATGCTGTCGGTCATCGCGATGTTCACGCCGTCCGCGAGTCCGTCGGCCCGCAGCAGGGTCCAATGCCAGGCATCGGCCACGAAGTACCGCTGGCCGATCGCCGCCTGGGCGAGGTCGCCGGCCAGCGGAAGGTCGGACCCGCCGGACGGGAACAGCCGCGCCGGCGCGACGAGCCACGCCGCCAGCAGCGTGCCGGACAGCAGGGCCAGGCCATACGCCGCCGCCGCTCGCGGCCGGTTCGCCGCGTGCGTGGACACCGTCAGCCCGCCCGCGTCAGCCGAAGAAGCGGCCGAACCAGTCCAGCACCTCCCCGGGCGATTCCTCGGCCATGTAGTGGCCGCCGCTCACCGCGCCGCCGGCGAGATCGGAGTCGCAGTAGCCGCGCCAGATCGCCAGCGCATCATACCAGGCGCCGACCCGCCCCTTCGCACCCCACAGCGCCAGCAGCGGGCAGCGGATGCGCTCCCCCGCGGCGCGGCTGGCGCGATCGTGCACGAGGTCGATTCCCGCGGCGGCGCGATAGTCCTCGCACATGCCGCCGATCGCCTCCGGCGTGCGCGCGGCCCGCAGATAGTCGGCCAGCGCTTCCGGCGCAAAAATACCCGGCCGCTGCGACTCGCGATGCGTGTGCGCGTGGAACCAGACCTCCGGCGCGGCATTGATCAGCACTTCCGGAAACGGATGCGGCTGGGCCAACCAGAACCAGTGGTAGTAGCCGAGCGCGAAATCCATGTCGGTGCGCTCGAAATGCTCGAGCGTCGGGATGATGTCGAGCACCGCCAACCGCTCCACCCGGTCGGCAAAGTCGAGCGCCAGACGGTGTGCCACGCGCGCGCCGCGGTCGTGGCTCGCCACCATGTAGCTGTCGTGGCCGAGCCGCTGCATCAGCGCCGCCATGTCGCCGGCCATCTCGCGCTTGGCGTAGGGCAGGTGGTCGGGCGTCGGCCCCGGCTTGAAGCTGCCGCCGTAGCCGCGCAAATCCGGGCAGACCACCGTGAACCGCTGCGCCAGCGCCGGCGCCACGCGGTGCCACATCGCGTGGCTCTGCGGATTGCCGTGCAGCAGCAGCAGCGGCGGCCCGGTGCCGCCAATACGCAGCCGCAACCGTCCCGCCGGCACCTCCATCGTCTTCAGGGCAAAGCCGTCGAAGAACATGGCGCGTCCTGTCAGACCGCGATCGTCCTCGCTGTCCCGAGCGAGGACGCTCGATCGCCGGTCCAGATTAGCCTGGACCCAAGTCGATTCGACGACAGTCAGAACGATTTGGGTCTAGGCTTTCGCCATGATGCTGGACGGCTCCACCCCCGCGCAACGCCCGCGAGCGCCGCTCCCCACCTTTTCGGTGGTCGTGCCGGTGTACAACGAGGAGGGCGGGCTCGAAGAATTCCACCGCCGTCTCGCCGCCGTGATGGACGGCCTCGGCGCGCCCTGGGAGGCGCTCTACGTCAACGACGGCAGCACCGACACCAGCCTGCGCGTGCTCGAGGCGCTGCGCGCGGGCGATGGCCGGGCCGCGCTGCTGAACCTGTCGCGCAACTTCGGCAAGGAGATCGCGCTCACCGCCGGCCTCGACCACGCGGCGGGCGAGGCGGTGATCGTCATCGACGCCGACCTGCAGGACCCGCCGGAGGTCATCCCCGCCCTGGTCGCCGGCTGGCGCGAGGGCTACGACATGGTCTACGCCCAGCGTCGCGTCCGCGAGGGCGAGACCTGGCTCAAGAAGTCCACGGCCTCGCTGTTCTATTCGCTGATGCAGTCGGTCGGCGGCGTGCGCCTGCCGCGCGACGCCGGCGATTTCCGGCTGATCAGCCGCCGCGCCGTGCAGGCGCTGCTGCGGATGCGCGAGCAGCACCGCTTCATGAAGGGCCTGTTCGCCTGGGTCGGCTTTCCCAGCAAGGCCGTGCCGTACGACCGCGCGCCGCGCCGCGCCGGGCGCAGCAAGTGGACGATGTGGCGGCTGTGGAATTTTGCGATCGAGGGCATCACCGGCTTCACCGTGATGCCGCTGAAAGTGGCGACCTATCTGGGGCTGGCGGTCGCGCTGTTCGCGGCGATCTTCGGCGGCCAGATGGTGCTGCGCACGCTGCTGTTCGGCAACCGCGTGCCCGGCTATCCCAGCCTGATGGCCGTCGTGCTGTTCCTCGGCGGTGCCCAGCTCGTCACGCTCGGCGTGATCGGCGAGTACCTCGCGCGCGTGTTCAACGAAACCAAGCAGCGGCCGCTCTACCTCGTCGAGCACTACGCGCCGAGCGAAGGGGGGGCGATGCACGCGGCAACGCAGGAGGGTCAGGCGCGCCCGTAATACAGCGTCACCGTGTGCGTCGCCTCGGCGAAGAACAGCCAGCGCTCGATGAACAGGCCGGCGAGCGCGCAGAACGCCGCCAGCACGACGCCCGGCGGCATCGCTTCCGGCAGGACCACGCCGATGATGCCCAGCAGCAAGGGAAGCGCGAAGGTCGCGAGCAGCGCGATTGCGCGCAGCCGCGCCGCGTGCTTCCGGGCGATGCGGAAGCCCATCTCCCGCAGCAGGTAGTTCTCCTCGGTGTGCGGCCATTCCAGCGAGCGCACCCGGCCGATCGGCCCGAGCCCGGTGGCACTCTCCGGCGTGCTGATGGGAGCCGCCGTGTCGATGTATCGCCAGTACAGCAGCTTCAGGGCCAGCGCCGCCGCGCCGGACAGCACCGCGAGCACGGCCAGCACGCCGACCCCGCGTCCGGCGAGGCCGGCCGGTGCCGCCAGGCACACCGCCCCGCTGAACAGCGACAGCAGAAGATAGAGCGGCAGCACGTAGCCGTTGTGCCATTGCCGGATCGGCCGCAGCGAGGCGTAGATCATGCCGGTGCAGCAGACCGTCAGGACGGCCATCGCCGCGGTCGCCAGGCCGCACGCCAGCGCCGGCGGGCCCGGCCGTCCGGCGATCAGCCAGGCGAGGCCGAACAGCCCCGCCGGAATGTAGGTCAGCACCGAGGCGACGCCCTCGCGCGACAGCCATGAGGAGCGCCACTGCGAGAAGGCGCGCCACGCCCGCCCGGGGCGTCCGAGATGCGCCATCGACGAGAGCAGTCCCGCAGTGACCAGCAGCAGTGCGATGGCAAGTGCGGCTAGCGCAAAGCCTCGCCCGGGCGGCAGCCAGCCGAATGGCGCAAGCAGGCCGAGCCAGGTCAGCATGCCGTAGCCCGCGCCGGATGCGGTCGTGAAGAAGATGACGGAGAGCGACGGATTCACGTCAGCGCGACAGTACGCGATCGACCCAGCGCAGCAGCGGATTCGCCGGCTCGGGCGCGGGGCGCGGTTCCGGCGATGGTGTCCGCGCCGTCGGCCGCCCGCGCGGCGGCAGGTACTTGTTGACCGGCCGATAACCCATCTCCGGCATCAGGTCGTAGCCGCCGCGCGCGCGCACCAGGCGCGACACGTCGCTGTCGGGATCACCGAGATCGCCGTAGTGCCGCGCGCGGGCAGGGCAGGTCGATACGCAGGCCGGCACGCGCTCCTCCTCCGGCAGGGTCCCGTTGTAGATGCGGTCGATGCAGAGCGTGCACTTCTTCATCGTGCCGTCGCCCTCGTCGAGCTCGCGCGCGCCGTACGGACACGCCCAGGCGCAGAGCTGGCAACCGATGCAGAGGTCGCCATTGACCAGCACGATGCCGTCCTCGGCGCGCTTGTAGGAGGCGCCGGTCGGGCAGACGGTGACGCAGGCCGGCTGTTCGCAGTGCAGGCAGGAGCGCGGGAAGTGCACGGTGCGGGCGCCCTCGCCCTCGCCGGCCTCAAACGTGTGCACGCGGTTGAACCACACCCCGTCGGGGTGGCGCTGGTACGGCTCGTAGTCGGTGAGCGGTGCCGAGT
>JAFAYA010000103.1 GCA_019240635.1 Acidisphaera sp. | reverse complement strand
ACAGCGGCACCACCGAGCCGGTGCTGCCGAGCACGTTGCCGAAACGCACGGTAACGCAGCGCATCCCCGCCGGGCCGGCCCGGGCGGCGATGTCCAAGCCTTGGCAGTACATTTCCGCGAGGCGCTTGGATGCGCCCATCACGCTGGTCGGGTTGACCGCCTTGTCGGTGGAGATCAGCACCATCGCCAGCGCACCGACGGCGCGGGCGGCGTCCGCGACATAGCGGGTGCCGGCGGCATTGGTCAGCAGGCCCTCGAGCGGGTTCGCCTCGACCATCGGCACGTGCTTGAGCGCGGCGGCGTGGAACACCAGCTCCGGCCGCACCGCATCGAGCACCGCGCGGATGCGGGCTTCGTCGCGCACGTCGGCGATCACCGCCTCGCGCCGCACCATCGGGCAGCTCTCGGCCAGTTCGAGGTCGATCTGCCAGAGCGCGTACTCGCCGTTGTCGAGCAGGATCAGCCGATCCGGCCCGAGCGCCGCGGCCTGGCGCGCGAGTTCGCTGCCGATCGTGCCGCCGGCTCCGGTCACCAGGACGCGCCGCCCCTGGATCAGCCGCGCCATGCCCTCGCGATCGAGCGGCACCTGCGGCCGGTTCAGCAGGTCCTCGATCGCGACCGGCTTCAGCTCGATCGGCGGCGCGGGGTGCCTGCCCGTCCGGTCGGCGGCCGGATGCAGCGCCGTCGGCCGGGGGGCGCGGCGCACCTGCAGCCCCTGGTGATCGGCCTCTTCGAGCAGCCGCGCGAGCGTCGGCCCGGCCAGATCCTGGCCGGTGACGACCAGCGTCGAGGGCAGCCGGTTCTCCGCGCGCAGACGGTCAAGCACGGCGCCGACATCGTCCGTCGAGCCGAGGATCGGGTAGCCGTGGATACGCCGCCCGGTGTGCCGCGCGGCGAGCGCGAGCAGGCCGACCACGCGCAGGGAGGTCCGGCGCTCCTGCATCAGCGCGCGGATGAACAGGTCGGCATCCTCGCCGGCGCCGACCAGCAGGACCGACTGCGCGTCGGCGTCCGGCGCCGCGTGGGCCGGGCGGCCCGGCCGATGTCCGCGCGCCAGCCGGTAGGCGACGCGCGGAACGCCGAGCAGCGCCAGCAGCATCAGGCCGTGGATCGCCGGAAAGCTCTCGCTCGGCAGCGGCGCGCCCGCCGCGTGCAGGCCCAGCGCGAAGAGCGCGGCGCCCGCCGCACTCGCGCCTGCGACGCCGAGCAGGTCGCCGATGCCCGCGAACCGCCAGTACTGGGTGGAGAGCCGGAACGGCAGCCCGCCCGCCAGAAGGGCGGCGGCGCCTAGCAACAGCATCCAGGCCGGCGGCGCCCAGTGCGCACCGGGGATCGCCGCCCAGCGCGCCAACGGCACCGCCAGCGCGGCCAGGCCCCCGTCGAGCACGACGTTGACTGCGACCCGGAACAGGGAGCGGCGGCTTGGCATTTTCAGGCTATACCCCAACCCGGCGCTCCGGTCAGCCGGGCGCCGTGGCGCGCTGTGGCTGAAAAGCGCGGCCGGCCCTATCGGGGCCGGTGCGCCGACAGGCGCTCGATGTACCAGGTGCAGAACTGGTCCACCATGTACTCGGCCGGCGAATAGGGACCGGGCTCGTAGGCCGGGCTGCCGATGCCGCGCTGCGCATTGCCGACGAACGTGCCGTCCTGCTCGTTGGTCGCCCGCCAGACCTGGGTCAGCGTGTCGAGGTCGTAGTCGCGTCCCGCCTCCGCGTCCCTGTGCACCAGCCAGGTCGTGCGCAGCAGCGTCCGGTCCGGCGCCAGCGGCAGCGTGGAGAAGGTCACGGCGTGATCGCCGAGGAAGTGGTACCAGGCGTTCGGCTGCGTATGCAGATGCAGCGAGCCGAGCCGCGGCGAGGTGAAGCCGTTGACCAGCCGCCTGCAGGCGGCCTTCGCGTCCATCGTGTAGGACTCGCCGGGCCCGTCCAGCGCCAGCCGTTCCGTCCGGAAGCCCGTGGCGCGCCCGCTCAGCTTCTCGACCGGCTCGTACGGCAGGTCCTGCGCCTGCCAGATGCGCACGAACTCCTCATGCACGCGCTCGAAGCGTTCGTAGTACGCGCGCTGGCTCGGGCTGACGTCGTTCGCCGCGTAGCCGAAGAAGTGGAACAGCGAGCACAGCAGCTCCGGGTGGCCGCCGCAGTGGTAGCATTCCCGATTGTTCTCGATCGTCAGCTTCCAGTTGCCGTCCTCGACGATGTCGATCTGGGTCGCGACCTTGCAGCCGCGCAGATCGTGCGGCGCGAGATAGGGCTCCAGGATCGCCGCCATCTCCTCGAAGTCGTCGGGCGGCTGGTCGGCGAGGCAGATGAACAGCAGGCCGGCGAGGCTGCGGACGTGCACGGGCTTCAGCCCGAAGCGGCTTTTCTCGAAGCACGCGGACATCGACTCCGCATGGACCAGGGCGCCGCTGAGGTCGTAGGTCCACTGGTGATAGGGGCAGACCAGGTTGCCGACGAAGCCCTTCCGGTCGAGCACCAGGCGCGAGCCGCGGTGCCGGCAGACGTTGTGGAACGCGCGCACGGCATTGTCGTCATCGCGCAGCAGGATGACCGAGTGCGGCCCGACGGTGACGGTGACGTAGTCGCCCGGTTCCGGAATTTCCGGCTCGACGGCCGCGAAGAACCAGTGCCGGCCGAAGATGACGTCGATATCGAGATCGAGCAGCTGCTGGCTGGCATAGAACGGCGCTTCCAGGCTGTATCCCGGCTTGCGTCGGGCGATCAGCGACGGGATGTCGATGTCGGGCGACATGGCGATCCACCTCCGATACGCGGCGGCGGGAGCATAGCAACCCCCGGCAGACGCCGCATCGATTTCGCATGCCCCACGGCGTTCCGCCCCCTGGCGGGGGATGATAGCGTCGTGGACCGACGGAGGCAGACAGCATGACGGAGCCGATCATGTCGAGCGCGCCGCAGCCCTGGCGGCCGAGCGAACGCTATCCCGACGCCGCCGTCGAGAGCCTGGACCCGCGCTTCGACAGGTACCGCATCCTGCTCGCCGGCGTCGAGCGGCTCGCCTCGGGGTGCCGCTGGAGCGAGGGGCCCGTGTGGTTCGGCGACGCGCGCTGCCTGCTCTGGAGCGACATTCCCAACAACCGCATCCTGCGCTGGGACGAGGAGACCGGCGCGGTCAGCGTGTTCCGCAAGCCCTCGAACAACGCCAACGGCAACACGCGCGACCGCCAGGGCCGGCTGGTGACCTGCGAGCACGACGCAAGGCGCGTCACCCGCACCGAATACGACGGCGCGGTCACCGTCATCGCCGACCGCTTCGAGGGCAAGCGGCTGAACTCGCCGAACGACGTCGTCGTGAAGTCCGACGGCTCGATCTGGTTCACCGATCCGGAGTTCGGCATCCTCGGCTTCTACGAAGGCCACCGCGACATCCCGGAGCTGCCGACCAACATCTATCGGGTGGACGCGGGCACCGGGCGCATCAGCATCGCCCTCGCCGACTTCCCGCGGCCGAATGGGCTCTGCTTCTCGCCCGACGAATCGAAGCTCTACGTCGTGCGCTCCGCCGAACCCCGCGCGATCTACGTCTTCGAGGTGCAGGGCGAACGGGCGGCGAACGGGCGGATGCTGATCGACGCCACCGGCAGCACGCCGGACGGGCTGCGCTGCGATACCGACGGCAACCTGTGGTGCGGCTGGGGCATGACGCCGGATCGCGACGGGGTGATGGTGTTCTCGCCGGACGGCGAGCCGATCGGCCGCATCGCGCTGCCGGAGCGCTGCGCCAATCTCTGCTTTGGCGGCCGCCACCGCAACCGGCTGTTCATGGCGGCGAGCCAGTCCCTCTACGCGCTCTACGTGCACGCCCAGGGCGCACCCGGGGGTTGACGCGCGGCGCCATGAAGATCACCGGCATTCGCGCGCATATCCTGTCGGCCGCGCTGTCGCAGCCGTTCGCCTATTCGCGCGCCTGGTACGACACGCGCATGGCGATGGTGGTGGAGGTCGAGACCGATACCGGCCTGGTCGGCTGGGGCGAATCCTACGGCCCCGCGCCGATGACGGCCGCCGTCGTGCAGGCCGTCGCGCCCTGGCTGATCGGCGCCGATCCGCTGGCGACCGAGTGGGTCTGGCAGGAGGTCTATGCAAGGCTGCGCGATCACGGCCAGAAGGGCGTGGTGGTCGAGGCGCTGAGCGGCATCGACATTGCCCTCTGGGACATCAAGGGCAAGCACTTCGGCGTGCCCGCCTGCCGGCTGATGGGCGGGCCGCTGCGCACGGAAGTGCGCGCCTATGCGACCGGCCTGTACCGCCGGCGTGCCGGCGATCCCGCCGGCTATCTCGCCGGGGAGGCGGCCGGCTACGTCGCCGAAGGGTTCGGCGCGGTCAAGCTGAAGGTGGGGTTCGGCGTCGAGCAGGATGCGCGCATGGCGCGCGCCGTGCGTCAGGCGATTGGGCCCGAAGTGGGGCTGATGGTCGATGCCAACCACGCCTACGACGCAGTGGCGGCGATCCGGCTCGGCCGGATGATCGAGGAGCTGGACATCGGCTGGTTCGAGGAGCCGGTGCCGCCCGAGGATGTTTCCGGCCATCGCGCGGTGAAGGCGGCGCTGGCGATACCCATCGCCGGCGGCGAGTGCGAGTTCACCCGCTTCGGCTTCCGCGCGCTGCTCGAGCAGCGCCTGCTCGATATCGTGCAGCCCGATACCTGCGCCGCCGGCGGACTGAGCGAATGCAAGAAGATCGCCGACATGGCCGCCGCGTACGGCGTCCGATACAACCCGCATGTCTGGGGCACCGGCATCGCGATCGCCGCCTCACTGCAATTGCTGGCGGTGCTGCCCTCGCACACTCCGCCCTCGCTCGCGCCGCTCGAGCCGATGCTGGAATTCGACCGCACCGAGCATCCGATCCGCCAGGCGCTGCTGATGCGGCCGATCGAGCACGCGGCGGGCGTGGTCCGCGTGCCCGACGGACCCGGGCTCGGCGTCGAGGTGGACCGCGCAGCGCTCGCCCGCTTTGCCGAGCGCTAGAATGGGCAACGCCAGGGGCGCTGCCCCTGGACCCCGCTAGGGCAATGCCCCAGCCCCATCACCCGGCTATCCGCCGAGCGAGCCGCGGATGACGCCGGCGCCACGGTTGTAGGCGCGCCCATAGATGATCTGCGCGGCACTGACCGGCCGGCGGTAATAGGCCTGGTCGTATTCCAGCCGCTGCTTGATGTCGGTGCCGTCCACGGTCAGCCCGGCATACAGCCCGGCCGCCTGGGTCCAGACCACGACATCGGCGTTGTGCAGCTGCGCCTCCGAGGCCTGCGAGATCGTCACTACCGCAAAGTCGGCCTGCGCCTTCAGCGTAAAAGTGTTGTTGTTCAGAAAGGAGTTGAGCGCCCGCTGCGTCATGATGAACAGCACGACGGAGGCGTCCTGCACGCCGGCCTGCGCGCCGACGCTGAGCGAGCCCAGCGCATAGAAGGCGGGATCGCTCCAGCCGCGGCCGGCATGCGCCAGCAGCACGCCCTGGCCGCCCTCGCCGCCCACCAGGAAGCCGGCGCGGATCAGGTTGGGAAAGACCATGATCGCGCGTGCCCGGCGCAGCACGCCGGAGCGGCGGACCTCCGGCGCGGCGCGCATCTGCCGCACCGTGCCGGCGGCGTCGTTGACCAGTTGCTGGGCGTCCGCCCCCTGTGCTTGGGCGCGCGGCATCGCGGCACTCGCGGCGAGGATCGCGGCCAGCGCCGCCAGGCGAAGCAGTCTGAGCATGGCTGTGCGTTCGTGTGCGTTGATGACGCCGGCGTAACGCTTTGCCCCGCCTATGGTTCGCCGGCCCGCCGGGATTGACCGGGCCGGGCCGGCTTTCCATCCTGCCCCAGGAGGGCCGTCTTGGACCGACCAGAGGACGACGCCGCGCTCCCGCTCAGCGGGCTGCGCGTGCTCGATTTCGGCCACACCGTCATGGGGCCGAGCTGCGGTCTGGTGCTGGCCGATCTCGGCGCCGACGTGCTGCGCATCGAGCCGCCGGAGGGCGAGCGCACGCGGCGCCTGCAGGGCTTTGGCATCGGCTTCTTCGGCGCCTTCAACCGCAACAAGCGCAGCGTGGCGCTGGACCTGAAGCATCCCGCCGGCCTCGCGGCGGCGCGGCGCCTGCTCGCCCGAGCGGACGTGCTGGTGGAGAATTTCGGGCCGGGCACCATGCAGCGGCTCGGCCTGGACTGGGAGAGCGCGGAAAAGCTCAACCCGCGCCTCGTCTACTGCGCGCTGAAGGGCTACCTGCCCGGCCCGTACGAGGACCTGCCGGCGCTCGATGAGGTCGTGCAGATGCAGGCGGGGCTCGCCTACATGACCGGCCCGCCCGGCCGGCCGCTGCGCGCCGGCGCCTCGGTGATCGACATTTTCGGCGGCGTGTTCGGGGTCGTCGGGATCCTCGCGGCGCTGCGCGAGCGCGACCGCACCGGCCGCGGCGGCATCGTGCACAGCGCGCTGTTCGAGGCGACGGCGTTCCTGGTCAGCCAGCACATGGCGGCGGCGGCGCTCACCGGCGCGCCGCCGCCGCCAATGCCGGCGCGGGTGTCGTCCTGGCCGGTGTACGACGTGTTCGCCACCGCCGACGCGCCGGTCTTCGTCGGGGTCACCAGCGCGGCGCACTGGCAGCGCTTCTGCGCGGCCTTCGATGTCGGCGCGCTGCGCGACGATCCGGCGCTCGCGACCTATGAGGGGCTGTTCCGCGAGCGGGCACGTGTGGTCCCCGCGCTCGCCGCGCTGCTGGCGCCGCTGCCCTCGGCGGAGATCATCGCGCGTTGCCGGCGGGCGCGCATCCCCTGCGCGCCGGTGGCGCAGCCCGCCGACCTGTTCGACGATCCGCACCTGCTGGCCGCCGGCGCGCTGCTCGATGTCGCGCTGTCGCCGTCCGTCCGCGCGCGCCTGCCCGGCCTGCCGCTGCGCCTCGGTGACGCGCCGCTCCCGCTGCGCCGTCAGCCGCCGGAGGCGGGCGCGCACACGCGCGAGGTGCTGACCGAGGCAGGCTACGCCGAGGCGGAGCTGGCGGAGCTGGCGCGCGAAGGGGCGATCGGGCTGGGCAGATAGCGGCGCGGCGATTGTCCTGGGGCTTCGTGTTCGGCGCCGCCTCACATGAAGTCGGCGCTGGTCAGGCGCAGGCCGGAGACCTGCATCGCCAGCGCCACGACGGCGACACCGATCAGCAGCGGCGTCATCGCCGGCCAGGCGCCGCGCGTGTGACGCGCGGCCACCGCGGTGAGCGCGGTGAACGCGCCGCCGAGGATCAGGCCGGTCGCTACGTCCGCCGGCGTGTGCGCGTGCAGGGTCACCCGCGTCACCGCGACGCCGACGATCAGCAGACCGGCCAGCGCCACCGCGAGCACCCGCAGTGAGCCGCGGCTGCCGACCGCGAACAGCACGCCGAGCGCACCGTAGGTCACCATGCTCATCACCGCGTGGCCGCTCGGCGCGCCGGTGGAGAGCTGCAGCGGCGTGCCGTAGAACTCGCCGCCGAGCGTGCGCGACACCTCCTTCAGCACCACGGTCGCGGCGACGGCGCAGCCCATGTTGAGGGCGAGGATGCCCGCCAGCACCCGCTGGCCGGTGAACCACAGCCAGGCCGCCATCACTGCCGCCATCGGCCCGGCCACCGCAACATTGCCGAAATCCGTGAGTTCGATCGCCAGATGGTGCGGGATCACGGGGGATCGAGTGGGGTGGCGGAGAGCACGCGGCTGCCGGTCCGGTCGATTGCGTAGCGCAGGCGCGGCATGCCCTGTTCGTGCATGGCGGCTTGCAGCGCGGTGCCGTCGCCGGGGCAGAACAGCATCAGGAAGCCGCCGCCGCCGGCGCCGATCACCTTGCCGCCGAGCACGCCGTGCGCGCGCTTCACGCTCTCGTAGAGAGCGTCGATCTTCGGCCAGCTGATGCGGCTGGAGAGCCGCTTCTTGTGCTGCCAGTGCTCGTCGAGCATGCGTCCCCAGCCGTCCAGGTCGCCCGCCTGCCAGGCGGCGAGGATGCGGTAGCCGAGATCGCGGATGTAATCCAGGCTGTCCTGCACCTGTTGGTGGCGGCCGCTGCCCGCGTCCGCCATCGCGGTGTTCTGCTCGGACAGCACCACCGCGGCGTCGCGCCGCAGTCCGGTGTAGTAGATGTGTGTGTGGCGCAGGAAGGCCGCCTCCACGTCCGCGTCCAGCACCACGGGCGCCACGGCGACCGTGCCGTCCGCGGCGATGCGCAAGGTGGTCAGGCCGCCGAACGCGGCCATGTACTGGTCCTGCTTGCCGATGCCGCGCGCCAGCGCGTTGATCTCCAGCGCGCAGGCTTCCTCGGCCAGCGCCGGCGCCCCGGCGCGCCGGCCGGCCATGGCGTGCAACGCGTTCAGCAGGCCGACCAGGAAGCAGCTGGAGGAGCCGAGGCCGGTGCCACCGGCGATGTCGGCGAGCGAGGCCAGCTCGAAGCGGTCCACCACGTCGTGCCGGCGCAGGGCGGCGCGGACCAGCGGGTGCGCCGAGGGGTCCGCGTCGTCCAGCGTCGCGCCATTGACGACGACGCGCCGGTCGAACACCGGGCGGTGGGCGTGCACGTGGATGTACTTGTCGAGCGCCATCGCGAAGATGAAGCCGCCGCCGTGGCGGTAGTAGCTCTCGAGATCGGTCCCGCCGCCGCCGAGCGTCACGCGCAACGGCGTGCGGGTGGTGACCACGCCGGCCGGTCCCGCGCTCATTGCGCCGCGGCGGCGAGCTGCTCCCACTTGCCGGCCTGCCGCGCCAGCGCGGGGTGCGCCACCAGCAGGTGCCAGACCACCGCCTGCATGCCCTCGACCAGCGGCGTAACCAGCGCCGGATCGACGGTCGGGACGACGCAGCAACTGTCGGCGACCTCCGCCGTGTAGCCGCCGGAGCGGCCGACGACGCCGGTGATGGTGGCGCCGACGGCACGCGCGCGATCCAGCGCGCGCACGATGTTCATGCTGACCGGCGGCTCGGCACTGCCGCCGCCGACCGAGAACACCAGAAGCCCGTCCTCCGCGCGCAGCCGGCTGCCGTCCAGCCAGGCGGCGTAGCAGCCTTCCCAGCCCTCGTCATTGATGCGGGCGGTCAGTTCGGAGACGTTGTCGGTCGGCGCGTAAGCCTCGAAGCCGCAAATCTTGCGGAAATCGTTCACCGCGTGGCCGGCGTGGCCGGCACCGCCGCCGACGCCGAGGATGAACAGGCGGCCGCCGCGCGCGCGCACCGCCGCGAGGTCGTGCGCCATCGCCTCGATCGCCGCGTGGTCGATGCGGCCCAGGGCGGTCTGCAGGGCGGCGAGGAAATGCGCGGAGAACATCGGTCTGCCTTGCTGCTGGAGGGCCTTCTAGGAGCGAGGCGCTAACGGACGATGAAACGGACGCGTCGCAGTCAGGCGGCGATACTGGACCCGAGCTGTTGCAGGATTATGGCGACCGCGGCGGCCAGATCGGCAACCCTGTGCTGCGCGCCGGCGCCGCTGTTGTACGGCCGTGCGAGCTGGATCGTGGCGCAGCCGGCGGCGCGGCCGCACGCCATGTCGCGGTCCTGATCGCCGATCATCACGCTCTTTGCCAGGGCCAAATCCCAGCGCGTGGCGAGATCGAGCAGCATGCCGGGCTTGGGCTTGCGGCAGGCACAACCCTGCGCATCGTCATGCCGGCAGCAGGCGATCTCGGCGATCGGCAGGCGCTCGCGCAGTGTCCGGTGCATCGCGTCCAGCGCCGCGTCGTCCATCAGGCCGCGGCTGACATCCGGCTGGTTGGTGACGACGAACAGCTTCAGCCCGGCGGCGTGCAGCCGGCCGAGCGCGTCCTCCACCCCGGACTCGAGCACGAACTCCTCGGGGCGGCGCGGCGAGGCCGGCTTGCCGTCGCGCATGACCACGGCGTTGAGCACGCCGTCGCGGTCGAGGAACACGGCCCGGTGCCTTAGCGCAGGGTGCTTTCCGGGCGGGCGCATCAGGCGAGCACGATCCGGCCGGCGTCGAGCAGGGCGGTGCCGGCGGCGTGGCTCTCCGGCGTGTCGAGGCCGAGGCAGAACCCCTCGTCCTCGATGACGTGGCCGAACAGCGGCAAGCCTTCGCGCAGCATGGCGGGGAACACGTCGCGACCGAAATCCACGGCCGGGCCGCCGTTGCGCGGCACGATCAGCCGGCGCACCGCGGGCTCGACGACGTAGACGCCGGCGTTGACGAGATCGCGCCCGGCGATCGGCGCGCCGCCCTCGCGGAAGGCGAGCACGCGGCCGTCGGCGCCGGTTTCGACGCGGCCGCCGGCGATGCCGGTATGGACGTGACTGTCGCGATCGAACAGCGCGATCGTCGCGGCGGCGTCGCGCCGGCGATGCGCGGCGAGCAGCGCCGCGAGATCGAAGCGCAGCAGGTTGTCGCCATAGACGACGAGCACCGCGCCGGGCACCGCCTCGGGTGCCTGGGTGGCGAGATTGGCGAGCGCGCCGGCGGTCCCCAGCAGCTCCGGCTCGAACAGCGTGCGGATGCGCAGGCCGAAGCCGGCGCCGTCGCCCACGAGTTCGGTGATGCGCCGGGCGTTGTAGTGCAGGTTGATCCAGACGTCCCGCACCCCGCCGGCCGCCAGCCAGCGCAGATTGTGGGCAAGGATCGGTTGGCCGCCGAACGGGATCAGCGGCTTGGGCAGGTCGCCGGCGACGGCGCGGATGCGCGTGCCGAGGCCGGCGGCGAGGACCAGGGCGGGGGGCATCGGCATCGGGTCGTCTCCGGGGAGAAGGCAAGGCCAGGGGCTCTGCCCCTGGACCCCGCTGGGGCAATGCCCCAGACCCCTTTACTTCAAGTGAAGGATTGCAAAGGCTCTGCCTTTGCCGGGGTCCAGGGGCAGCGCCCCTGGCCTTTTTCTAGAGCTGATACCCGGCGGCCAGCACGTCCTGGCGGAACATGCGCACGGTGTCCTGTGACAGCCGGTCGAGGTCCATGCCCGCCATACTCAGCTTCTTCAGAATATCGGGGGTCGCGGTGATGATATGGCAGCCGCAGGCCTGCGCCTGGTGGATGTTGAACACCTCGCGCGGGCTGGCCCACAGGATCTCGGCCGCCGGCTTGCTCGCCGCCATCGCGACCGCGGCGCTCATCACGGGGACCGGATCGCGCCCGGTGTCGGCGATGCGTCCGGCGAAGATGGAGACCACCGCCGGCACGTCGTCGGCCAGCACCTCCAGCGTCTGCGCGACCTGGCGCAGCGTCATGATGGCGGTGGCGTTCACCTTGATGCCGTCGCGCGACAGCGTGCGGATCAGCGGGACCGAGCTCTGCCCGGCGGTGTTGGTGATGGGGATCTTGACGTAGACGTTGCGACCCCATGATGCGAGGCGGCGGGCCTGCACCTCCATCTCCGCGAACTCGTCCGAGAACACCTCGAAGGAGATCGGCAGGTCGGTGATGTGCGCCAGCACGGTGCGGGCGAAGGCGGCGAAGTCGGTCACACCGGCCTTGCGCAGCAGGGTCGGATTGGTGGTGAAGCCGTCCGCCTCACCGGCGGTGTAGATGCGCAGCATGTCGTCGAGGTTGGCGCCGTCGGCGAACAGCTTGATCGCGGTGGTGATCGGCTGGCGCGCGATGACCGTTTCGGACGTGATATACATTGTCTTCCCCAAACTCCCGGGTGCGATGCCCGGCCCTGTCCTGCTCTGTCCCGTCCGGCTCGGGGTTGCCGCGGACGCCATCGTCCCTGCGGCCCCCGGGCTTGATCCGGTGGTCTCTCCAGCCGTTTTTCGATGGAAGGCGACGGGCGCCGTGTTGGGCGACGCCGACGCGGTGGTTAACAATTCCCTTCCGTTCCGGTTCACCGCCGCCACAACTTTCGTTGCCGGTAATGCCGGGTTAAGCCCCGATTGTCAAATTTTTTATGCATTGTCTACTTTTATGCGCGCTACGCGCGAGATGCTGTGGCCCAGCGGCCACATAGGATCGGCACCCAAGCCACATCACGCTCAGGTGCAGGAAATGTCTCGATCACCTTGTCAACCAATGGTTATTTCGGCTCGCGGCCCACCGCAAGCAGGCTGACGATTGTATGCCGTGCGGCGAGCGTGCCGACAAGGCCAGCACCTCCGCGCCGCAGCAAGGCCCAGTCGCGCACAGCGCGATCGTTCCGCTCGACGCGTCAGCGGAGGGCGTGCCAGCATCGGAGGTCCGGCCAAACCCCACGTCAGGCCGAACGCCACGGTTCCAAGGCAATCCGCGGAGTGCCAACGGCATGCGCGCCGGCGCCGGTCACTGGCCCGTCTCGTTCACCGCCCGCCACGCCGGCCGGTGATCCTCGCCCAGGTCATCGTCAGCGGCCTGCTGCTCGGCGCCGTCTACGCCCTGTTCTCCTCCGGGCTGACGCTGATCTGGGGCATGATGAACGTGGTGAACTTCGCGCATGGCGACTTCGTGATGCTGGCGATGTACGTGGCCTTCGTCGCCTACACGCTGCTGCACCTGCCGCCGCTGGTGTTCGTGCCGCTGGCCGCCGCGCTGCTGTTCCTGCTCGGCCTGTTCGTCTACGCGGCAATCATCCGCCACGTGACGCGCGGGCCGATGCTGGCGCAAATCCTGTCGACGTTCGGCCTCGCGCTGCTGCTGCGCTACACCGCGTTCTGGATCTTCTCGGCGAATTTCGTGACGCTGCCGGACACGCTGGTCGGCGGCACGGTGGCGATCGGCGGGCTGCGCCTGCAGGCGGCACGGCTGCTCGCCGGGGCGGTCGCGCTGGTGCTGACGGTCGGCCTGCACCTGCTGCTTACACGCACCGCACTCGGAAGCCGGCTGCTGGCGGTGGCCGAGGACCGCGCGGCGGCGCAGCTGGTCGGCATCCGGCCGGACCGCATGCAGGGCCTGGCCTGGGGCATCGGTGCCGCCAGCACCGGCATCGCCGGCGCGCTGATCGCAATGTTCTACTACATATCCCCGACGGTCGGGGAATCGCTGGCGCTGATCGCATTCGTCACGGTCTGCCTCGGCGGGTTCGGCAGCGTGCCGGGGGCGCTGCTCGCGGGGCTGGCGATCGGCGTTATCGAGGCGCTCTCCGCATACCTGATCGGCGCGGTCTATCAGGACGTCGTTGTCTATGCGCTGTTCGTGGTGCTGCTGTGGTTCCGCCCGCAGGGGCTGCTGGGGCAGGCGTGAGGATCGGTCTCGGCGTCGCCGCGGTGGTGCTGCTGCTGGCCGCGCCGGCGGCGGTGGGCGACCCGTTCATACAGCGCGTCGCGGCACTGGTGCTGCTGACCGCGATCTCCGCCTCCGCCTGGAACCTGATCGGCGGCTACGCCGGGCAGGTCTCGATCGGCCACGCGGTGTTCTTCGGCGCCGGCGCCTATGCATCGCTGCTGGTGTTCAAGCTGTTCGCCTGGCCGCCGATCGCCGGCGCGCCGTTCGGCATCGCGGTCTCGCTGGTGCTGGCGCTGCTGATAGGAGTGCCGACCTTCCGGCTGCGCGGCCACTATTTCTCGATGGCGACGATCGCGGTGGCCGAGCTGATCCGCATCGTCGTCGGCAACTGGCCGCTGCTCGGCGCGGCGGTCGGGCTGATGGGGCCGGCGGTGCCGCGCGGCCTGGCTGACCTCTCGTTCCTCAGCCCGCTGCCGTATTTCTACATCTTCGCCGCGGTCGAGGCGGCACTGCTGTGGGTGACCTGGGCGATGGCGCGCAGCCGCACCGGCTACTACCTGCGCGCGGTCCGCGCCGGCGAGCGCGCGGCGCTCAGCCTCGGCGTGCCGGTGCTGCGCTACAAGCTGGTCGCGCTGCTGCTGTCGGCCGGGTTCACCGCACTCGCCGGGTCGCTGTACGCGGTGATGGTCGGCTATGTCGATCCGGAGAGCGTGCTGGGTATCCTGGTTTCCGTGCAGATGGTGATCGTCGCGGCGCTGGGCGGCGCGGGCACGCTGTTCGGGCCCGTGCTCGGCGCGGTGATCCTGGTGCCGGTGCAGCAGGCGACCAACGCGGCGTTCGGCGGCAGTGGCAGCGGGCTGACCTACATCGTCTACGGCGCCATCATCCTGGCGATCGCGCGGTTCCGGCCGGGCGGGCTGCTCGAGCTGCTGCACTGGCGACCGCGGCGTGCCGCCTGAACCGCTGCTCGAGGCGACCGGGATCGTCAAGGCGTTCGGCAGCTTCCGCGCCGTGGACGGCGCCGGGCTCACCGTGCGCGAGGGTGAGATCGTCGGCCTGATCGGGCCGAACGGCGCCGGCAAGAGCACCTTCTTCAACTGCCTGGCCGGCGACACCCAGCCGACTGCCGGGCTCATCCGCTTCGCCGGCCAGGAGGTGACGCGCGCGCCGGCCGACGCGCACGCCCGCGCTGGCATGGCGCGCAGTTTTCAGGTGCCCGTCACCTTCGAGGACATGACGGTGCTGGAGAACGTGATGGTCGGCGCTTTCCTGCGCCATCCGCACCGCCGCGACGCACGCGAGCGGGCGCGCGAGATGCTGGAGGTCACCGGGCTCGCGCGGCAGGCGGAGGCGCGGGCGGGCGGCCTCGGTACGCCCGGGCGCAAGCGGCTGGAGATCGCCCGCGCGCTGGCCACCGAGCCGCGTCTGCTGCTGCTCGACGAGGCGCTGGCCGGGCTCAACCCGACCGAGGTGCGCGACGCCATCGGCTTCGTGCGCGGACTGCACGCGCGCGGCATCACGCTGATCGTCGTCGAGCACATCATGGAGGTCATCCTGTCGCTCGCCGAGCGGGCGGTCGTGTTCAACCAGGGCAAGGTGATCGCCGAGGGCGTGCCGCGGGCGGTGGTGGACGATCCCGCGGTGGTCGAGGCGTATATCGGGCGCAGCCTTGCGGGTCGGCGGCTGCGCCGGCGGCGAAATCCGCCATGAGCGCGGTGCTCTCGGTGCAGCACCTGGCGGTGCGCTACGGCGACCTGGTCGGGGTGGCCGACATCTCGATCGCCGTGCCGGCGGGTTCGGTGGTGGCGCTGCTCGGCGCCAACGGCGCGGGCAAGACGACGACGCTGAACGCCATCGCTGGGCTGGTGCCGCCTGCGGCGGGCCGCATCGCCTGGCAGGGCCGCGACATCGCCGGCCGGCCGGCGCACGCGATCGTTGCCCAGGGCCTGGCGCTGTCGCCCGAGGGCTGGCGGCTGTTCGTGCAGCAGAGCGTCGAGCAGAATCTGCGGCTGGGCGCGACGGTGCTCGCCGATCGTAGCCGCGCGGCGGCGATGCTGGAGCGCGTCTATGCGCTGTTTC
Organism: Acidisphaera sp.; assembly: GCA_019240635.1. Lineage (GTDB taxonomy): Bacteria > Pseudomonadota > Alphaproteobacteria > Acetobacterales > Acetobacteraceae > JAFAYA01. The sequence continues at coordinate 62,391 of JAFAYA010000103.1, read as the reverse complement.
CGCGCCTGGCGGAGCGGCGCCGGCAGCGCGCCGGCACGCTTTCGGGCGGCGAGCGGCAGATGCTGGCGCTCGGCCGGGCGCTGATGAGTGACCCGCAGCTGTTGATGCTGGATGAGCCGAGCCTCGGCCTCGCGCCGGCGGTAGTGGAGCGGATGTACGAGGCGCTGGTGCAGCTGAATGAGACCGGGCTGCCGCTGCTGCTCGCCGAGCAGTCGGTGGAACTGGCGCTGGAACTTGCCGACTACGCCTACGTGCTGCAGACCGGGCGCACCGTGCTGGAGGGGCCGGCGGAGGAGCTGGCGGGGAACACGGAGGTGCAGCGGATCTACATGGGAATCGCCTGATACGGGCCGCGGCTCAGGCCGGCAGCTTCAATGCCGTGCGCTCGACATAGGGACGCAGCAAGGCGTCGGCACCCTTCTGCGCCGCCGCCGCCGCCTCCGCCGGCGTGGTCTTGGCGGACAGGAGCGCCTGCACCTGGTCCTCCATTGCCTTGCGCACCGCGACGGTGCTGTAGGTGTCGAACCACGGCACCGCGTACTGCAGCTGGTCGAGCGCCACCTTGGCGTCCGGATACTGCTGCACGTATGCCTTCATATCCGGCAGGTCGTACGCCGCCTTGCGCGGCGCGAAATATCCGGTGAAGCGGCTCCATTCGCCGGATATTTCCGGACTGGTCAGCCAGTTGACGAGCTTCCACGCGGCCTGCCGACGCTCCGGCGTGTTGCCCTTCGGCAGGATCAGCGAGCCGCCGCCGATCGGCGCCGCGTTGCGCAGGTTGCGCGGCATGAAGGCGACGCGATACGGCGACTTCATGTTGCTGCGCACGAAGCTCAGCGAGCCCGTGGAGAGCACCATCATGCCGGTGCGGCCGGCGAAGAACGCGCCGGTGCAGGCGTTGGCGTCCGACACGCCGGGTGGAATCGCCTTGTGCTTGTTGACCATCAGGTCGAGCAGCGACAGCGCGCCCAGTGCGCTCGGCGCGTCGTAGAACACCTCCCCGCCGTAGTCGTGGTTGAAATATTGGCCGCCGTTGGACATGACGAGCCCGCTGGTGATCCAGCCGCAGTAGTCGTAGGTGCCCGGGAACATCAGGCCCCAGCGCTGGCCGTTCGGCCTGGTCAGCTTGACCGCCGCGTCCACCCACTCCGCCCAGGTCGCCGGCGGGTGGTCGGGATCGAGCCCGGCGTCCCTGAACGCATCGACGCCATAGTAGAGCAGCGGCGTCGAGTTCTGGAAGGGAATGCCGTAGACGCGCCCGTCGATCACGGCGTTCGGCCGCAGCGCCGGCCAGAACGCGTCCATGTATTCGCTCGGCGTCTTGCCGTCCTGGCCGATCAGGTCGTCGAAGGCGTCCACCTCGTCGTTGATCACGTATTCCCGCACGAAATTGGCGGACATGATGACGGCAGCGGGTGGTCGCCCGGCCTTGATGGCGGCACGGGTCTTGAGGTTGGTGTCGTCGTAGCTGCCGGTGTAGGCCGCGGTGACCCGCACTTCCGGCTGCTGGCCGTTGAAGCGCTCGATCAGCGTCTGCATCTCGTTGGCCAGCATGCCCTGCACCGGCACCGGGAAGAACAGGTCGATGGCGACGGGCTCGGCGGCGCGCGCGGCGCGCACGAGGTTCGCCGCGGGCAGCGCGAGCGCCGCGCCCATCGCGGCACGCCGGGTGATTGTCATGGACGGACGCCCCCTACTTGATTCCGGAAAACATGAAAGACGAGACGAAGCGGCGCTGGAAGAGCAGGAACAGGATGAGCAGCGGGCCGGCGACCAGGAAGGTGCCGGCGGCAACCATGCCCCAGGCCGAGCCTGCTTCGGCGCCGGCGGTGAACGAGGCCAGCCCGACCGTCAGCACCTGGCGCGACGGCGAGACCACCGCCATCAGCGGCCAGAGGAACTCGTTCCAGTGCGCGGTGACGGAGATGATCGCGAAGGCGACCAGCCCCGGCCGCGCCAACGGCGCCAGCACGTGGCGGATCAGTGCCGGAATGCGCGCGCCGTCCAGCATCGCCGCCTCCTCGTAGTCGCGCGGAATGGCGCGAAACGTCTGGCGCATCAGGAACACGCCGAAGCCGGACGCGAAATACGGCGCCATGATGCCGAGCAGCCGGTCGTACAGGTGCAGCCGCACGAGCGTCGCCAGGTTGGGCACGATCAGCAGCGCCGGGATCAGCAGGATCTGCAGCATGAACAGCGCGAACAGCGTTTCACGCCCGGCGAAGCGCAGCCGGGCGAAGGCGTAGCCGGCGGCGGTGATCGTGACGAGCTGCACGGCGAGGATGCCGCCGCACATCAGCAGCGTGTTGAGATACCAGAGCGGGAAGCTGCCGCTGCGCCAGGCCAGCGCGTAATTGCCGAGGCCGAACGGGCCCGGCGGCGTCAGCGACGCGATGTCCGGCGGCACGCCGGGGCGCAGCGAGGCGACGGCCATCCAGGCGAACGGCAGCGCCCAAGCGATCGCCGCGGCGCCGATCGCCACCGTCGCCAGCAGGCGCCGCTCAGCTCGCATAGTGAATGCCGCGATCGAGGGCGCGGAACGTACCGAGCGAAAGTGCCAGAAGTGCCGCGACGCTGATCAACGTCGCGGCGGCCGCGAGGCCCGGGTCGTCGTTCTGCGCCGCCTGCTGATAGATGTAGTAGAGCAGCAGGCTCGTCGAATCCGACGGGCCGCCCTGGGTCAGCGTGACGACGTGATCGACCTGGGTCAGCGCGTTCAGCAGCGCGATCGGCAGCACGAAGCCGAAGGTCGGGCCGAGCATCGGCAGGGTGACGTGGCGGAAGCGGGCGAGAGCGCGCGCGCCGTCGATCTTCGCGGCGTCCAGCAGCTCCTGTGGCACGGCCGCCAACCCGGCGATGAAGAACAGCATGTAATAGCCGGTGTTCTTCCAGACGGTGAGCGCGATGATCGAGCCGAGCGCGAGGTCCGGGTCGCCGAGCCAGTTCGTCGCGGCGATGCCGAGCCTGGCCAGATACCAGTCGAGCAGGCCCTGTCCGGGCAGCAGCACGAAGCTGAACAGGGCTGCGGCGGCGACCAGCGGGATCAGCAGCGGCATGACCAGCAGCGTGCGCAGCATCGCGTTCAGCCGGGTCGAATCCCGCAACGCCAGCGCGAACAGCAGGGCGAGGGTGACGCTCGGCGCGATGGTGCCGACCGCATAGACGAGGTTGTTGCGCACGGCCTGTGCGAAGTGCGGGTCGGCGAACAGCCGCGCGTAGTTGCCGAGATCGGCGCCGCCGCGGCCGGCGGTGAGCGACTCGACGGCGACGTAGAGGACCGGCCAATAGGAGAAGGCGAGCAGAAAGGCGGCGGAGGGCGCGAGCAGCAGCAGCGCGGCAAGCGCCTGGCGCGGCATCCTTTTCGGCGCGGCTGCGGCGCCGGTGAGCCTGGGGTGTGGCGATGCGTCCAGAGCGGCTTCCATGGCGAGCCCAATACCGGCGGCATCATTGCATCGGCGTGGTGATCCGGCGACAGTTGGGTGAGCGCGGACGCTACCGGACGATAGCGAGGTCGCGCGGCAGCGTCGAAAGCACCTCGCAGCCGGTCGGCGTCACCAGCACATTGTCGATCAGCCGCATGCCCAGCCGCTCGCGCGGAAGATAGACGCCGGGCTCGACGGAGATCACCATCCCCGCGCGCAGCACGTACTTGCTGCCGCCGATCATGTTGACCGGCTCGCCCCAGGACGGTGGGAACCCCGGCGCCATGCCGTAGCCGCTGGTATGCTGGCGGTATTGCTCGAGCCCCGCTTCCGCCAGTACGCGCTTGAGCGCCTCGTGCGGCGCGGTGGCCGGCGCACCGGCGCGGATTTCGCCGATGCAGGCCTCCGCCGCCTGGCAGAGCGCGCCGTGGATTTCGCGCAGCCGCGCCGAAGGCTCGCCCAGGCTCCAGGCGCGCCCGAGGGTAGAGGTGTAGCGGCGGAACGCCGCGCCGACCTCGACATAGCCGGGATCACCGCGCCGCAGCCGGCGCGAGGTCGGGCCGCCCAGCACGAAGTGACAGCGCTCGCCGGTCACCAGGTTGATCGTGCTCGCCGGCAGATTGCTGTCCGACGCCAGCAGCGTCTGATACGCCGCCGCGGCCAGTGCCAACTCGGATCGTCCCTCCGCCACCGCCGCGATCAGCGCGCGGACCGCCTCGCCGACGATGCGGGCGGATTCGCGGACATAGTCGATCTCGCGCGGCGACTTCACCATCTTCATGTCGAGCACGATCGTGCAGGGATCGGCGACCAGCGCCTCGCCCAGCATGGCCTTGATGCGCACGTAGTGGTGGGGATGCAGGTACCAGGCCGGCACCTCCATGCCGACGCGGGCGCGGCGCAGATCGAGCTCGTCGACCAGGCGCGCGAACCCCTCCATCGGGTCTTCCGCCTCGGCGCCGCCCCAGCCGCGCACCTCATCGACCGTGGTGTCCGCCTCGAACTCGCTACGCTCGGAGGCGCGGGTGAACATCACCAGCCGGCCGGGCCGTGCGGAAACCGGCAGACACTGGAAGGCGGTGTAGCTCTTGGTGTCCGCCCCGGTCAGCCAGTGCAGCGATACCGGATGGATCACCAGCAACCAGTCGAGCCCCGCATTGCCGATCGCCTGGCAGACGCGGGCGCGACGCTCGGCGAATTCCTGGGGGGCAAAATCGTTCTTCGACATGCGTCACCTCCGGTCGGGTGAACGCGGCAGCGCGTCGGCCGGTCGCACCTCGAACCCCACTTCCTTCCAGACCTCCGCCTTCAGCCGGGCGTACTCGGCCGAGAGCTGCACCGAGACGTGGCGCGGCCGCGGCAGCCGGTTCGGCAGGATCGCCTTCACCTGGCCGGGCAGCGCCGACATCACGACGATGCGGTCCGCCAGGATCAGCGCCTCGTCGATGCTGTGGGTGATGAACAGCACGGTCTTGCCGCTGCTCTCCTGGATGCGCAGCAGTTCCTCCTGCATCACCTGGCGTGTCATCGCGTCGAGCGCTGCGAAGGGTTCGTCCATCAGCAGCACTTCGGGGTCGGCGGCGAGGATGCGCGCGAGGGTCACGCGCTGCTGCATGCCGCCCGACAGCTCGGCCGGATAGCGGCGCTCGAAGCCGCCGAGCTTGACCAGCTCGATGAAGTGCGCGGCGCGCCGGCGGCGCTCGGCGCGCGCCACGCCCTGCATGCGCAGGCCGAACTCGACGTTGCCCTGCACGGTCTTCCAGTGAAACAGCGCATAGGACTGGAACACCACGCCGCAGCGCGGCTCGATGCCGGTGATCGGCCGATCGCGCAGCAGCACCCGCCCCTGCGTCGGCTGGGTGAAGCCCGCGAACATGTTCAGCACCGTCGTCTTGCCGCAACCGGAGGCGCCGAGCAGACAGACGAACTCGCCCTCCTCGACCTGGAGCGAGAGGTTGCGCACGGCGAGCAGCGGCTCGTCGCGGCCGACCTGAAAAGTCTTGCTGACGTGCTCCGCGGCGAGGATCGGCGGCACGGCTCAGGGACGGCGATGCCGCTCCCAGGGGAGCAACAGGCGTTCCAGCCGCTCGGCCAGCCCGTCGGCGACCAGCACGGTGATGGAGATACCGACCATGCCGACCAGCACCGTCGCCAGATCGCCCCAGTCCTTGCCCTGCCAGATCAGCGCGCCGAGGCCGGTCTGCGCGGCGATCATCTCGGCGGACAGCACGCAAGACCAGGAGATGGCGAGCGTGATCTTCAGGCCGGCGATGATGCCGGGCAGCGAGGCCGGCAGGATCACTTGCGTCATCACCGCGAAATCCGACGCGCCGAGGTTGCGCGCCGCGCGGATCAGGATCGGATCGACCCGCCGGACGCTGGCGAGCGTGTAGAACAGCACGTAGATCCATGAACCCAGGAAGACGATCGCCACCTTCTGCGACTCGCCGATGCCGAGCCAGAGAATGGTGAGCGGTATCCAGGTGATCGATGGCAGCGGGCGCAGCAGCGAGACGAACGGGTCCATGATCGCCCGCGCCGGCCACCACACCGCCATGACGATGCCGAGCGGCACGGCGACGAGGCCTGCCAGCGCGAAGCCCGCGAACACGCGACCGGAGGAGACCAGCACCGCGTTCAGCAAGTCGCCGCTGCGCAGCAGTGCGGTGGCCTGCGCCAGCACATCGCCGGGGGAGGGCAGGAAGACCGGCGAAATCCAGCCGCTGCGCGTCGCCGCGTACCAGGCCAGCAGAAACACCCCGACCGAGCCGCATTTGAGCAGCAGCGCGAGCGGGGCGCGCCGCCCGGGCCGTCGCCCGGTTGGTCGCCCGGTTGGTCGCCCGGTTCGGGGAGGCGCGACCGCCCCGTGCGCCGCGGAGCTCGCCATCCTGCCTAATGGGGCACGAAGGTCGTGTTCTCCCACTTCGCCATGTCGGGCACCGAGGGGATCTTGTGGTTGTCGAACAGCCACTGTGCCAGGAACTGCATCTGCTGGGCGTGCAGCTTCATGTGCTGCTGCCAGTCGTCCTGGCCGAAATACTTGAACTGCTTCATCGCCGCCAGCACCTCCTCCGGCGACTTGTGGAAGTTGTGCGCGACCGTCGCCGCCGTCTCGTCGGGGTGCTCGTTGGTGTAGGCGACCCCCTCGAACATCGCGACCGTCAGCCGCCGCGCGACGTCCGGCGTCTGCTCCACCAGCTTGCGCGAGATGATGACGATGTCGGGCGAGGCCATGGTGCCGAACTTCTTGTAGTTCGGCGTGTCGGTGTCGAGGCCGAGCAGCTTGCCGTCCGGCACCGCCTTCTTGACGTTGCTGAGCAGCGGCTCCCAGACGCAGGCGGCGTCGACGTTGCCGTTCGCCAGTGCGGCGGCCATCTCGCCGCCCGGCAGGTTCACGAACTGCACGTCCTTCTCGGTCATGCCCTCGTTGGCGAGCAGCCCGTTCATCGTGATCTCGGCGGAGGTGTTGGCGGCGACCTTCTGGCCGCGCAGGGCGGTGAAGTTGGCGAAGCCCGGCCGCGCCCAGCAGCCCTCATTGCCCGGCGAATCGTCGATATTGGCAAAGAAGTAGAAGCCCTGGTTGCCCCGCGCCGCCTCGGTGATCACGGCGATGCGGCCGAGATTGCTGAACTGCACGGAGCCGGCGGTCAGTGCGGCGACGCGATCGCCGGAGGCCGGGATGTTCTCCATCGTCACATCCAGCCCCTGCTTCTTGAACAAGCCCTTTTCGATCGCGACCATGATCGGGATCTGGCCCCACCAGATCACCGAGCCGGCGACCTTCAGTGGCGTCAGTTCGTCGGCGGCGGCGGGCGTGGGCGGCGTCATGGCCAGCCCCTGGGTCAGCACGCCGAGCAGCAGCAACGGGCGCAGGATACGGAATACGCGCATGGCAGAGCCCTCCCCCGGCCCGACCCTAGCGCCAACGCCGCCCGGCCCGCCAGAGCGTGATGGCCGAACGTGGAATCCCCGGAGCCGTTTGATCACGCGATCAAACAAGGACATACAGCTGGTTGGGCGATCGCGAGCGAACGCGTCCGGCTCTATGTGGTGCGGTCGATGCAGATGGCTCCCTGCTGGCTGCGGCGATCGGACCGCTAGGCGGCCGCGACGCTCGCAGCGGCGAAGCGCGGGATCACCTGCTCGCCCATCAGCTCGATCGAGTGCATGACCTGCTGGTGCGTCGTGCGGCCGGCCTGCAAAATGAAGATCATCTGGTCGAGCCCGGCCTCCGCCCAGCGTTCGACGGCCCGGCAGACGGTGTCGGGATTCCCACCGATCGCCATGCCGTCCTCGATCAGCTCGTCGTTGGTGCGGCTGCGGAATTTCTGGCGCACCGCCTCTACCCCGCCGGCGGTGGCGAAGCGGATCGGGTTCAGCAGCGCGTCGTTGTCCCCGTTGTACCAGCGCGAGGCGGCGCAGGCGATGTCGCGGCCGGTGCGGTCGTCCTCGTGCACGCAGGCGAGCGCGAAGGCCGCGACCTGCTCGTTGGCCTGCGCGCCGACGAACTGCGCGGGGTCCGCGTTGCGGATCGCCTGGCGGTAGGCGTCGATCGCCGGCTTGGTCTCCTTCGTGCTGTTGCGCGTGACGCCGATGACGCCAAACCCCTGGCGTCCGGCATGCGCGTAGGTGTCGAGGTTGGAGGCGGCGATCCACAGCGGCGGATGGGGACGCTGGATTGGGCGCGGCACGACGTAGCGCTCCGGCAGGTCGAAATGCCGGCCGCGAAAACCCGGGAAGGGCTCCTCGGCGAACATCGACATCACCGCCTGCATCGCCTCCTGCGCGACCTCGCGCTGGGTCGCGTGATCGACGCCGAGCGCCTCCACCATGTACGGCGTGGAGCCGCGGCCCATGCCGAACTCCACGCGGCCATGGCTGAGCAGGTCGAGGGTCGCGACCCGCTCGGCGATGCTGAACGGGTTGTGCACGGTCATCAGGATGACGGCGAAGCCGAGGCGGATTTTTTCTGTCCGCTGGCTGACCGCGGAAAGAATCATGTCCGGGCAGGGGCTGTGGCCGATTTCGTAGAAGAAGTGCTGCTCGGTGACCCAGTAGTAGGCGAAGCCGGCCTGCTCCGCGGCGACCGCCTGGGTGATCGCGTTCTCGTAGGCTCGCAACTCCGCCTGCTCGCCCCAGGGGCGCGGCATCTGGACCTGCGTCATCAGGCCGAACTTCACGACCGAACCCTCCGCCGCTGCCGGGATACGTTATGCAGCCCGCGGTCGGCACGTCCAGGGTGGCCGGCCGAGGCCGCCGCTCGTCAGTGCCCGGCGTGCTCGCCGGAGAAGTCAGGGGCGCTCAATCCCGAGGCTTCGAGCTGTCGCGTGAGCTCCTGCTTGAGCCGTTCCAGCCCCTCGGCGCTCCGCGCCTCGGCCCGCGCCACCAGCACCGCCTGCGTGTTGGAGGCGCGCAGCAGCCACCAGCCGTCCGGCGTGTTCACGCGGACGCCGTCGATGTCGACGACATCAGCGCCGTCGCGCTTCAGGCGCTGCGCGACTTCGTCGATGACGGTGAATTTGCGGGTGTCGTCGCAGTCGAAGCGCAGTTCCGGGGTGTTGACCACCGCAGGCAAGGCGGCGCGGACGGCGGAGAGGGGGGTGTCGAGGCGGGCGACGATGCCGAGCAGGCGGACGGCGGCGTAGAGCGCGTCGTCGAAACCGTACCAGCGGTCGGCGAAGAAGATGTGGCCGGACATTTCGCCGGCGAAGGGGGCGGAGAGCTCGGCCATCTTCGCCTTGATCAGGCTGTGGCCGGTCTTCCACATCAGCGGCTTGCCGCCGGCGCGGGCGATTTCGTCGTAGAGAACCTGGCTTGCCTTCACGTCGGCGATGATCGTGGCGCCCGGCTTGGCCTTCAGCACGTCGCGCGCGAGCACGGCCATCAGCTGGTCGCCGAACAGGATCGCGCCGGTGTCGTCGACGACGCCGATGCGGTCGGCGTCGCCGTCCAGCCCGATGCCGAGATCGGCCTCGGTGCGGCGCACCTCGGCGATAAGCTGTTCCAGGTTTTTGGGCACGGTGGGGTCGGGGTGGTGCGCGGGGAAGCGCCCGTCGATCGTCGCGTTCAGCACGGTGTGCTTGCCGGGCAGGCCGGCGACGAGCTTTTGCAGGACCTCGCCGGCGGCGCCGTTGCCGTTGTCCCAGACGACGTCGAGCAGGCGGTCGCCGCCGTCCCAGTCGGAGGCCACGCGCGCGATATAGGCGTCCGAGACGTCGATGCGGCGTTCGCTGCCTTGCGCGGCGGGCACGACCTCGCCGCGTTCGGCGAGGCGGCCGAGTTCCTTGATCTGCTCGCCGAAGAAGGCTTTTCTGCCGAGCATCATCTTGAAGCCGTTGTAGTCCGGCGGGTTGTGGCTGCCGGTCACCATCACCGCGCCGTCCGTCTGCTGCGTCGTCGCGGCGTAGTAGAGCATCGGCGTCGGGCCGCGGCCGACCCGCAGCACCTCGGCGCCGCTCGCCTTCAGCCCCTCGACCAGCGCCGTCTCCAGCTCGGGCGAGGAGAGGCGGCCGTCGTAGCCGACCGCCACACTCGGCGCGGCGCCGCCCTGCGACGCCGGCCGCGCGCCGGCGACGATGCTGGCGAAGGTGCGGCCGATCGCAAAAGCGTCGGCGCGGTGCAGCGTGCGTCCGACGATGCCGCGGATGTCATACTCGCGCAGCGTCGTCGGTTCGAAGCGATGCGAAAAAGCCTTGTTCGCGCTCATGGTCTCACGCCCCCGCCGCAACGGCTTCGTCGGTGTAGTCGCGCAGGAAGCGGCGCACCGCCGGTCCCAGGTCCGGCCGCTTCAGCGCGAAGGCGATCTGCGCCTCGAGGAAGCCCACCTTGTCGCCGCAGTCGAACCGCCTCCCTTCGTAGCGCAGACCGTGGAACGGCGTGCGGCCGATCAGCTTGGCCATCGCGTCGGTCAGCTGCACCTCGTTCCCCGCACCGCGCTCCATGCGGGCGAGATGCGTCATCACCTCGGCGACCAGCACGTAGCGGCCGATGATCGAGAGGTTGGAGGGTGCGACCGCCGGGTCCGGCTTCTCGACCAGGCCGCGCACCTCGACCAGCCTTCCGTCGTCCTCGCCGACCTCGAGGATGCCGTAGCGGTTGGTCTGCTCGCGCGGCACTTCGGTCACCGCGACGACGTTGCCGCCCGTCTTCGCGTAGACATCGGCGAGCTGCTTGAGGCAGGGGGTCTCGCTCAGCACGAGGTCGTCGGGCAGCAGGATCGCGAACGGGTCGTCGCCGACGAAGGCGCGCGCGCACCAGATGGCGTGGCCGAGGCCGAGCGGCACCTGCTGGCGCACGGTGATGATGGAGCCGGGTTCGCTGGCGGATTCGTGGAGCATGGCGAGTTCGCGCAGCTTGTTGCGCTCCCGCAGGGTGGCCTCGAGCTCGAAGGCCACGTCGAAATGCTCGACGATGCCGGTCTTGCCGCGGCCGGTCACCAGGCAGAACTGCTCGATGCCGGCGGCCCGCGCCTCCTCGACCGCGTACTGGATCAGCGGCTTGTCGACGACCGGCAGCATCTCCTTGGCGGTCGCCTTGGTCGCCGGGAGGAACCGGGTGCCGAGGCCCGCCACCGGGAGCACGGCCTTGCGCAGCGTCTTGGTCACGGGGCTCTCCTCGGCTCTGGCGGGCAAACGCGGCGAGGCCGGCTTGGTGGCATGCGGCCGGCACGGCGGCAAGCGGGCGCCGATCTCAGCTTTCGGCCCAGCGCACCGCCATCGGGCGCGGCGGCGCCCGGCCTAGCGGGGCGGCGGCGCGCCCGGCCGGTACATGCCCGGGGGTGGGCCACCGGCGCCGGGATATTGCTGCCCCTGCGGGTGATAGTTCTCGTCGAGCTGGGCGCTGTTGAGCTGGTCGACCTGCGAGTCGCCGGTGTCATTCCCGGCGTCATTGCGGCGGTCGATGTGCTGGTAGGGATGCTGGGCGTCGGCGGCCTGCACCTGCGTGGGCGCGCCCACCAGGCCGGTGCCCAAGGCAAGCGCCAGGGCCGGCAAGAGAATTGTCGCTTTCATCATGGGCTCCTGAACCGGGTTGCGAGCGCCCTAACAACGCGCGCCGAAGAAGAACGATCCCCGGCCGGTTCAATCCCAGGGTTCATCGGCCCAGCAGCACGTCGCGCGCCTGGTTGATCCGCGTGGCCAGCCAGTCCGAGCCGCCGTTGTCCGGATGCGCCGCCCGCATCAGGCGGAGGTGGGCGGCGCGGATTTCCGCCTCCCCCGCGCCAGGGGGTAGCCCGAGGACCGAGAGCGCCTCCTCCCGGCCCATCGCGCCGGCTCGCGGCGGCGGCCGGGCGGCGCCCGGCGGTGGCGCGGCCGGGCGGCGCCGGGCCAGGAACAGGTCGCGGAACGCCGGGCCCAGCAGCGGCAGCGCGACGAAGGCGAACAGGCCGCGGCCGGACAGCAGCAGCAGCAGGCTCAGCGCGATGCCGCCCAGCGCCACGATCCAGGCGATCAGCGCCTTCACGCTCGCCACGTCGGCCCGGGCGAACTCGCGCAGCGCCGCCATCAGCAGCAGGAACGTGCCGAGTCCGAGCAGCAGCCAGATCATGCCGCTCCCTTCAGGCCTGCCGCATTACGCCTGCATCGCCGCGAGCGCGCTGACATTGACGATGCCGCGCGCCGTCACGCTCGGCACCAGCACCTGGATCGGCCGGGAGAGGCCGAGCAGCAGCGGTCCCACCGGCAGCCCGTCCGCGCCGGCCTTCAGCAGGTTGAAGGCGATATTGGCGGCGTCGAGGTTCGGCATCACCAGCAGGTTGGCGGTGCCGGCGAGCCGGCTATCCGGCACCGCGCGGTCGCGGATCGCCTCGGACAGTGCCGCGTCGGCGTGCATCTCGCCGTCGATCTCGAGCTCCGGGTCGGCGGCGCGGATCAGCGGCAGGGCGGCGCGCATCTTGCGCGCGGACGTCGAGTTGCTGGCGCCGAAGCTGGAATGCGACAGCAGCGCCGCCTTCGGCACGATGCCGAAATCGCGGACGGCGCGGGCCGCCAGCAGGGTCATCTCGGCTACCTGCTCGGCCGTCGGATCGACGTTCATGTAGGTGTCGCAGATGAACAGCGCGCCGCCCTGCAGGATCAGGCAGGAGAGCGCATAGAGCCGCTTCACCTCCGGCCGCCTGGGGATGACCGGCATCACGTGCTGCATCTGCTGCCACCACTCGCCGGTGCCGCCGACCAGCGCCGCATCCACGCGGCCGGCGTGCAGCAGCATGGCGGCGACCACCGTCGGCAGGCGGCGCAGCCGGCGTGCCGCCGCGTCCGGCGGCAGGCCGCGCCGTCCGACCAGGCGCTGGTACTCCGCGATCAGCGGCGCGATCTCCTCGGCGTCGTCCTGGGGATCGAGGATGCGTACGCTCTGCCGGCAATCCAGGCGCAGGCCCATCTCGTGCACGCGCTGCTCGATCACTGCGCGGCGGCCGAGCAGCACCGGCTCGGCGATGCCGTCGTCGACCACGGTCTGCACGGCGCGCAGCACGCGCTCGTCCTCACCCTCGGCGTAGACGATGCGCTTACGGGCCTGCTTCGCCGCCTCGAACACCGGGTGCATGAGCTGGCCGGAGCGGAACACGAAGCGCTCGAGGTCGCTGCGATAGGCCGCGAAGTCGGCGATCGGCCGGCGCGCCACGCCGCTCTGCATGGCGGCCTGGGCGACCGCGGGGGCGATCTGCAGGATCAGCCGCGGATCGAACGGTTTTGGGATGATGTAGTCGCGCCCGAACACCGGCGCCGAGCCGCCATAGGCGGCGGCCACCACCTCGCTCGCCTCGACGCGCGCCAGCTCGGCGATCGCTTCTACGGTGGCCAGCTTCATCGACTCGTCGATGGTGGTGGCGCCGACGTCCAGCGCGCCGCGGAAGATGAAGGGGAAGCACAGCACGTTGTTGACCTGGTTCGGATAGTCGCTGCGGCCGGTCGCGACGATGGCGTCCGGCCGCGCGGCGTGCACGGCTTCCGGCAGGATCTCCGGGTCCGGATTGGCCAGCGCCAGGATCAGCGGCTTTTCCGCGAATTTTTCCAGCCACTCCGCCTTCAGCACGCGCGGCGCCGACAGGCCGAGGAAGATGTCCGCCCCCGGCAGCGCATCCTGCAGGCTGCGCGCCGCGGTGTCGCGGGCGTAGCGCGCCATGTTCTCGCGCATGCCCTGGCGCTGCGTGGTCACCACGCCCTGGATGTCGGTGAGCGTGACGTTCTCCGGCTTCAGCCCCATGGCGACCAGCAGGTCGACGGTGGCGAGCGCCGCGGCACCGGCGCCCGACGTGACCAGCCTGACCTGGTCGAGCCGCTTGCCCTGCAGCACGAGGCCGTTGCGCACGGCGGCGGCCACGATGATCGCGGTGCCGTGCTGGTCGTCGTGGAACACCGGGATTTTCATGCGCGCGCGCAGCGCCGCCTCGATCTCGAAGCACTCCGGGGCTTTTATGTCCTCGAGGTTGATCGCGCCGAAGGTGGGTTCGAGGGCGGCGACGACGTCGCAGAAGCGCTCGGGGTCCTGCGCGTCCACCTCGATGTCGAACACGTCGACGCCGGCAAACTTCTTGAACAGGACGGCCTTTCCTTCCATCACCGGCTTGCCGGCGAGCGCGCCGATATTGCCGAGCCCGAGCACGGCGGTGCCGTTGGAGATCACCGCGACCAGGTTGCCCCGGGCGGTGTAGTCGTGTGCGGTGTCGGGGTCGGCGTGGATTTCCTCACATGCCGCGGCAACACCCGGCGAATAGGCCAGCGCCAGGTCGCGCTGTGTGGCCATGCGCTTGGTCGCGACGATCGCCAGTTTCCCCGGCTGCGGCAGGCGGTGATAGTCCAGCGCCGCCTTGCGAAAATCCTCGTCCATGGCCCGGCCCTCCCTCGTAGCGGGAGTCTGACATAGGGCGGGGATGGCGGGTATCGGTTTTGAAAAATCAGTTCTGCGTGTGGGACTGCGGGCGCCAGGCCACCAGGGCGGAGGTTTCCACCACCTCCTCGCGCACATCCGAAAGTGCCGCGCGAATGTCCGCGATCATGGCCTCCGTCTTGTCGCCGAGATGCGACGGCGAGGTGGCGGACACCGACAATGTTCGGTGCACCAGTGTCTCGACATCCAGCGCGCGCCGCTCGATGACGCCAAATGTTTCCAGACGGGCGAAGGCTGAGTCGAGCAGGATGGCCTCATGCCGGACCCAATTCGGGTCGCGCCGGTGCGGCTCGGCGTCGGGAGCGTAGCGCTCGCGGATATCGCGCCAGGTTTTCCGCCAGGCATTTTGCGGCACAGCGGGTGCGGAGTCCTGAAACAGCGCAACGGCGCCAGCGGGTTCGATGATCCGATCGAGCCGCGTCAGCGTGTCCACCCGGTCCATCCAGTGAAACGAGCGGCCCATGACGACCAGGTGGAAAGGGCCGAGCGTGGGGGCGAGGTCGTAGGAGCTGCCGGCGACGAAGCGGATGTTTTTGGTGTGCGCGGCCAGGGTACGCGCTGCGTCCAGCATTTCTGCCGACGGGTCCATCGCCACCACTTCGGCGGCAAACGAGGCGAAGCCGCGGGCCAGCGGCGCCGGCCCGCAGCCGAGGTCGAGCACGCGGTGCGTGGGACGCAGCGCGGTGATTTCGGTGACGCGGCGGATCAGGCTTGGGGCATAGGGAACGCGGCCGGCTTCGTAGTGCGCCGCGGCGGTGCGGAAGCGATCGGGTTCGAGCGGTGGGGGGGAGCCGGAGGGCATTGGGCCTCAGAGGGGATGGCCCGCCTAGCCTGCGCCAACGCCGGTTTCTGTGAGGTATTCCACCGGCCGGAGAATGCGCACGCCGCGCCACGGGTGCAGCACGAGCAGGTCGGCGTCGCCGCTGACGATTACCCCTGCACCGGCAGCGAGGGCGAGTTCGAGATATTTGTCATCCTTTGCGTCGCGGCAGTCCGTGACTGTTTCGGTGGGGGTGAAGAAGACTCCGAGGGCATCGAGCTGGCCCACCAATTCGGCGCGCAATTCCGGGTCGACGAAGCGCGCGAGTCGCGGCCGGTCGAGCACGTCGAGCAGCTCGGCGAGCACCGCCTCTGATATTGCGACCCGGTCCGATTGCAGAGCCTGGCGCACCGCCCGGGCAGGTACACCCTGACGGCGGAAAGTCGCACTGACGAGCGTCGTCGCATCGAACACGATCACGCCGGGGATGGCCGCTCCCGACGCTCCGCGTTGTAGGCGGCGAGCTCCTCCTCGAGCATCTCCTCGGTGAAGCCGCGCCGCTGGGCTTCGGCCGCAATCGCCTTCATGACGGCGAACAGGTGGTCCGTGCTTGCCGGGCGAAGCATCCGGCTGACCAATCGGCCGACGCGAGCGCGTCGTGCCTCGTCGCCGAGCGCCGCCGCGGCGTCCGGCTCGACTTCGATGGTGACTGGAACGGTATCGGGCATGGGCTGCCTCCTGGGGCGGACCTAATCGGAGCCACGACGACGGGGCAAGCAGCCGTCCGTGATAAGGGACGGTATCATGCGAGACTTTAAGGCGGTCCACTTAAGATCCCTTGCCCACGAAAGGCGAAGCCGCGCGCTAGCGGCGCCGGTCCGCAGCCGAGGTCGAGCAGGCGGTGCGTGGGACGAAGCGCGGTGATTTCGGCGACGCGGCGGATGAGTGTTGGGGCGTAGGGGACGCGGCCCGGTTCGTAGTGTTCTGCGGCGGTGCGGAAGCGATCGGGTTCGAGCACTGGCGAGCGTTGTGGCATTCGATACGATCATGTCGGAGTGGCAGCTCCCGGCGCTCCGCGGTGCAGTCGCGCGCGGTGTCCGGCGCAGCGTGGATTTCCTCGCAGGCGCCGACGCCGTGGGAATAGGCGAGTGCCAGGTTGCACTGGGAGGCCATCTTAGTCGCGACGATCGCCAGCTTTTGGGCCCGGGTGAGCTGAAGGTCAGGGTGCATCTGCCGGGAGCGCGCTCTCGTCCTCTGCTATTGCGTCCTCATCGTCCTCGCGCTCCGAAAAATTGGCTGCTGGCTGCTCATCCTCGGCATCGCCGCCTTGGTAGGCGGCTTTACCCATGACTGCTTCGATCATCTTGAGAAGCGCCGCGCGGCGCTTCTCATAGAAGGTGCCGAAATCATCCTGCCGCATCGTATGCGCGTCAATCCCATGCGTCGCAAGAATGTTATCAAGCTCCTCAGAGGACTGCACCGATCCTTCAGTACGGAGCCTAGACAGATAGATGGACGGCGCAGAACCGCCGATGATTCGATTTGATTTATAAAACAGTGGAGTTTTGTTTACTATCGCATCGAGTTTAGAATGATTTATGCCATGCTTCAAGCACCAAGCTTTTGGAAAGATGTGGTGGATGTCAACGTACTCTCCAAAATACACTGCGTGCCCAAACGATTGGCCCGATCTGAAATCCTTGGCACCCGCTTGCATCAGCAAAACGTGGACCCCCTTGTAGGCCGCCGATAACCGAGTGCTCATTGTGTCCAGACGTTCGGCACGGAAAATGGCGTCGCGGATTGTGCTCGGTTCGTCGCCGCCGTTCACCCATGCGGCCACCTCCTGGACATCTCTGGCGTACCGAGTTTCGCTCGCCGAACCGTAGAGTTCGCCGAAAACACCGCACCACCACCATCGGAGCAGTTTGGAGCGCACCTCCAGCATGTCCGTCTTCGGCCCAAGATCGGCCATAAGGACGGCGAACGGTATCAGTTGTGATTGGTAAGGCAGATCCCGCGCGCTGAAGACATGCTGGGTGAACAGGAGCTTTCCTGCCGCTATGAAGCCCGACTCAACACGTGGGGCGAGCGCCTTGAATTGGTCGAGGGGAATTCGGAGGAGATCCTCGCGTTTCGCAGTGACCGGCTGAGGCTCCCCTGCAGCAGTATGCTTGCGACGACGCTCAAGACTGTAAAGGAGGCACACCGCCTGCAGAAAGTCGGTGGGCTGCAAATTCGTTAGCACGTTCTTGGGAAACGCAATACCTGACGCTAGCCGCTTGGCCCGTCCCTCTCCGGCCTCGCCGCCGCCGCGCCAATCCACGCGGAGATCGAAAGATGACGCAGCATAGATAGCGGTGAGGAGCTCGAAGGCGTCCAGCTTTTCCCCACCGGTATTAACCTTCTCGAAAACTAGGCACACGGCTTCGCGAGACGTACCCTTGTCGAGGGCTATCACTGGCATTTGATACTGTTTGAAAGCGGCAAGCACCTCATTGGCAAATCTAAACCATAGTTGCATTTTAGCCGGCACAAATTGCCAATATTCGCAAAATTTCATCTGCCACTCGTCAGATGAAAAACTTTGTTCGCTGGAAACATACAGTTTTCATACTCGAATTCCGGAGTCGAGAGATCCTGCACAATCTCGAACCCGCGCAGTTCAGTCTTGTCCTTTCGGACTCCTACTATGGCCGCTTCTCGATCGACGGAGGGGTCGAGCGCTTGGTTCATATTGATGTAATACCAGCGCTCAATAGCGTGCTTGCGGACGTCACGGGTGTGAATCACGTCTTGCCGAAATGTGAGTTGGTATAGGGACGTGATCCGCTGCTGGCCGTCGAGCAACAGAAAGTCGGGCTTTGCCGACCTGTACTCCCCCGGGGCGCCTTCGATCAGACGATGCTTGAAATTTACCTCTCCGCCCGTTTGAAGCGTCATTAGGGTGCCGACTGGGAAGGAGCGGGACACTGACGCCAACAAGGCTCGCAGTCCGTCGTCCTTCCAAACCCAGCTTCGTTGAAAGTCGGGCAGCTGAATTATCCCAACATGTGCCTGCTTCAGCAACTCTTCTAAAGGCTTCTTTGTACTGTCGAAAGATACCCGCGCCATCTGTCTCCTACTCCGGACTTCGTTTACATGCTGCGAGGCAGCCCCGCGCTTCACTGGCGACGGGAACGCGGCATTTCTAGTCGTGTTTTGTGTGAAGTGACAGTCATCGCAGGGCAGCAGCCAAACGTCTACCCAACTGCCGTCACGGGTTCGAACGGCTCTAGGATTGGCGGCACTGTCCAGCGACTCGGGCGCAGCGCGAGGCGTACGATAGCGCCCTCGTTGTGCACGGCGCTATAGACCTTCTCGAGCCGTCGGCGATCAGCGGGTGTCCAATGGTATGGTGGTCGCTCAGCCGACGGGCACATCGCCCCAAGCTACCCAGGCGAATCGAAAAAGATGTTGGTGCGGTCGAGAAGACTCGAACTTCCACGGGGTTTCCCCCACAAGCACCTCAAGCTTGCGCGTCTACCATTCCGCCACGACCGCATCGCGGGGCCAGGAGGCGCTGGGATATAGCCGATGCCTTCCGCCCCTTCAATCACACCTCCCCTCCCCGAAATTTCGGCGCCGGACTGGCAGGTTGCCGCCGGGCTGACCGCGTATCCGCGGGCGCTAAAAATCATGCAGGAGCGGGTCGCGGCGATCCGCGCGGGCGGGGCGCCGGAGCTGGTCTGGCTGGTCGAACATCCGCCGCTGTATACGGCCGGCACCTCCGCCAGGCCGGAGGATCTGCGTGATGCCGCGCGGTTTCCGACCTTTGTCGCCGGGCGCGGGGGGCAGTGGACGTATCATGGGCCGGGGCAGCGCGTGGCGTATGTGATGCTCGATCTGGGGCGGGCGCATGGGGCGCTGCGAGCGCGGGACGTGCGGGCCTATGTCGCGGGGCTGGAGGAGTGGCTGATCCGCACGCTTGCGCGGTTCGGGTTACGGGGCGAGCGGCGGGCGGGGCGCGTCGGCATCTGGATCGTTGATCGGCGGAGCGGGGGCGAGGAAAAGATCGCGGCGATCGGCGTGCGGGTGACTCGCTGGGTGAGCTGGCACGGCGTCGCGCTGAACGTCGATCCGGACCTCCGGCACTTCTCGGGCATCGTGCCGTGCGGCATCCGCGAGCACGGCGTCACCAGTCTGCGCGCGCAGGGCGTGCACGCGGGGCTGGCGGAGGCTGACGAAGCGCTGCGCGCGGCCTGGACGGAGGTTTTCGGGTAGGGCGCCGGACGCGCCTTCCTTCAGGGCGGCGTCTCGAGCGGCTTGCGCGATTCGACGCCCCCCGGGGGCGCCAGGCCGCGCGAGCGCAGGCAGCGCAAGGTCGCCTCGCGCCGCAGATAGGCCAGCTCGCCCTCGTATTTCTGCTGGAGGTACGGCGTGCCCCCGCTGAGCATGACGAGCCGGTGCACCTCCGGGTCGTCGTTCGCCTGGCGCGCGCAGGCCGCCTCCGGCGTATCCGGGCCGCCGCATGCCGCCAGCAGCAGCAGGCAGAGCCAAAGGCCCCTCACGCCGCCGCCATCCAGTCCTCGATCAGCCGGCGGGCGATGCTGTCGCGGCGCGGCAGCTGGAAGCCGTGCGCGTCGGGGTCGCGCAGTTCGGCGCGCCTGAACCAGCGGGCGTCGCGCAGCTCGCCGGGGTCGATGGTGATCGCGTCCGACAGCGCCTCGGCGTAGAAGCCGAGCATGATGTTGGCCGGGAACGGCCAGGGCTGGCTTGAGTGGTACTGCACCGGGCCGACCCGCACGCTGACCTCCTCGGCCACCTCGCGCGCCACCGCCTCCTCCAGGCTCTCGCCCGGCTCCACGAAGCCGGCGAGCGTCGAATACATCGTGCTGTTGGGAAAGCGCTGGGAATGGCCGAGCAGGGCGCGGTCCTCGCGCCAGACCAGCATGATCACCGCCGGGTCGGTGCGCGGGAAGTGCTGCACGCCGCAGCCGGTGCAGACCATCATGTGGCCGGCGCTGGCGGGTTCGCAGGCCGCCCCGCAGAGGCCGCAGAAGCGGTGCCGGGTGCGCCAGTGCATCAGGCCGCGGGCGTGCGCCAGCACCGAGGCCTCGTCGGGCGCGAGCGCGCCGGCGGTGCGCCGCAAATCCTCGAACGCGCCGAGCCCTGCCGGCAGCAGCGGCGCCGGGTCCTCCACGCCGCTGACATCGACGGCGAACACCGCCTGTCCCTGCAAGGTGCCGAGGAAGGCCCAGGCGCCGCCCGCTTCGCGCAGCGCCTCGGCTGCGGCGCCGGCGAGATAGACCGCCTCCGGCCGGCCCTCCTCCACGCCGCGCAGCAGGCTGCGGGCGCGCCAGACCGGCACGAACAGGCTTTCCGGGTGGGCGAGCGCCGCCTCGATCCAAGCGGCATCCTCGCGCCGCACCCCGGCGCGATCGAGCGGGCTGCCGGCATAGGGATTGGGGCGGCTGGCGAGGATCAGGGTCACGCGGAATCCGGCGGTGCGGGAGCGCCGCGACCCTGCCATGCAGGGCCCAGGGCAGCAACCTGGGCAGCAACCTGGGCAGCAACCTTGCGGCCAGATGGTCGCGGCACGATACTTCGGCCGGGAGGTCGGCGGCGGACGGGCGCCTCGCCAACCCGGTCAGGTCCGGAAGGAAGCAGCCGCAACGAGTTTCCGCCCGGGTCGTTCGTCCGGCCTCCCACCGTGCAACCGGGCTCAGAGAGAGGGGGCCGCCGCCGCGGCTGCTCGTCCCGCCGCGCATGTCCGACCTCGCCGAGCACGATCTGCCGCCTCCGCCCGACGGCCCCGGCCTGTTCGGCGACGCACCCGCGGCGACGCCGACCGCGGCCTATCGGGTGCTGGCGCGCAAATACCGGCCGACCCGGTTCGACCAGCTCATCGGCCAGGAGACGATGGTGCGCATCCTGCGCAACGCGTTTGCGCGGGATCGGGTGGCGCACGCCTTCATGCTCACCGGCGTGCGCGGGGTGGGGAAGACCACGACGGCCCGCATCATTGCCCGCGCGCTGAACTGCACCGGGCCCGATGGCAAGGGAGGCCCGACCGCCGATCCCTGCGGCGTGTGCCCGGATTGCGTCGCCATCCTCGCCGACCGCCACCCGGATGTGGTGGAGATGGACGCCGCCTCGCGCACCGGCGTGGACGACGTCCGCGAGATCATCGAGGCGACGCGCTTCCGCCCGCTCCAGGCGCGCACGAAAGTGTTCGTGGTGGACGAGGTCCATATGCTCTCCCGCAACGCCTTCAACGCGCTGCTGAAAACGCTGGAGGAGCCGCCGCCGCACGTAAAATTCGTGTTCGCGACGACCGAGCTGCGAAAAGTGCCGGTGACCGTGCTGTCGCGCTGCCAGCGCTTCGACCTGCGGCGGGTGGGAGCGGCCGAGCTGTCGGCGCATTTTTCCGGCATCGCGCAGGCGGAGGGCGTGCGGGCCGAGCCGGAGGCGCTCGTTCTGATCGCGCGCGCGGCCGACGGGTCGGTGCGCGACGGCCTGTCGCTGCTGGACCAGGCTATCGCGCAGGCGCCGGACGCGGCGATCACGGCGGACTCGGTGCTGCGCATGCTCGGCCTGGCCGACCGCGGCGCGGTGTTCGACCTGCTGGAGGCGCTGATGGCGGGCCGCCCGGCGGAGGCGTTGGCGATCGGCGACCGGGCGCACGAATTCGGCGCGGATCCCGGCACGCTGCTGCAGGACCTGCTGGAGCTGACCCATACGCTGAGCCGGCTGAAGGCCATCCCTTCGCTGCGCGAGAGCCCGGACCTGCCGGAGGCCGAGCGCACCCGCGGCGCGGCGCTGGCCGACCGGCTCTCGGTCCCGGTGCTCGGCCGCGCCTGGCAGATGCTGCTGAAGGGCATCGGCGAGGTGGAGACCGCGCCGGACCGCCGCGCCGCGGCCGACATGGTGCTGATACGGCTCTGCCACGTCGCCGACCTGCCGACGCCCGGCGATCTCGTCCGCCAGATCGCGGATCCCACGGCGGCGCCGGTGCGGCCGGCGGTGATCCCGCCGTCACCGGGCGGCGGCGTTCGTGCGGTCGCCAACGGCCCGCCGGTGGCGGCGCCGCTAACCGCCCCGATGCCTGCCGAGCCGGTGGCTTCCGAGCCAGTGCTTTCCAGGCCGGTGCCGCGCCTCGCCGGTTTTCGCGACGTGGTGGCGCTGGTCGCCGAGCGGCGCGAGCCGACCCTGCACGCCCATCTCGTGCATTCCGTGCATCTCGTCCGGTTCGCGCCGGGGGTGATCGAACTGCGGCCGCAGCCGGAGGCGCCGCGCAACCTGGCGGCGCGGCTCGCGGCGCTGCTGCTGGAGGCGACCGGCACGCGCTGGACCATCGCGCTGTCGGCGGCGCCCGGCGAGCCGACGCTCGCGGAGCAGGGCCAGGCGGCCGATGCCGCGCGGCGCAGCGCCGCCGCCGACCATCCGCTGGTCCGCGCCATTCTCGATGCGTTCCCGGGTGCGCGGATCGACGCGGTGCACGACAGCACGACGGACGCCTACGGGCTTTCGGTCGCCGCCGGCGACATCGCGCTCGCCGGCGAGCCGGATTTCCCCCCGGCCGACGCCGAGGCCGACGACCTCAACCGGAATGCGGAGCAGGACTGATGAAGAATCTCGCCGGCCTGATGAAGCAGGCGCAGGAGATGCAGGGCAAGATGCAGGAGATGCAGGCCAAGCTGGAGGGCCTGGAGGTGGAGGGCCAGGCCGGCGCCGGCATGGTCAGCGTGACGCTGAACGGCAAGGGCGACATGAAGCGCGTGCGTATCGACCCGAAGCTCGCCGACCCTGCGGAGATGGAGATGCTGGAGGACCTGGTGGTCGCGGCGCATGCCGACGCCAGGCGCAAGGTGGAGGCGACTGCGGCGGAGGAGATGCAGAAGGTGACCGGCGGGCTGGCGTTGCCAGGCGGCATGAAGCTGCCGTTCTGACGCGGGTTGCCTTCGCGGGGCCGGGCGCCATCTGAGGTGCGTGCCGCTGCACGGCCCGTTCGATTGTGATCTTGCCCGCGAGCAGCGCCACGAGAGCGTGCATTTCCTGCCGCCGCGCGCACTTGCCCGGATTGAGGAAAGAACGGCATGTCCCAGGTTCTCGCCCGCCCCGCGCCGGTGCTGTTCTTCCCGCAGAAGCAGCCCGCCAAGCCCGCGACGAAGCGGCTGAAAGTCGCCTCGGAGTTCGAACCGAACGGCGATCAGCCGACCGCCATCCGCGACCTCGTCGCCGGCGTCGAGCAGGGCGAGCGCGACCAGGTGCTGCTCGGCGTCACCGGCTCCGGCAAGACGTTCACGATGGCCAAGGTCATCGAGGCGGTGCAGAAACCCACGCTGATCCTGGCGCCGAACAAGACGCTCGCCGCCCAGCTCTACGGCGAGATGAAGGCCTTTTTCCCGGACAATGCCGTCGAATATTTCGTCAGTTACTACGATTACTACCAGCCCGAAGCCTACGTCCCGCGCACCGACACCTACATCGAGAAGGACGCGCAGATCAACGAGACGATCGACCGCATGCGCCACGCCGCGACGCAGTCGCTGCTGGAGCGCAACGACGTCGTCATCGTCGCCTCGGTCTCCTGCATCTACGGCATCGGCGCCGTGGAAACCTACGCAAAGATGGTGGTGCGGCTGGAGACCGGCGGGCGCATCGATCGCGACAAGCTGGCGAAGGCACTCGTCGAGCTGCAATACCGGCGCAACGACCAGGCGTTCCAGCGCGGCACCTTCCGGCTGCGCGGCGAGACCGTCGACATCTTCCCCTCGCACCACGAAGACCGCGCCTGGCGCGTGACACTGTTCGGCGACGACATCGAAGGCATCCACGAATTCGATCCGCTGACCGGCGAAAAGACGGCGGCGCTCGAGCAGATCACCGTCTACGCCAACAGCCACTACGTGACACCGCGCCCGACCCTCACGCAGGCCGTTGCCGACATCAAGATCGAGCTGAAGCAGCGCCTCGCCGAATTCGAATCCACGGGCAAGCTGCTGGAAGCCGAACGCCTGCTGCAGCGCACGACGTTCGACATCGAAATGATGGAGACGACCGGCTCCTGCAAGGGCATCGAGAACTACTCGCGCTATCTCTCCGGCCGCAATCCCGGCGAGCCGCCGCCCACGCTGTTCGAATACCTGCCGGAAAACGCGCTGCTGATCGTCGATGAAAGCCACGTCACCGTGCCGCAGGTCGGCGGCATGGCGCGCGGCGACCACGCGCGCAAATCCATCCTGGCGGAGTTCGGCTTCCGCCTGCCCTCCTGCATCGACAACCGGCCGCTGAAATTCGAGGAATGGGAGCGCTTTCGGCCGCCCACCATCTTCGTCAGCGCCACCCCCGGGCCGTGGGAGCTGGAACGCACCGCCGGCGTGCTCGCCGAGCAGGTGATCCGCCCGACCGGGCTGATCGACCCCGTCACGGAAGTCCGCCCGGTGGAGCGACAGGTGGACGACCTGCTCGCCGAATGCCGCACCGTCGCAAGCCAGGGCGCGCGCGTGCTGGTCACCACGCTGACCAAGCGCATGGCCGAGGACCTGACGGAATACCTGACCGAGCATGGCGTGAAGGTCCGCTACCTGCACTCCGACATCGACACGCTCGAGCGGATCGAGATCATCCGCGACTTGCGTCTGGGGGTGTTCGACGTGCTCGTCGGCATCAACCTGCTGCGCGAGGGGCTGGACATCCCGGAATGCGCGCTGGTCGCCATCCTCGACGCCGACAAGGAAGGTTTTCTGCGCTCGCAGACCTCGCTCGTGCAGACCATCGGCCGCGCCGCACGCAACATCGATGGGCGCGTCATCCTGTACGCGGACACGATGACCGCCAGCCTGCGCTTCGCCATCGAGGAGACGGAGCGGCGGCGCCAGAAGCAGCGCGCCTGGAACGAGGCGCACGGCATCACGCCGCAGAGCGTGAAGAAGCAGATCGGCCGGGTGCTGGAGAGCGTCTTCGAGCAGGATTACGTGACGGTCGCGCCCGTCGCCAACGCCAAGCCGGCGGAGTTCGTCGGCAAGGACCTGCGCGCCGCCATCGCGGAGCTGGAAAAGCGGATGCGCGCCGCCGCCGCCGACCTGGAGTTCGAGGAGGCGGCACGGTTGCGAGACGAGATCAAGCGGCTGGAAGCGCTCGATCTCGGCCTGCCGCCGCCGCCCGCCTCGGCCACACTGCGCCCGAAGCGCGACCGCACCCCCCAGCCGCTCGGGCCCGGGGGCGGCGGCTACGACCGGGAACGGCGCGGAGCGCCGCGGCGGGGGCGGCCGCGCTAGGAACCGTCGCCGAATGGTTTCATAAATTGCTCGGAATGAACGTATCTGGTATGATGCCCCGGCCTGTGTAGCGGCATCCGGTCCGCAACCCCCAGCTCCGCCTCCGGCGGGAAAAGAGGCCGCCATCCCTGCCATCCCGACGAAAGCGGAGTTCCAGAAATCCACCGATCTGGCGTTCATCACCGCGGGCAAGCGGGCCGGCGACACGATCCTGAACCGGATCGACTCGCTGCTCGACAGTTATCACGCGATGCGCAGCGACCAGGGCCGGGTGGCGCTGCTCGGCCGGCTGTTCCTGCTGACCGACATCTGGCTCAAGAACGCCGATCGCGGCGGCTCGCCGGAGATCAATCCACGGCGCCGGCCGGCGGTGTTCGAATTCTACAAGGCGGTCGTCGCGCGGCTCACCGAGGAAACCCGGGTTCCCGTCAACCTGCTGCCAAACTGGCTCGGCGAGACCTTCGGCAAGAGCATGGGCGCGCACGGCGCCGAGGTGGACCTGGCCGACCGCAGCGCCAGCTACCTGACGCCCGCGCAGGCAGCGAAGTATCGGCTGAAATTCAGCGGCGGCCTCGCTTACCAGCAGAAATGGTGGGAAAACAGCGAAGACTACGAGCCGGCCAGCACCATCCAGCGGGATGCCCGCCAGGAGCGCGTCATCGCCGCTGGCTTTGCCGGCTACGTCGTCAGCATGGGCGGGGAGTTCTATACCGGGCCGCACTGGGCCGGTCGCAACCTGCAACAGGACGGCCGCTTTCATTCCTCGTACCTGGCCGGCGAGGCCGTGCTCTGCGGCGGCGAGATACGCATCGACCAGGGCCGCGTGCTGGAAATCAACAACGAGAGCGGCCACTACGTCCCGGGCAGCCAGAATCTGTTGATGGCCGTGGAAACCCTGGCGATTGCCGGCGTCGATCTGGCGACCCTGATGGTGGCCCCGCATGGCCTGCCGCGGCAGTCCGGCCGGGCCTATCTCGGCCGGTTCGACGCCTTCGCCGGCCGCGGCATCTTTGCGTTCCCGGACGCCAAGGCGAACCCGCGCGCGGGCGACACGCCGCTCTCCCGCCACCGCGTCGCGGCCACGCTCGCGGCGAACCGCACGGCCAGGACCGACCGGCCCGCCTATGAGCTGCTGAAGGCGCACTGGAAGCCGCGCAGCCAGGGCGGCCACGGCGTAGGCGGCGCGGAGCGATGCCGGGAATGCAGGCAGCACGAGCTTCTCTGGGACAATTTCAAGGCTGCCATCCGGTTCGCGAACGGCATCGACAACGTCAGGCTCGACATGCTGCCCGCCGTGCAGGATCCCGCGCGCGGCATTCCCGACCGCTTCGTCTTCGCCCGGCCCTGACCGGCAGCCGCCGAACCGGCGGCGGCGGGGCGGCGTTCAGCCCTCACTCCAGAGGGAGATGCGGGAATGTCCGACTACACCGACTCGATCGACGTCCACGCCCCTGCCGATGCCGTGTTCCGCTTCGTGTCGGACGTGAAAAATCTGCCGCGCTATCTGCCCACCGTGCACCAGGCAAAGGCGCAGGGCGGCGAGCGGGTGGCGCTGGACGGCGAGGCGAACGGCCATCCCTACCACTCCGACGGCTGGTTCAAGGCCGAGCCCGACGCGCGCCGGCTGCGCTGGGGCTCGGACGGCGAGAACGACTATTCAGGCCAGCTCGAAGTCGCCGCCGCCGGCAACGCGTCAAAGGTGACCTGCACCCTGCGCTTCAGCCCGAAGCCGGAAGTCGCCCAGCAGATGCAGCGGCTCCAGGGCGGGCGCGACGCGGCGATCCGCGACGGCCTGAAGGCGTCCCTGGTCAGCATCAAGCAGCTCTGCGAGGGCACCGGAGGCAAGCAGATGAGCTCGGCGGAGCGGCCCGACCAGCCGGTCTGATGCACGAGGCCATCCCGGCCGCCATCCCGCGCGCCGCCCTGGTGACCGGTGGGGCGCGGCGGGTCGGCCGCGCCGTTGTGCTCGCGTTGGCGCGCGCCGGGTTTTCCGTCGCCGTACACTGCCGCAACAGTACCGAGGAGGCGGAGCGGACCGCCGCGAAGGCGCGCGAGGCGGGCGTGCGCGCCGCGGCGCTGCGCGCTGATCTGGCGCACGAGCAGGAGACCGTCGGCCTGATCGGCGCGGCGCAGGCCGCCGTCGGCCCGCTCGGCGTGCTGGTCAACAACGCCAGCGCTTTCGAGCGCGACGAGTGGGACGATGCCGACCGGCAAAGCTGGGACGCGCATATCGAGCCTAATCTGCGCGCCCCCTTTGTGCTGACGCAGGGGTTTGCCGCCGCGCTGCCGGCGGACGCGCACGGCGTCGTGGTCAACATGCTGGACCAGCGCGTCTGGTCGATCACGCCGCACTTCGTGTCCTACACGGTGTCGAAGGCCGGCCTCTGGGCGCTCACCCGCAGCATGGCGCTGGCGCTCGCACCGCGCATCCGGGTGAACGCCATCGGCCCCGGCCCAACCCTGCCGAGCGCCCGGCAGACGGAGGCGCAATTTGCCCGCCAGAGCGCCTCGGTGCCGCTCCGCCACGGCACCACGCCCGAAGAGGTGGCGCGCGCCGTGCTCGCGGTCCTTGCGCTGCCGGCGATGACCGGGCAGATGCTGGCGCTGGACGGGGGGCAGCACCTGCAATGGAGTCCGGTCCGTAGCGCCCCCCCAACCGCCGCCGGGATCGAGGAGTAGCCCCGCCGCCATGGACAGCACGCGCATCGCCGACGCCGCGCGGGGACTGCGCCACGTCTTCATCCGGGACCTCGTGCTGCCGGCCTCGATCGGCGTGCACGCCCACGAGCACGGCCAGACGCAGCGTATCCGCATCAACATCGATCTCGGCGTGGAGGATGACGGCGCCCGCCCGCTCTCACGCCAACCCGTCGGCCGCGACAGACTTTCGCGTGTGGTTGATTACGAAGGGGTTGCCAAAACCGTAAAGGGAATTGTAAGTGAGGGGCACGTCCTTCTGGTTGAGACCCTGGCCGAGCGGATTGCGGGAGCGTGTCTGGCGGATTCCCGGGTCGTTCTGGCCCGCGTGCGCGTGGAAAAGCTTGACGTGTTCCCCGACGCGGCGGCGGCCGGCGTGGAGGTTGAGCGGCGTCGCCCGTGATTCATCCACGGGCCGGACGCCCGCCCAGCATTACAATCGGATGGCGGCCGCTCCTCAGAGCTTCACGGCTTCGCGATCGTGAAGTCGCGTGAAATCAAAGACTTAGCCAGCTGCACCGATTTTGGGCAAAGCCGTGACAGCCAGGGAATCCCTCGGCCTCCGGGTTCTGCCCGCATCCCCGCCCACAAACATATCCACAGCTTCGGTGGAGAACCGGGAGCGGGTGAATCCGCCCCTGCATCGGTCCCGGCCGTCCCTTGAGCCGGTTGCCCGGCGGCCTTAATCCCTGGCTGTACGATGAGCGAGGACCCACAGCCTAAAACCGAGGCACCGGTTTCCAGTCCCCTCACCGGCGCCGCGGCGATCGAGGCGGCGCTGGCGACCATGCCCGCGGCATCCGGTGTCTATCGCATGCTCGATGCACGCGGCGAGGCGCTCTACGTCGGCAAGGCGCGCAGCCTGAAGAAGCGGGTCGCGGCCTACACCCAGCCGGCCCGGCTGCCCGAGCGGCTGCGGCGCATGGTCGCGGAGACCGTGGCACTGGAGATCGTCACCACGCACACCGAGGCCGAGGCGCTGCTGCTCGAGGCCAACCTGATCAAGCGGCTGAAGCCGCGCTTCAACATCGTGCTGCGCGACGACAAGTCCTATCCCTGGCTGATGCTCACCGAGGACCACGCATTCCCGCAGATCGTCAAGCATCGCGGCGCGCATGCGCGCCGCGGCAGCTACTGGGGACCGTTCGCCTCGGCCTGGGCGGTAAACCAGACCGTGACGGCGATGCAGCGGGTCTTCCTGCTGCGCTCCTGCACCGACAACGTGTTCGCCAACCGCTCCCGCCCCTGCCTGCTGCATCAGATCCGTCGCTGCTCCGCGCCCTGCGTCGGCCGGATCGAAGGGGCGGAGTACGCCAGGCTGGTGGCGCAGGCGAAGGCGTTCCTGTCGGGCAAGGCGGCGGCGATCCAGCGGGACTTGGCGGCGGAGATGGAGCAGGCGGCCGGCGCGCTGGAGTTCGAGCGCGCCGCCGCCATCCGCGACCGCATCCGGGGCCTGACCCACGTGCAGGGCAGCGGCGTGATCAACCCGGCGAGCCTTACCGACGCCGACGTGATCGCGGCCTGGCAGGGCGCGGGGCAGACCTGCGTGCAGGTGTTCTTCGTGCGCGGCGGGCGCAACAACGGCAACCGCGCCTACTTCCCGATGCATACCCGCACCGAGGAGACGCCGGAGGTGCTGGCCGCCTTCATCGCCCAGTTTTACGACGACAAGAAGCCCCCACCCCTGCTGCTGGCCAGCCACACCCTGCCGGAGCAGGACCTGGTGGCGGAGGCGCTCAGCCTGAAGGCCGGACGTCGCGTAGAAATCGCCGTCCCCCTGCGCGGCGAGAAGCGCGCCGTGGTGCAGCACGCCGAGACCAACGCGCGCGAGGCGATGGAGCGCAAGCTCGCGGAATCCGCGGGCCAGGCGAAACTGCTGGAGGCGGTGGCGGCGCTGTTCGCCCTGCCGGCGCGGCCCGAGCGCATCGAGGTCTACGACAACAGCCACATCATGGGCACCAACCCGTATGGCGTGATGATCGTCGCCGGCGCCGAGGGATTCGCCCGCAATGCCTACCGCAAATACATCATCCGCGGCCCGGTCACCCCCGGCGACGATTTCGCGATGATGCGCGAGGTGCTGGAGCGCCGCTTCGGCCGCGCGCTGCGCGAGCGCGCGGAGAACCCGGACGCCTCGCCCGCCGAGGCGACGCCGCACTGGCCCGACCTCGTGCTGATCGACGGCGGCGCCGGCCAGCTTTCCGCGGCGCGCGGCGTGCTGGCCGATCTCGGCGTGCAGGACGTGCCGCTGGTGGCGATCGCCAAGGGCCCCGATCGCGACGCCGGGCGCGAGTGGTTCCACATGGACGCCCGCCCGCCCTTCCAGCTGCCGACGCGTGACCCCGTGCTCTACTACTTGCAGCGGCTGCGCGACGAGGCGCACCGCTTCGCCATCACCACCCATCGCGCCGGCCGCGCAAGGTCGCTGGTGAGCAGCGAACTGGACGAGGTGCCGGGCGTCGGCGCGAAACGAAAGCGCGCCCTGCTCAACCATTTCGGCTCGGCGCGTGGGGTGAAGCAGGCGGGGCTCACCGACCTCGAGGCGGTTCCCGGCATCAACCGCGAGACGGCGCGGCGGGTTTACGCGCACTTCCATCAGCAGGCGTGAGGCCGCCGGCCGCGGACGCGATCACGTCTGAGCGCCCCCGCATCTTGCCAAGCCAGGCCGCGCTACACATGCAACAGGCTAATGGAAACGGCTGATGGATGCGGCACGCAGCTCGACCACCTCCGACCCCCGCGTCGAGCGGATCCTCGCCATCGTGGCCGAGGAAACCGGCATCGAGCGTAGCCTCCTGCAGCCGGAGGCGAGCATCGAGGAGCTCGGCATCGCCTCTCTCGACATGACCCAGGCGGTGTTCCGGCTGGAGACGGAATTCGACATCGAAATCCCGGTGATCGCGGAGCGGGCCGGCGCCGAGTTCGGCACGGTGGGCGATCTGCTGGCGCACGTCCTCGCGGTGCTCGACCGGCGCGCCGCGGCACCTCCGGGCAGCGCCGGTTGAGCCCACCGGCGCGCCGGGTCGCCGTCACCGGGCTCGGAGCCGTCGCGGCACTTGGGCAGGATGTCCCCGCGCTCTGGGCGGCGCTGGTCCGCGGCGAGTGCGGCATCCGGCCGATCGCCGGCATCCCGACGGACCGGCTCACCGTGCGCACCGCCGCCGAACTCCAGGGTTTTGCGCCGGAAGCGCATTTCGATCGCCGACGTCTGCCGATGCTCGACCGCACGGCGCAGCTCGCGTTGGTCGCCGCTCGCGAGGCGATGCACGGCGTCAGCCTGCACGACGTGCCGGCCAGCCGCGCCGGCGTGGTGCTCGGCGCGGCGATCGGCCAGCAGACGCTCGACGCGTCCTACCAGGCGCTCTACGGCGAGGGCGCGGGCCGGCTGCACCCCCTGACGGTCCCCCGTGTCATGCCGAGCGGTCCGGCGAGCCACGTCGCGACCGAGTTCGGCATTCGCGGGCCCTGCTTCGCCGCCGCCTCCGCCTGCGCCTCGGCGAGCCACGCGATCGGTCTCGCGTTCCAGATGATCCGGGCAGGCATGCTGGACGTAGCCGTCACGGGCGGCAGCGACGCCTCGATCTGCGTCGGCTTCATGCGGGCCTGGGACGCGCTGCGCGTGCTCAGCCCGGATTTCTGCCGGCCGTTCTCGAAGGACCGGACCGGCCTGGTGATCGGTGAAGGGGCTGGCATCCTGGTGCTGGAAGACTGGCGACGCGCCCGCGCCCGCGGTGCGCCGATCCATGCCGAGCTTATCGGCTTCGGCATGAGCGCGGATGCCGCCGACCTCACGGCGCCCGACGCGGCCGGTGCGGCGCGCGCCGTGCGCGAGGCGCTTACCGACGCCGGGCTGCCGCCTGAGGCGATCGACTACGTCAACGCGCACGGCACCGGCACGCGCCTCAACGACCGCACGGAAGCCACGATCCTCGCCGACGTCTTCGGCCGCCATCTGCCGCGGCTGCCGGTCTCGTCCACCAAGTCGATGCTCGGCCACTGCCTGAATGCCGGCGGTGCGCTCGAGCTGATCGTGACCGCGCTCGCGCTGCGCGAGGGCGTGCTGCCGCCGACCATCGGCTTCCGCGAGCCTGACCCGGACTGCGCGCTCGACTGCGTGCCGAACCGCGCGCGCCCGGCGCCGATCGAGGTGGCGATGTCCAACTCCTTCGCGTTCGGCGGGCTGAATGCCGTGCTGGTGCTGCGGAGGGCGGATTGACCGTCGCGCATATCAACGGGATCGCGACGGCGGTACCGGAGTACGACATCCACGCGCCGTTCATCGCTTTTGCGCGGACACTGCTGGCGGACGAGCGGACGCGCGGCGTGTTCGATCGCATGGCCGAGCGCTCCGGCATCGCGCACCGCTATTCCGGCCTGCGCCCCGGGAACATCGCGGCGGGCGAAGTGGATGCCGACGGGTTCTACCGGCGCCGTGATTTTCCGGGCACCGGCGCGCGCATGGCGGCCTATGAGCGCGACGCGCTGGCGCTGGCGCGGCGCGCCGCGGCGGCGCTCCTCGGCGGGGAGCGCGCGCGGATCACGCATCTGATCGTCGCGTCCTGCACCGGGTTCACCGCGCCGGGGTTGGACCTCCAGCTTGCCGCCTGCCTCGGGCTCAGGCCGGATGTGGAGCGCACCCTGATCGGGTTCATGGGCTGCTCGGCGGCGGTCCCCGCGCTGCGGGCGGCGCGCCAAGCCGTGCGGTCGGACCCGGCGTCGCGGGTGCTCGTGGTGAACCTGGAACTCTGCTCGCTGCACCTGCAGGAGACCGCCGATCTCGAAACCGTATTGTCGTTCCTGCTGTTCGGCGACGGCTGCGCGGCGGCGCTGGTCACCGCCGAGCCGCACGGCATCGCCCTCGGTGATTTCCGCACCGCGGTGATCCCCGACAGCGCGGACCTCATCACCTGGCAGATCGGCGAGCAGGGATTTCGCATGCACCTCTCCGGGAAGGTGCCGGGCCGCATCGCCCAGGCGCTGCGCGCGGAGCTGGCGCAGCCCGATCCCGGCGGCATTCTGCGCGGCGAGGGCACGCAGGCGATCGATTTCTGGGCGGTGCACGCCGGCGGGCGAACCGTGCTCGACGCCGTCGAGATCGGCCTGGCCTTGCCGCCTGAGGCGCTGGCGTACTCGCGCGCCGTGCTGCACGATTTCGGCAACATGTCCTCGGTGACGCTGATGTTCGTGCTGCGGCGCATGCTCGAAGCGCGCCGCTCCGGCAACGCGCCGGGCGCGCACGGCCTGGCCTTGGCGTTCGGGCCGGGGATGGTCGCCGAAACCTTCCGCTTCGCGCTGGCCGGCTGAGCGCCGTGGACCTCTCCCGCCGCAGCACGCAAGCCGAGCTGATGGACGGCGAAACCGTCACCGCCGACGAGTACGCCCGCTGCCTGCACGACCTGGCGGCGGTCAACCGCGTCACCCTGACGCACCGTCCGACCCTGCGATGGCTGGCCCGGGCGACGCGCGCGCTGCCGCGCGGTGCCCACCTCTGCGTCCTCGACGTCGGCTGCGGCGAGGGCGACCTGCTGCGCGCCGTCCGCCGCTGGGCCGACCGGCGCGGCCTGCAAGCAAGCCTCGAGGGGATCGACCTGAACCCGCGCAGCGCGGTCGCCGCCGCGGCCGCCACGCCGCCCGGGGCGGCGATCGCGTATCGCACCGGCAACGTGTTCGACTATGCGCCCGACCCCTCGCCCGATTTCGTCGTGAGCTCGCAGTTCGCCCACCACCTCACGGACCCCGAATTGCTGCACTTCCTTCGCTGGCTCGAGCGCCACGCCGCGCGCGGCTGGTTCATCGCCGACCTGCACCGGCACGCCCTGCCCTACTGGGGCTTTCGCGTGCTGGCGCGCGCCGCTGGCTGGCACCGGATCGTGCGGCTGGACGGCACGGTCTCCATCGCGCGCAGCTTCCGCAAGCCGGACTGGACACGCCTGCTACAGCAAGCGGGTGTCGCGGCCGAGACGCGCTGGCACGTCCCGTTCCGGCTCTGCGTTGGGCGGCTGAAGTGACGGCCCCGGTCGTCGTCGCCGGCGGTGGGCTTGCGGGCGCGGCTGCCGCCGGTCTACTGGCGCGCGCCGGCCGCCGCGTGCTGGTGCTGGAGCGCGACGCTTCCCCCGCGCCAAAAATCTGCGGCGAGTTCATCAGCCGCGAGGCGCAGCGCTACCTGATGCGGCTGGGCGTCGATCCCGCCGCCCTCGGGGCACACCGGATCACCGGCGTGCGGCTGGTCCGCCGCGACTCGATCGTCGAGGCGGCGCTGCCCTTCGCCGGCTACGGGCTGTCGCGCCGCACCCTTGATGAGGCGCTCCGCCAGCAAGCCGCGGCGGCCGGCGCGGATGTGCGGCGTGGACACGCCGTGACACTGGCGCGATGCGGCGATCCCGTGACGCTCGCCGTCGAGGGGCTCGGCGAAATCCCGGCCGCTGCGCTGTTCCTCGCCACCGGCAAGCACGACCTGCGCGGCCTGCGGCGCGTGCCCGCCTCGCCGCCCGAGGACCTCGTCGGCTTCAAGCTGCATCTTCGTCTCGCCGACTCCCAGCGATCGGCGCTCGCCGGACACGTGGAGGTGTTGCTGCTCGCGGGCGGCTATGCCGGCCTGCAGCGTGTGGAGGGCGAGCGCGCCAATCTCTGCCTGCTCGTGCAGCGGCGGCGGCTGCGGCGCGCGGGAGGCGGCTGGTCCGGCTTGCTGAACGACCTGCTCGACACCGAGCCGCATCTGCGCGCCCGGCTGGACGGCGCGACCCCGCTCGATCCGCGCCCGCTCTCGATCTACCGCGTGCCGTATGGCTTTCTGCACGCAGCCTCGGCGCAGGACGCCCCCGGCGTGTTCCGGCTGGGCGACCAGATGGGCGTCATTGCCTCCTTCACCGGCAGCGGCATGTCGATCGCGCTGCACAGTGCGGCGGTGGCCGCGGCGACTTATCTCGCGGGCCGGCCGGCAGCCGCGTACCACCGCCACATGCGGCGCGACATCGGCGGGCCGATCCGCTCCGCTTCCGCGCTGTATCGGCTCGGCCGGGGGACGCCCGGCCAGGCCCTGCTGATGCGCCTCGGCGCTGCCTGGCCCGGCGCCCTCGCGCTCGCCTCAAGGGCCACCCGGCTGTCCGCGCGGGCGCCATAGCATCGCATCAGCGCCGTTCCAGCAGGGGATGCGGACCGTCGATCAGCCGGTAGCGCGCGAGCAGGCGCTCGCGCACCAGACGGCGCATCGCCTTGCCCTGCGCGTTGCGGGCGATTTCCTCGACGGCGATGAAGGCGCGGGGATGCTTGTAGCGCGCCAGCCCGGCGAGCGCCGCGCGCGCCCGATCGGGCCATGCGGCATCGGCGCCCTCCGCCACCGCGACGATCACCTCGCCCCAGTATTCCGAGGGCAACGCCACCACCGAAACCGCGGGCGCGGTGCCGGCCAGCGCACGCTCGATCTCGTCGGGGTGGATCTTGTAGCCGCCGGATTTGATGACGTCGGCCATGCGCCCGGCCAAATGCAACCGACCCTGCGCGTCGACGCGGCCGAGGTCGCCGGTGTCGTGGAAGGCGCCGGGGGGCAGCGGGCGAAAGCCGGACGCATCGATCAGGCCGCGCAGCATATGGCGGGCGCGCAGATGCACCTCGCCGACTTCCTCGGGGCCGCAGGGCGCGCCGGTGTCGCCGCGGATTTCCACTTCCACGCCGGTCGCGGGAAAACCCACGCAGACGCCTTCGTGCGGCGCGGCCTCGGCGTAGCAGGCCTCGGTCTGTTCGGGGGAGAGCACGGTGATCGGGTTCACGATCTCGGACTTCCCATAGGTCACCCGCACCACCGGGCCGAACAGCGCGCGGGCCTTGGCGTAGAGTGCCGGGACCAGCGGTGCGGTGCCGGTGAACACCGTGCGCACGCCCGGAAAATGCCGGTCCGGGAAGGCGGCGGCGAGCTTCGCCAGCACGGTCGGCGGCGCAAAGATGAAATCGATGCCGCCGCTGCTCAGCAACGCCTCCAGCTTCGGCGGGTCCACGCCGTCGAGCAGCACGCATTCGGCCCCGCGGTCGCAAAACGCCTGGAACAGCATGCCGGCGCCGTGCACGAAGGGCGTCATCAGCAGCAGCCGGCTGCCCGGGCCGGGCATCACCGACCAGCTCGCCCGCTGCAGCAGGTTGGCGATCCAGCGCGCCGCGTGGGTGTGGACGATGGCTTTCGGCCGGCCGGTGGTGCCGGAGGTGAAGCTGATGCGCCCGAAAGCGTCGCCCGGCACCGGCGGCAGGCCGGCCAGCTCGCCGGGCGCGTCCGGCAAGTCTTCGACGGCGATGGCCTCGCATCCGAGGGCAGCGAAAGCGGGGACCTGCGCGCGGGTGGTCAGGACCAGGCCGGCGCCGGACAGCGCCAGACAGTAGCGCCGCTCCTCGCCCGCCAGCGCCGCGTTCAGCGCAACTTCCGCGGCTCCGGCGAGGCGCAGCGCGGCGGCGGTCCACACCGCCGGAATGCCGTTGGGCAGCGATGTCGCGACCGGCGTCCCCGGCGCGACGCCCCGGGCGCGCAACCTATGCGCGAGCGTCGCCGCCCGGCCAATCATGCCCGCGAAGTCGAGGCCGCGCTCGCCGTCGTGGATGCAGGGTCGCTCGCCGAACGCCGCGCGCACCGATTGCAGGTCGGACGCCCAAGGGACGATATCGCGGACGATCTCGGGCAGCGTCGTCTCCCGCAATCGCGTGCCGGACCTTGTTGGCCGCGGCCGGACACCCCAGGATGCACCCTCGCCGCATCGCCGCCCAGGCCCCGCCCGAATGACGAACCACCGCGTCACCGATCTCGCCGCGTACATGATCTTCAGCCGCGGCGAGTGGGCGACCTTGCGCGCCAGCACGCCGCTGACCCTCTCGCAGGCCGATCTCGCCGAATTGCGCAGCCTCAACGAGCCGGTCTCGCTCGACGAGGTGTCGGAGGCGTATCTGCCGCTGTCGCGCCTGCTCAACCTGCACGTTTCGGCGGCGCGCAACCTCGGTCGCGTGAAGGACGCCTTTCTCGGCCTGCCGTCCGGCCTCGTGCCGTACGTGATCGGCATCGCCGGCAGCGTCGCCGTGGGCAAGAGCACGTTCGCGCGCGTGCTGCGCGCGATCCTGGCGCGCTGGCCGGACCATCCGCGCGTCGAGCTCGTCACGACCGACGGCTTCCTGCATTCCAATCGGGTGCTGGAGGAGCGGGGGCTGATGGCGCGGAAGGGTTTTCCGGAAAGCTATGATCTCCGGCGGATGATCCGCTTCCTGGCGGACGTGAAGGCGGGCGCGCCGGAAGTGCAGGCGCCGGTCTATTCCCACCTGACCTACGACATCGTGCCGGGCGAGCAAAAAGTCGTGGCGCAGCCGGACGTGCTGATCTTCGAAGGGTTGAACGTGCTGCAGGCCGCCTCGACCCCGGTGCTCGCGTCCGACTTCTTCGACTTCTCGGTCTATATCGACGCCGACGAGGCGGACATCGAGACCTGGTATGTCGAGCGATTCCTGCTGCTGCAGCGCACGGCGTTCCAGTCGCCGGCATCGTTCTTCCGGCGCTTCCGGGATTTGCGGGAGGAGGAGGCACGGGCGACGGCGCGCAACATCTGGCGCACGATCAACCTGGTGAACCTGCGCGAGAACATCCTGCCCACACGCCAGCGCGCCCGCGTGGTGCTGCGCAAGCGCGCCGACCATTCGGTGGGGGAGGTTTGGCTGCGGCAGGCGTGAAAGGGAAAACAGGCCAGGGGCGCTCCCTCCGCTGGCAATTCCACCGGCTTTGCCGGCGGAACCTTGGCCAGCTCCGCCCCTGGACCCCGCTGGGGCAATGCCCCAGGCCCCTCTACTCGGCGCGGTGCAGCGCTACGCCGGCGATGACCAGCGCGATGCCGGCGGCCTCGGCGGGCGAGGGCACCTGCCGCAGCACCAGCAGGCCGACCAGCGACGCCGTCGCCGGCAGCAGCGCAAGCAGCAGCGCGAAGCTCGCGCGCGGCAGGCGCTGCATCGCAAGCTGGTCGCAGACATAGGGGATCACCGAGGAGGAGACGCCGACGCCGATGCCGGCGCCGAGCAGCAGCGGACTCCTGAACGCGGGCGCCGCCGCGCCGATGCCGAAGGGCAGGGCCGCCACCGCGGCCATCAGCATCGCCGCCCCCAGCCGGTCGATGCCGGAGAGCCCGCCGCCCGCCGAGGCGATGCGATGACCGAGCACCACGTACAGCATGAACAGCGCGCAGTTGGCGAAGGCGAACAGAAAGCCCAGCGGCGCGCCGGCAATGCGCACGTCAGTCAGCACATAGACGCCGGCTGTCGCCAGCGCGAGGGCGGCGAGATTGCGCCGCGTGCGCAGGCCGAAGGCGGCGAGCGCGATCGGTCCCAAAAACTCGATGGCGCCGACCGTGCCGAGCGGCAGCCGGGCGATCGCCTCGTAGAACACCGAATTCATCGCCGCCAGCACCACGCCGAGTGCGATGACCACCGCCTGCTCGCGCGCCGCGCGTGTCGCGAAAAACCGCCAGGGGCGGCGCCACAGCGCGAACACCGCGCCGGCGCTGGCAATGCGCAGCCAGGCGACGCCGAGCGGCTCGACGCGCGCGAACAGCAGCACGGCAAACGACGGGCCGAGATAGTGAAACACCGCGCTGACCATGAAGAAGGCATGCGGCGGCACGCGCGGCGCGATCCGGGCCGGGGCGAAGCCGGCGCTCCCCGGGTTCTCCGACATGGCACGAAGCTGGCAGGAGATTTCCGGTTGGCCAATGGCATTCCGAAGGCGTAATGGCGGGACCGCTTTCGAAACGGCAAGGGGACCCGCCCGTGCGCCTTCATCCGTCTGGGCTGCTGCGGGACTCCCGCAACCTCGAACTGCTGCGCCTGCTCGGCGAGGACCCGCGCATCGGAATCGCCGAGCTGGCCCGCCGCATCGGCATGTCGGGGCCGGCGGTGCGCGAACGGATGCTGCGGCTCGAGGAAGCCGGCGTGATCGCCGGCTACACGCTGCAACTGGACGCGGCCGCCCTGGGCTACGCGGTCTGCGCCTATGTGCGGGTGCGCCCGGCACCGGGGCAGTTGCCGAAAGTTGCCGCGCTGGCGAAGCGCACGCCGGAGGTGGTGGAGTGCCACCGCGTCACCGGCGAGGACTGCCTGGTGCTGAAAGTGTATCTGCCGTCGCTGGAGCGGCTGGACGAGGTGATCGACCGGTTCCTGGCACACGGCCAGACCACGACCTCGATCGTGCAGTCCACGCCGGTGCCGCTTCGCGCGCTGCCGCTTCCTGCCGCACCGGAGGGAGGAAGCTGATGCAAGGCGAACCCCGCGCCGCGCCCACCCTCGCGACGCTCTGCGGCCGCGTGCTGTTCGCCGGCCGCTGGGTGCTGGCGCCGATCCATGTCGGCCTGTTCGCCGCGCTCTGCCTGGTGGCGGCGAAGTTCGCCGTCGCACTCGTCCAGGCCGTCGCCGGCCTCCCGGGCATGGCCACCGCCGGCCTGATCGTGGCCGTGCTGAAGCTGGTCGACCTCGCCTTGGTTGCCGACCTCATGCTGATGGTGATGATAGGCGGCTGGGAGAATTTCGTCGCCCCGATCATCCCGGCCGCGGGCGGCGCGCGCCTGCCCTGGCTGGAGCACCTCGATTTCAATGCCATGAAGATCAAGGTGGTCGGCGCGATGACGGTCATTTCCGGCATCGACCTGCTGGACACCGTGCTCGAGATCCACGCTGTTCCCAAGCAGGACGTGCTCTGGCAGGCGGCGATTTTCCTGATCTTCGGGATTGCCGGCGTGCTGCTCGGCTGGACCGACCGGCTGGGCGGCCGCCATGACGGTACCGCGCCGGAGCCGTGACCCCGCGCAGCGTGGCGGCGGGGTGACAGGACCGGGCGGGAAATCTGCGGGTGATTTCGCCCGCCGAAGATCTGTTCTAGGAAGCGACCCATACCGTCTGGAGTCGATCCGCCCATGCCCGAAGCCACTCCGGGCCGCCGCCGTTTTCTGCTGACCCTCATCAAGCCGTCGCACTACGACGACGACGGCTATGTCATCCAGTGGCTGCGCTCGGCGATTCCCTCGAACACGCTCGCGGCCCTGCACGGCCTGGCATTGGACGTGCGCGACCGGCGCGCACTCGGCGAGGACGTCGCTCTCGAGATCACCGCGGTCGACGAGACCAACACGCGGGTGCGGCCGGCGCGCATCGCCCGGGCGATCCGCCAGGCGGGCGCCGGGCTGGTCGGCCTGGTCGGGGTGCAGTCCAACCAGTTCCCCCGCGCGCTCGACATCGCGCGCCGGCTGCGCGCCGAGGGCGTGCCGGTGGCGATCGGCGGCTTTCACGTCTCCGGCTGCCTGGCCATGCTGCCGGAGATGCCCGAGGATCTGCAGGCAGCGCTCGATCTCGGCATCACGCTGTTCGCCGGTGAGGCCGAGGGGCGGCTGGAAGCGGTGCTGCGCGACGCGCTCGCCGGCCAATTGGCACCGCTCTACAATTTCATGGACGACCTGCCGGGACTGGAGGGCGCGCCGCCGCCGATCCTGCCGGCTGCCCGCGTCGAGCGCACGGGCGGCCGGCTGACCAGCTTCGACGCCGGCCGCGGCTGCCCGTTCCAATGCTCCTTCTGCACGATCATCAACGTGCAGGGCCGCAAATCCCGCTACCGCACGCCCGATGACGTCGAGGGGATCATTCGCCGCAACCTCGCCCAGGGCATCGACCACTTTTTCATCACCGACGACAACCTGGCGCGCAACCGCAACTGGGAACCGATCTTCGACCGGCTCATCGCGATGCACGAGCAGGAGGGGCTGTTCTTCCGCTTCGTGATCCAGGTCGACACGCTTTGCCACAAGATCCCGCATTTCATCGAGAAGGCGGCGCGCGCCGGCGTGACCCGGGTGTTCCTCGGCCTGGAGAGCATCAACCCGGACAGCCTGCTCGCGGCGAAGAAGCGGCAGAACCGCATCTCCGAGTACCGCCGGATGCTGCTTGAGTGGAAGCGCGTCGGCTGCTTCACCTACGCGGGCTACATTCTCGGCTTTCCCGCCGACACGCCGGAGACGATCGTGCGGGACATCCGCATCATCCAGCGCGAGCTGCCGCTCGACCTGCTGGAGTTCTTCTGCCTCACGCCGCTGCCGGGCTCGGAGGACCACAAGCGGCTCTGGGCGCAGGGTGTGCCGATGGACCCCGACATGAACAAGTACGACCTCGAGCATGTCTGCACCGCGCATCCCCTGATGTCGAAGGCCGAGTGGGAGCACGCCTACCGGCTGGCCTGGCGGACCTACTACACGCCCGAGCACATGGAGCGGGTGATGCGCCGCGCGGCCGCCACCGGCATCAGCCCCGGAAAAATGATGTTCCTGCTGATGTGGTTCTGGGGCTGCGTGACGATCGAAAAAATTCACCCGCTGGAAGGCGGCTATCTCCGCCGGAAGGTGCGCACCGACCGCCGGCCCGGTCTGCCGGTGGAGAATGCGCTGCTGTTCTATCCGCGCTATCTCGCCGACCTGGTCGAGAAGCACGTGCGCATCGGCCGGATGGTGCTGCGCATGGCCGCGGTGCGCCGGGCGATCAAGCGTGACCCGGAGCGCCGCGCCTACACCGACACCGCACTCGCAGCGGTGGCCGAGGACGATCTCGACCGGCTGGAGATGTTCACCGCCACGGAGGCGGCGCGCGCCGCCGGCGACAAGGCCAGGCGGGACCGCGCCCGCAGCCGCGCCGCGGCCGTCGCGGGATAGTCCGGCGGGCCCGCAACCGGCGAACGCCCCGGCAGCTGCCGATGCAGCTCCCCGCACTGCTGCCGACGACCGTGGTCGGCAGCTATCCGCAGCCGGACTGGCTGGTCGATCGCGCGCTGCTGCGCTCGCGCACCGTGCCGCGCGTGCGCGCGAGCGAGATCTGGCGCGTGCCGGCCGCGCTGCTCGAGGCTGCGCAGGACGACGCCACCCTGCTCGCGATCCGCGACATGGAGCGTGCGGGGATCGACATCATCACCGACGGCGAGATCCGCCGGGAGAGCTACTCCAACCGCTTCGCCCTGTCGGTCGACGGCATCGATGTGGACAACCCGGCGGAGGTCGTCGGCCGCACCGGCCGGCGCACCCAGGTGCCCCGGATCGTCGGCCCGATCCGCCGGCGCGGCCCGGTCGAACTGCGCGATCTCGCTTTCCTGCGCCGCAACACCAAGCGTCCCGTGAAGGTCACGCTGCCCGGCCCGTTCACGATGACCCAGCAGGCGTGCGACGAGTTCTACGGCGACGCGGCGGAGGCGGCGCTCGCCTACGCCGCCGCGGTGAACGAGGAGGCGCGCGCGCTGAAGGCCGCCGGCGCCGACGTGATCCAGCTCGACGAGCCCTGGATGGAGGAGCGGCCGGACGCCGCCTGGCGCTACGCGCTGGCCGCGCTGAACCGCGCGCTGGCGGGTATTCCCGGGCCGACGGTGGTGCATGTCTGCTTCGGCTACGCCGCGATCGTGCACGACAAGCCCGCCGCCTACGCGGTGCTGCCGCTGCTCGCAGACTGCATCGCCGGACAGATCTCCATCGAGGCGGCGCAGCCCGGCCTCGACCTCGGCGTGCTGCGCGACCTGTCGGCCAAGACGATCCTGCTCGGGGTGCTCGACCTCGGGCGCGAGAGCGTGGAGAGCGCCGAGGAGGTCGCCGCGCGCATTCGCCGCGGCCTCGAACATGTCGATGCCGCGCGGCTGATCCCGGCGCCGGACTGCGGCATGAAATACCTGCCCCGCGACCGCGCGTTCGGCAAGCTGCGGGCGCTGGCCGACGGGGCCGCGATCGTGCGCGCGGAGCTGGCGGGGAGCGCCGCGATCAGCCGCGCCGCTCCCTGCGGATAAGCACGCGCGTCAGCCCGGCGGCGGACGGCGCTGGCGAACGACGCCGCGTGTGAGCGTCGCGGCTGCCGCCGCGAGCGCGCCCATGCCGGCAAAACCCAGGACGAACTGCGGAATTCCCATCGCGCAGGCTCCCTCATCGCCGGCAGCGCTGCAGACCGGGTTCAGCGTGAGGTTCGCGACCCCGGCGATCAGCCCGACGATTCCACCGCCCATTGCGCCAAGCACCGCGAACAGCAGCGCGCATCCCGCCAGCCGCGCGGCGCCCCCGGCGCTCACGCCGTCAGCGTCCGGATCTGCCGGCTCGCCACCGCCAGCATGGCAAGGTCGGGAGGCGCGGTGCGGCCGATCTCGGCGAGGGTTTCCTGCACCCGCGCCGCGGCCCCGGCGCGCTGGCCGAGCCAGGCCTGCAGGTCGCCGGCGGCGCCGTTCGCGTCGGCCGCCAGCACCCGGCGCACGATGTCGCGCTGCAGGGCGTAGGAATCGTCGATCAGCGCATCCGCCGCCAGCTCCTGCCACGGCGTGCTCGCCGGCACCGCGCGCGCCTGTCGGCGCAAGGTCAGCAGGCCGACCGCGAGGCC
Source organism: Acidisphaera sp. (assembly GCA_019240635.1). Lineage (GTDB taxonomy): Bacteria > Pseudomonadota > Alphaproteobacteria > Acetobacterales > Acetobacteraceae > JAFAYA01. Next base: position 18,976 of record JAFAYA010000103.1, on the reverse strand, counting down.
GGCGCCGAAATAGAGGCGCGCCACCTCGGCGATGTCGCCGGGAGCCTCCCCGCGCGCCGCCTCGTTTATTTGCACGATGTCCATCACCGAGGTCAGGCTGTACAGCCGGGCGATGCGCTCCGCGATCTCCGCCGGCGCACCCTCGCGCGCGAAGCCGGCGGCCCGCTCGGCGTGCACGCGGCGCTCGGGGTCGGGCAGCAGCGCCGGCAGCTGCGCGGCCAGCGCCTCGATACCCGGCCGGAACTGGCCGACACGCGCAGCGATGTCGAGCGGCAGGCCGGATTCCAGGAACCAGCGGATCGCCTGCTCGGCATTGGCCGCCACCGCCTTCAGCAGACGGGCCTGCGCCGCGGCCGGGATGCGATTGTCCAGCGCCTCGACGGCGCGCCAGAGCGAGGGCAGTTCCAGTACGCCGCGCACGATCAGGTAGGCGCGCGCCGTCGCTTCCGCCTCGCGCCCGGTTTTTGCCTGCATGTCCGTCACGAAGCCGGCGCCCATGCGGTTGATCAGGTCGTTCGCGACGCACGTGGCGATGATCTCGCGCCGGAGCCGATGCGCTTGCAAATCCTCGGGCGAGAGGACGCGCATCCGTTCGGGGAAATACGCCAGCAGCTCCACCGAAAGCTCCGGCGCGTCCGGCAGGCCGGTCCCCAGCAGTGCCGAATCCAGCGTCATCTTCGCGTAGGCGAGAAGCACGGACAGCTCCGGGCGGGTCAGGCCGCGCTTCGCATTGGCCCGTTCGGCGATGACCTCCTCGTCCGGCAGGAACTCGATGGCGCGGTCGAGCTTTCCGGCCCGCTCCAGCGCGCGCATCAGCCGCACCTGGCGGTCGAGCCCGGCCGTCTGCTCGCTCTCCGCGAGCGTCAGCGCCTGGGTCTGCTTGTAGTTGTTCGCCAGCACCAGCCCCGCCACCTCGTCCACCATGGAGGCGATGAACGAGGCGCGCTGCTCCGGCGCGAGCCGGCCCGAGGCGATCATCGCGTTCACGCCGATCTTGATGTTCACCTCGTGGTCGGAGGTATCGACGCCCGCGGAATTGTCGATGGCGTCGGTGTTCAGCCGGCCGCCATGCAGCGCGTATTCGATGCGCCCGCGCTGGGTCATCGCGAGGTTGGCGCCCTCGCCCACCACTTTCGCGCGCAGCATCGGCGCGTCGATGCGCAGCGCGTCGCTGGCGCGGTCGCCGGCGTCGGCATGCGTCTCGTGCGTGGCCTTCACGTAGGTGCCGATGCCGCCGAAGAACAGCAGGTCCACGGGCTGGCGCAGGAGTGCCCGAATCAGCTCGGCGGGCGCCATGCTCTCCGCCTCGATGCCAAAGCGCTCCCGGGCTTGCGGGGACAGCGCGATCGACTTCGCCGTGCGCTCGTACACGCCGCCGCCCGGCGAGATGAGCTTCTTGTCGTAGTCCTTCCAGCTCGACCGCGGCAGCGCGAACAGCCGCTGGCGCTCCGCCCAGCTCGCCGCCGGATCGGGTTCGGGGTCGATGAAGATGTGCAGGTGGTTGAAGGCGGCGAGCAGCTTGGTGTGCCGCGACAGCAGCATGCCGTTGCCGAACACGTCGCCGGACATGTCGCCCACGCCCACGCAGGTGAAGTCGGTGGTCTGGATGTCCGTGCCGAGTTCGCGGAAGTGGCGCTTCACCGCCTCCCAGGCGCCGCGCGCGGTGATGCCCATGCCCTTGTGGTCGTAGCCGACCGAGCCGCCGCTGGCAAAAGCGTCGCCGAGCCAGAAGCCGTAGTCATCCGCCACACCATTGGCGATGTCGGAAAACGTCGCGGTGCCCTTGTCGGCGGCGACCACCAGATAGGGATCGTCACCGTCGCGGCGCACCACGTCCGCCGGCGGGACGAGCGTTTCGCCGTCGATCGTGTCGGTGATGTCGAGCAGGCCGCGCATCAAGGTGCGATAGCATTCCACCACCTCGGCCATCAGCGTCTCGCGATCACCGGCGGGCGGGCGCTTCACGACGAAGCCGCCTTTCGAGCCGACCGGCACGATAACGGCGTTCTTCACCATCTGCGCCTTCATCAGGCCGAGGATCTCCGTACGAAAATCCTCCTTCCGGTCGGACCAGCGGATGCCGCCGCGTGCCACCCGCCCGCCGCGCAAATGGCAGCCCTCCATGCGCGGGCTGGAAACGTAGACCTCGACCAGCGGCCGCGGCAGCGGCAGCAGGTCGACGTTCTGGCTCGCCAGCTTTACGGAAAGGTACGGCTTTGGCCGGCCGTCGGCATCGCGCAGATAATAATTGGTGCGCAAGGTCTGCCGCGCGAGCAGCAGGAAGCTTCGCAGGATCCGGTCCTCGTCGAGATTGGCGACCGCTTCGAGCGCATCGAGAATGTCACGATCGATCCGCGCCGTCGCCGCTTGGCGTTCGGTGGCCGGCCGCGCCGGATCGAACGACGCCTCGAAAAGCTCCAGCAGCAGCCCGGCGACGCGCGGATGCGCCGCCGCGGTGTCTTCCATATACGCCTGGCTGAAGCTGCTGCCGGCCTGGCGCAGCAGCTTGCAGTAGATGCGCAGAACGCCGACCTGGCGCGCCGAGAGGCCGGCCAGCAGCACCAGCCGGTTGAAGCCGTCGTTCTCCGCACTGCCCTCCCATGCCGCGCGGAACGCCTCCTCGAAGCGCGGCCCGGCGGCCGCCGGATCGACCGCCGCGGCGCCCGTGCAGAGCAGCTCGAATTCCTGGATCCAGACCGGCTGCGCGGCGCCGGCCGGCCGCACCTCGTAGGGGATTTCGTTGAGCACGCGCAGGCCGAGATTTTCCAGGATCGGCAGCACGTCCGACAGCGCCAGCGGCGCGCCGGAATGGAAAGTCTTCAGCCGCAGCGCGGCATCGGTCGCATGCTCCGGGCGCGACAGCGCGGCCACCACTGGCGCGCCCGCCTCCACCCGCTCGATCGCCGCGATGTCGGCGATCGCCTCGCCGCCGGAAGAACGCTCGATATAGGCGGCAGGAAACGCCTCGCCGAAGCGGCGCAGCCGTTCCTCCCCGCCGTCGCCCAGCGCCTCGCCGAGCCGGTCGCTCCACACCCGGCCGGCCGCCACCAGCTGGCGCTCGATGTCCGCGACCGGCGCGTCGGGAACCTGGCCGGGTGTGGTCTCGAGCGTGAAATGAATGCGCGCCAGGCCGAACTCGTCGAACTGCGTGGAATCGAGCGCGACCGTGCCGTTGAACGCGCGCTCCAGGATGGCGCCCATGCGGCTGCGCACGTCCGGGCGATAGCGGTCGCGCGGCACGTAGACGATGCAGGTGACGAACCGCTCGAACGGATCGCGGCGGGCGAACAGCGCGATGCGCTGGCGCTGCTGGAGATGCAGGATGCCGCGCGCGGTATCGAACAGGCCGGGCTCGTCGATCTGGAACAGCTCGTCGCGCGGAAACGCGTCGAGGATGTGCTGCAGCGCCTTGCCGTCGTGGCTGCCCGGCGCGAAGCCCGAGCGCTCCAGGCAGTGCTGCACCTTGCGGCGCAGCACGGGAATGGCGTGCGGCGGCTGGAAATACGACGCCGAGGTGAACAGGCCGACGATCAGCTTCAGCCCGGCGGCCTCGCCGTTGGCGTCGAAGGTTTTGATGCCGATCGTGTCCATCGGCAGGGCGCGGTGCACCGGGGAGCGGCGGTTCGACTTGGAGACCATCATCAGCTGTGGGGCGCGCAGGAACTGCTGCACCTCGGCCGGCATCATCGCGAAGTTGCGCAAGCCGTCGAACACCGCGTAGGCGTCGTCGCGCAGCAGCCCCTTGCCGGCGTCGGCGACGATGCTGAGCCCCTGGTCGGAAAAGGCGTATTCGCGATAGCCGAGGAAGGTGAAGTTGTCCTCGGTCAGCCAGGTCAGGAAGGCCGCGACCTCCGCCGCCTCGGAGGCCGGCACCGGCAGGGCGGCGCCTGCCAGCCGATCGGCGAGCCGGCCGGTGATGCTGCGCATCGTCGACCAGTCCACGACCACCGTGCGAACGGCGGCCAGCACCTCGCGCAGGCGATCGAGGATGGCTTGCTGCCGCTCGGGGTCGACCCGGCCGGCCAGTTCGAGATGCATCAGCGATTCGCTGAAGTCGGCCACGTGCGCATCGTCCAACGCCAGGCGGCCGCCGGCGGCGTCGCGGCGCGCCGGCAGCACGGGGTGGATGACCAGATGCACGGTGAGCCCGAGGCCGTTCAGCGCGCCGGTGACGCTGTCCACCAGAAACGGCATGTCGTCATTGACGATCTGCACCGCCGCGCGGCCGGCCAGGAACTCGTGCTCGCGCGGCCAGAGCATGCGCAGTTTCGGGCGGCCGGGGCGACGTTCCCCCGAAAACTCCCAGACCGAGAGCGCGGCCGCCCGGAGTTCTTCGGCGCCGCGGCCGAGCACGTCGGCGGCGGCGACGTTGCGGTAGAACGTCCTGACGAAGTCGGCCTCGCCCGCCAGGGCGGCGGCCCGCTCGACGATATCGCGCTTGCGCTGCTCGTCGCTGGGCGGCATGGACCTCTCCCTTCCGGCGCGGTCTGACGGGTGCGCCCTGGCCGGGAGTGTGGCGACGGTCGGCGGGGCTGCGTCAAGGCGGCCGTTGTGCCGGAGGTCGCGACCTACGCCGGTCCGAGCCACAGATCAGCCAGCCCCACGAGCGCTCGCCCCGCTCTCGCGATCAACGCGACTCGCGATCAACCTAGGCTACGGGGCCCACCCGGGTTATTGAGCGGGTCCGGCCCAAGCGTAACTACCCAATCGTCATCAGGCTCGCATTGCCCCCCGCCGCGGCGGTGTTGGTGCTGATCGAGCGCTCCTGCATCAGCCATTCCAGCGCGTAGTCCTCGGCACCGGATTCGAGCGCGGCGGCGTCGAGGCCCTGCACCGGGACGATCGGGCCGGGGCGGGCGGCGATCGCGGCGTCGAGCGCCTGCAGCGCGGCGGGCGGGCCGGCGTAGAGGACGCAGTCGAACGCGGCGGCCGACCAGTCCGCCGCCGTCGTCACGCGGTCCCGCAGCACCGGCGGCAGGCCGGCGAGCGGGTCGCCGGACGGGCTCGGATGGCCGTCGGCGACCAGCGCGCGGTTGCCGGTCGCCAGGCACGCAGAGACCTGCAGCCAGCGCGCGGTCGGGCTGTCGGCCACGCACAGCACCGTGCCGCGCGGCTCCAGAAAATAGCGGTTCTGCTCGCCGGCGGGGGCGGGCAGGTCGAGCGCATGCCTGAGCGGGGAGCGGCGCAAGAAAGCCTCGCAGCGCGCGGCGGCCTGCCCGAAGCCTTTTTCGTGCAGCCGGTCGCGCCAGGCCAGCACCGGCGCAATCGCGTCGGCCGGCGGGACGTCGTTCTCCGGCGGCGGGCGGGGGATGCAGAGGCGGCGCAGATAGAGCGGCCCGCCGGCTTTCGGGCCGGTGCCGGACAGCAAGCGGCCGCCGAATGGCTGCATGCCGACCGCGGCGCCGATCATGTTGCGGTTCACGTAGACATTGCCGGCGCTGATCCGCGCCGCGAGGTGGGCCACGGTCTCGTCGATGCGCGTGTGCACGCCAAACGTCAGGCCGTAGCCGGTCGCGTTGATCGCGTCGATCAGCGCGTCGAGCGCGTCGCGGCGGTAGCGCAGGACGTGCAGCACGGGGCCGAACACTTCGCCTGGGAGCACGCCGATCGAGGGGATCTCGATCAGGGTCGGCGCGACGAAGCTGCCGCGCGCGCAGGCGGCGGGGAGTTCGGCCTGGTGCACGGAATAGCCGCGTGCGCGCATCGCCGCGAGGTGGTCGAGCAGCCGGCGCTGCGCGGCCTGGTTGATCACCGGGCCGATGTCGGTCGAGAGCCGGTCGGGATTGCCGACGCGCAGCTCGGCCGCGGCACCCTTCAGCATGTCGAGCACGTGGTCGGCCACGTCGTCCTGCAGGCAGAGGATGCGCAGCGCCGAGCAGCGCTGGCCGGCGCTGTCGAAGGCGGAGGCCAGGATGTCCGACACGGCCTGCTCGGGCAGCGCCGAGGAATCCACGACCATCGCGTTCTGGCCGCCGGTCTCGGCGACCAGCACCGGGAGGCGACGTGTATCGAGCCGCCGTGCCAGGCTGCGCCGGATGTGCTGCGCGACTTCCGTCGAGCCGGTGAACATCACGGCCTTCGCGCGCGCATCGCCGACCAGCTTCGCGCCGACCGCGCCGTCGCCGGGCAGCAGCTGCAGCGCGTCCGCCGGCACGCCGCTCTCGTGCAGCAGGCGCACCGCGCGCGCGGCGATCAGCGGCGTCTCCTCCGCGGGCTTGGCGAGTACGGTGTTGCCGGCGGCCAGCGCCGCCGCAACCTGGCCGATGAAGATCGCCAGCGGGAAATTCCAGGGGCTGATGCAGACAACCACCCCGAGCGGCTGGTCCGCGTGCGTCAGCGTGTCGCGCGCCTGCTGGGCGTAGTAGCGCAGGAAATCGACGGCTTCGCGAACCTCGGCCACCGCGCTGGGCAGCGCCTTGCCGCCCTCCCGCACCAGCAACGCGAGGAGGGAGGGCATGCGCCCGCCGATCGTCTCCGCCGCGCGCAGCAGCACCTCCGCGCGCTCCGCCGACGGCCGGCCGGACCAGGCGGGAAACCCCGCCGCGGCCGCGTCCAGCGCCGCGCCGATCGCCGCGTCGTCGGCATCCGTCACAAGCCCGACCAGGTCGCGCGGGTCGGCGGGGTTGCGCACTTCGCGCGCCGCGCCGGCGGCCTCGCCCGCGCCGGCCGCGAGCATCGGCGCGGCCACGTGCTGGCGTTCGCCGCCGGCGCGCAAGGCCGGGGCGAGTGCCGCGAGGCACTGCTCGTCCGACAGGTCGAGCCCGGTGGAGTTGGTCCGCCCGTCCGCGATGTCGCGCGGCAGCCGGATGCGCGGATGCGGGCTGCCCGGCGGATCGACCGTGCGCGCCACCGCCACGGGGTCCGCCACGAGCTCGGCGATCGGCACCGAGGCGTCGGTGACGCGGTGCACGAAGGAGGTGTTGGCGCCGTTCTCCAGCAGCCGACGCACGAGGTAGGCGAGCAGTGTGGCGTGGGTGCCGACCGGGGCGTAGATGCGGCACGGCCGGTTCAGCCCGGCCGGGCCCACCACCTCCTCATAGAGCGGCTCGCCCATGCCGTGCAGGCATTGGAATTCGTAGCGGCCGACCTCGAACCCCGGCCCGGCCATCGCATGGAGCGCCGCCACCGTCTGCGCGTTGTGCGTCGCGAATTGCGGAAAGATCGCCTCCGGCGCGGCGAGCATCCGGCGCGCGCAGGCCAGATACGAGACGTCGGTGTGCACCTTGCGCGTGAATACCGGAAAATCCTTCAGCCCGTCCGCCTGGGCCCGCTTGATCTCGGTGTCCCAGTAGGCGCCCTTGACGAGCCGCACCATCAGCCGCCGGTCGGTCCGTTCCGCCAGGTCGATCAGGTAGTCGATCAGCGGCCGCGCGCGCTTCTGGTAGGCCTGCACCACGAAGCCGATGCCGTTCCAGCCGGCGAGCGCGGGATCGGCGCACAGCGCCTCCAGCAGGTCGAGCGAGAGTTCCAGCCGGTCCGCCTCCTCGGCGTCGATGTTCAGGCCGACATCGTGGCGTCGCGCCAGCAAGGCGATCGAGCGCAGCCGCTCCGCCAGCTCGCCCATCACCCGCCCGCGCTGGGCGCGCGTGTAGCGGGGATGCAGCGCCGAGAGCTTGACGGAGATGCCCGGGCCGTCGAACAGGCCGCGGCCGGCGGCGGCCGCGCCGATCGCGGTGATGGCGTGGCGGTACGCCTCCTCGTAGCGTGCGGCGTCCGCCGCCGTCAGTGCCGCCTCGCCGAGCATGTCGTACGAGTAGCGAAAGCCGCGCGCCTCCCAGCGTCGGCTGGCGGCGAGCGCCTCCTCGATGGTCTGGCCGCGCACGAAGTGCTCGCCCATCAGCCGCATGGCCAGGTCGACGCCGCCGCGAATGACCGGCTCGCCGCCGCGGCCGATCAGCCGGGTCAGCGCGGCCGACAATCCGGTCTCGCTGCTGGTCGCGACCAGCCGGCCGGTGATCATCAGTCCCCAGGTCGCCGCGTTGACGAACAGCGAGCGGCCGCGGCCGAGATGCGACTGCCAGTCGCCGCCGCTGATCTTGTCGCGGATCAGGCTGTCGCGCGTCGGCGCGTCGGGAATGCGCAGCAGCGCCTCGGCCAGGCACATCAGCGCCACTCCCTCCTGGCTCGACAGGGCGAATTCGTGGATCAGCCCCTCGACGCCGCCGCCCGTCCGCTTGGCGCGCAGCGCGCCGACGAGGCGGCGCGCCAGCGCCTCCGCCGCCGCGGCCTGCTCGGGCGGTAATTCGGCCTCCGCGAGCAGCCCGGGCACGCACTCCGGCTCGGCACGACGATAGGCCGCGGTGATGGCGGCGCGCAGCACCGGCTGGGTGCGTACGGATCGGGCGAACTCCGCGAAGGGATGGGCGTGCTGCTCGCCCCGCTCCGGCATGGCTCCGGCATCCGCTGATGGCACCGGCAGTGTGCTCGGCGGATGCCGCGCCCTCAAGCCCGCGCGGCCTTTGTTTTCAGTCACCCGCTTATGGGCCGATTCACGCTTCAGTCGGGAACCGACTGCAGCGATCGGACCGTTAGCCGCCGCCCCAGTGCATGGTCAGGCCGCCGTCCATCACGAAGGTCTGGCCGGTCACGTAGTCGGCGGCGTCGGAGGCCAGGAACAGTGCCAGGCCGGCGATCTCCTCCGGCTCGCCGGCGCGGTGCCAAGGGATGGCGGCGAAAGATTTCTCCCGCTCCTTCGGGTCGTCCAGCCGCTGCTGCGTCATCGGCGTGCGGATCAGCCCGGGGGCGATCGCATTGACGTTGATGCGGTCTGGCGCCACCTCGACCGACAGGCTGCGCACCAGCGAATTCACCCCCGCCTTGGCCATGCCGTACGGCGCGCTCGAGGGCGTCGGCAGGTGGCCGGCGACCGAGCCGGTGATCACGAGCCGGCCCTTGCCGCCGGCCGCCTTGCGCAGCCGGACGAAGGCGCGGGCGCAGAACAGCGGGCCCATCAGGTCGGTGCGCAGCACCTGCTCGAGCTTCGCGTCCTCCATCTCGGCGACCGGCATGCCGCTCATGCCGACGCCGGCATTGGCGACCAGCAGGTCGGGCGTGCCGAGTTCGGCGACCACGCGCTCGAACAGCGCCTGCACCGAGGCGGGATCGCCGACATCGGCCTGCACCACGACCGCGCGCCGCCCGGCGGCCTCGACGCGTCGCCTGGTCTCGGCCGCGCGCTCGGCGTCGGTGTGATAGCTGATGCCGATATCAGCGCCTTCCCTGGCGAAGCGCTCGGCGACCGCCTGGCCGATGCCGGAATCCGCCCCGGTGACGATCGCCACCCTGTCCTTGAGCTGCATGTGCCGCCTCTCCCGCCGTCACCCCGGTAACGTGCCGGCCAGCGCCGGTTGCGCCGTGGCGCCCGACACGGACGCGCGAGCGGGAGCGGGCCGGAGCCTGGCCGGCGCTATCGCTCAACCGAGCGCCTTCGCCGCCTGCAGCACCTCCGCGGCGTGGCCGGGCACCTTCACCTTCGGCCAGACGTGCGCGACACGGCCGTTCCGGTCGATCAGGAAGGTCGCGCGCTCCATGCCCAAATACGTGCGGCCGTACATCGACTTCTCGACCCAGGTGCCGAACGCCTCGGCCACGCCGCTCTGGTCGGAGGCCAGCGGAAATTTCAGGCCGTATTTATCGGCGAAGCGCTCGATGGCCGGCATCTTGTCCTTGGAGACGCCGATCACCTCCACGCCGATCGTCCCGAGCTCGGTCAGTGCCTCCTGGAACGCGCAGGCCTGCTTCGTGCAGCCCGGCGTATCGGCCTTCGGATAGAAGTACAGCACGAACGGCCGGCCCTGCATTCCCGCGCGGCTCACCGTCCGCCCGCCGCTCGCCGCCATTGAGAAGTCGGGGGCCTGGTCGCCTTCCTGCACGGCCATCAGATCGTCCCTCCCAGGAGCGCCGGCTCCGGTGCGCCGACGATTCGTTCGAAACACGCCCGCACCTGCCCGGCGAGCGCGTCCAGCCTGGCGCGCAGCCCGTCCAGGTCAATCCCCCCATCCGGCCCCCCATTTGGCGCCCCATTCGGCGCCACCGCGCGCAACAGCGCCTGCGCCGAGGGCGCGGGCAGCGTCGCCTCGGCGTGGCGCCCGACGGTGATGCGCAGCATCTCCTGCACGCTGCGCCACGTGCGGTCCGCCTGCACGAGCAGCGCCGCGTCGTCGCGATCGAGCAGCCCGGCCGCCGCCAGGCGGTGCAGGGCGACGCGCGTGGTCGGGCTGGCGATCTGCGGATGCGCGCGGGCGTGCATGAGTTGCAGCGTCTGGGCGATGAATTCCACCTCGACGAGCCCGCCGGCCCGGTGCTTCACGTCCCATGGGCCGGCGGGCGGCAGGTCGCGCGCCAGCCGCGCCCGCATCGCCGCGGCGTCGGCGCGGATGCGGCCGGCCTCGCCGGCCTCGCCGATCGCCGCGGCGATCGCCGTCGCGACGCGCGCGCGCAGCGCCGGAGGCCCGGCGATGACGCGCGCCCGCGTCAGCGCCATGCGCTCCCAAGTCCATGCGCTCTCCCGGTGATAGCGGCGGAAGCCGGCGAGCGGCACCGCCACTGGCCCCTTGTTGCCCGACGGGCGCAGCCGCATGTCGACCGCGTAAAGCGGTCCCTCCGGCCCCGGCGCGGTCAGTGCCGCGACGAAGGCGTGCGCCGCGCGGATGTACCACTGGCTCGCCGGCAGCGCGCGGATGCCGCGCGGCCCGTCGCTCTCCGAGACCTGCGGCGGATGGTCGTAGATCAGCATCAGGTCGAGGTCGGAGCCGGCCATCATCTCCCGCCCGCCCGCCTTGCCGAGCGCCACCACGGCCATCCCGCCGCCGCGCACGCGGCCGTAGCGGCCGGCGTGGTCGGCGAGCACGCGCGGCAGCAGCGCCGTGAGCGCCGCGTCGGCCAGCGCCGCGCGCGCCAGCCCGGCGGCGTCGGCGTGCAGCCGGCCTTCCATCGTGGCGACGGAAATCCGGAAATCCTCCTCCTGCACGGCGGCGCGCAAGGCGGCGATCGCCTCCTCCAGCAACGCCGCGTCGCCGAGCCGTCGGCGCAGCAGCTGCGCCGGGGGCGGCGGCGCCTCCGGGTGAAGCAGGCCCTCGAGCGCCGCGGGCACGCGGGCGAGGTGATCGGCGAGCGAGGGCGCGGCACCCAGCACCGCCGCCACCCGGTCGAGCAGCGTGGGGTTGCGCTGGAACAGCGACAGCAGCTGCACGCCGGCCGGCAGGCGGGCGAGGAAGGCGTCGAACCGGGCGAATGCCACGTCCGGCTGCGCCTGGCAGGACAACGCCGCCAGCAGCCCCGGCAGCACCTCGATGAGCAGCTCGCGCGCGCGGTGCGAGCGGAGCGCGCGCGCCCGCCCGGCCTGCCAGCCGCGCACCGCCGCGACGATCGCCTGGGTGTTGGCGAAGCCGAGCCGGGTCAGTACCGCCAGCGTCTCCGGCCGGTCGTGCGCACCGCGGAAATCGAGCGCGGCGGCCGCTCCCACGGCCGGCTGGTTCGCCTCGAACAGCGCGGCATAGCGCGCCTTCACCCGGCCGAGATGGCGCAGCAGCGCCGTCGCCAGCGCGGTGCCGTCGACGTAGCCGAAAAAGACCGCGAAGCGCTCGACTTCGGCCGGCTTGTCCGGCAGCCGGTGCGTCTGCCGGTCCGCCACCATCTGCAGCCGGTGCTCCAGCCGGCGCAGGAACCGGTAGGCGGCGGCCAGCTCGCCGGCCGCGCGCTTGGGCAGGTGGCCGGCCCGGGCGAGCAGGCGCAGCGCGCCCAGCGTGGTCGGCTCGCGCAGCCCGGGATCGCGCCCGCCCCAGACCAGCGAGAGCGTCTGCGCCAGGAACTCGATCTCGCGGATGCCGCCGCGGCCGAGCTTCACGTCGTGGCCGGCGATCGCCGCGACCGGATCGGCGCCCACAGGATCGGCGCCCATGGCATCGCTGCCCTTATGAGCGTCGATCCGCCGCTTCATCGCGTGGATGTCGGCGATCGCCGAGAAGTCGAGGTGCCGGCGCCAGATGAACGGGCGGATAGCCGCCAGGAAGGCTGCGCCTAGCGCGAGGTCGCCGGCCACGGGACGCGCCTTCAGCATGGCCGCGCGCTCCCAGTTCTGGCCCATGCTCTCGTAGTAGGCGATAGCGCCCGGCATCGCGACGGCGGGTGGGGTGGCCGGCGGGTCCGGGCGCAGCCGCAGGTCGGTGCGGAACACGTAGCCGTCGCCGTCGCGCGCCTCCATCAGGGCAACCAGGCCGCGCGCGATGCGTGTAAAATGCGCGCCGAGCTTGGACACGGCGCCCTCCCCGGCGCTCGCCTGGGCGGCCGGCTCGTAGAGCAGGACGAGGTCCACATCGCTGGAGTAGTTCAGTTCGCGGGCCCCGAGCTTGCCCATGCCGAGGACGGTGAAGCCGCTGCCCTCGTCCGGCCGGGCCGGGTCGGGCAGGCGCAGCTCGCCGTTCTCGTGCGCCGCGAGCAGCAGGTGCGCGACGGCAAGGCGGAGCGCCGCGTCGGCGAGGTCGGACAGCGCGGCCGTGACCTGCTCGAGCGTCCAGAGCCCGCCGATATCGGCGAGCGCGGTCGCCAGCGCCACCCGCCGCTTGGCCTGGCGCAGCAGCGCGGCGATGCGCGGCCGGGGCGTCGCGGGCAGCGTGCCGGCGATCTCCGCGAGCACGCGTTCGACCACGGCAGCTGGCCCATCCCGCCAGAAGCGGCGCAGCACCGCCGGCTCGCGCAGCGCCAGCTCGGCGAGGTAGGGGCTGTTGCCGCCGATCGCCGCGAGCAGCGGCGCCATCCGCGGCTGGCCGGCGAGCCGGGCGTCGGCCGGGCCACGTTCGGCGAGCCGCTCGACCAGCCGGGCAGCCGCCGCGGGATCGGCGGGACGCGGCCAGTTCGGCGGGTCCTGCGGCATGGCCTGGAAGCGACACCATGAGGCGGGCCGCCGGTCAAGCCGCGCGCGGCATGGCGCGCCTGCTGCACGTGCTGGCGACGGTGGCCCTCGGCCTCGTCGTGCTGGCAGCCATCGGCGTCGGCGCGCTGGCCTGGCGGCTGTCGCGGGGCCCGCTCGACCTGGCCTGGCTGGCGCGCCGCGTCGAGGCTTCGGTCAATCAGGGCGGGCCGACGCAGCTGCATATCGGCGCGGCGGCGCTGGCCTGGGAGGGATGGCGGCTCGGCCTCGACCGGCCGCTCGACCTGCGCCTGTCCGACATCGAGGCGCGCGAGCCCGGCGGCGAGCGGCTCGCCCGGATTCCCCGCGCCGAGGTCTCGGTCTCGTTCGGCGCGCTGCTGCTCGGCCGGCTGGAGCCGCGGGCGGTCGAGATCGACGGCGCGCGCCTGCGCGTGCTGCGCGCTGGCGACGGCACCGTCTCGGTCGATCTCGGCAGCCTGGCCGACGCCGCCGAACCGGCTCCGAACGCCGCGCCGGCGCCCAACCCGTTCAGCGGCGTGCTCGCCGAACTGGCGCGGCCGCCCCGCAACGACCGCACCGGCACATCAGAGGATTCGCGCTGGAGCCAGTTGCGTCGGCTGCGCATCGCCGGGGCCGAGCTGCTGGTCGTCGACCGCCAGCTCGCCGCGACGTGGCGGGCGCCGCACGCCGATCTCGACCTGCGCCGCCGGCCACGCGGCGGCGTGGAGGGCACCGCCGAGCTCACGCTGGCACTCGGCGACCAGAGCACGGAGGTGACGGCCAGCGCGTCCCTCCAGCCTGGTGACGCCGGTACCCGGGTGAGCGCGCGGTTCACGCCGTTCGGCCCGGCGGCGCTGGCGCGGGCGGCGCCGTCGCTCGCACCGCTGGCGGCGCTCGACGCGCCGGTCGGCGGCACGCTCGATCTCGATCTCGGGCCGCATCTCGCCGTCCGCCACGCGGCGCTGCACGCCGAGATCGGCCCGGGCAGCGTGCAGATCGCCGGCAGTGCCGTCGGGCTTGGCGCCGCCGCGCTGACCCTCGAGGGCGACCGCGATGCCGTTACGCTATCCGCGCTGCGCGTGGCGCTCGACCCGAGCGGACGCGGCCCGGTGCTGCAAGGAACGGCGCAGGCCCGGCGCGCCGGCGAGGGCTACGTCGTCGCAGCCGGGCTCGACCTCGACCAGCTCGCTTTCGCCGACCTCGCGCGATACTGGCCGGAGACGGTCGGTCGAAACGCGCGCGACTGGCTTACCGCCAACATCACCGCGGGGACGGCGCATGACGGCCATGCGGACCTGGCGCTCGCCGTCGACGCCGCCGGCTCCGTCACGCTGACCGGGCTCTCGGGCAAGCTGCTCGGCGATGACGTCACGGCGTTCTGGCTCCGGCCGGTGCCGCCGATCGAGCACGCCGCCGCGCAGCTCACCCTCCTCTCCCCGGACGCGCTGCTGATCACCGCGCAGAATGGGCGCCAGGCCGGGACCGGACGTGCGGCGGGCCCGGGCATCGTGCTGCGCAGCGGCAGCATGCGCATCACCGGCCTGAGCCAAAAGGATCAGACCGGGCAGATCGACCTCGACGTCGCGGGATCGCTGCCGGACGCGCTCGCCGTGCTGCGCCAGCCCCGGCTGCGGCTGCTGGCGCGTCATCCCATGGAGCTGCGCGACCCGGCCGGCCAGGTCGCCGGGCACCTGGCTCTCACCGTTCCACTCGAGAAGAACGTGACAATCGACGAAATCCCGATCCGCGCCCAGGGCCGGATGAGCGGCGTGCACCTTACGGGCATCGCCGCGGGCCACGACCTGGCTCAGGGCACGCTCGACTTCGACGTCGGCAATGACGGCCTGACGCTGGGCGGGACCGCGGAGCTGGCCGGGATCGAGGCGCAGCTCGGCGTGGAGGTCGACTTCCGCGCCGGTCCGCCTGGCCAGGTGCTGCAGCACTACACGCTGTCGGCGACGCCGGACGCGCGCCAGCTCGCCGCGGCCGGGCTGGACGCCGGCGGCCTGCTCGCCGGTGACGCCGCGGTCCAGGCAGACGTCGTCGAGCGGCGCGACGGCAGCGGCGAAGCGACGATCCACGCCGACCTGCAGCGCAGCGCGCTGAGCCTCGGCCAGCTCGGCTGGGACAAGGCGGCCGGCACCGAGGCGAGCGCCGATGCCCGCCTGTTGCTCAGCCACGACCACCTGGTCGGCGTCGACCGGCTGGAGCTGCAGGGCGCGGGGATCGACGTGCACGGCGCGGCCGAATATGCCGACGGCAAGCCGACGGCGCTGCATCTCGATCGGATCGTGCTCGGCGCCACGCAGGCGCAGGGAGAGCTGCGCTTCGCCGCGGGCCCGTCGCCGCTGCGGGCGAGCCTGTCGGGCCCTAGCCTCGACATCTCCGGCCGGTTCGGCGCGCACCGCCAGCCGGCGGCGAAGCCCGCGTCGGCGGACGCGCGGCCAGCGGAAGACCGGCCGGGGCCGCCCTGGGTTGCCGACCTACGCTTCGGCCGCGTGATCCTCGGCCCCGGACGCGCGCTGGCCGACGTCTCCGCGCACGCCGAGGACGACGGCCGGGTCATCCGCCAGGCCCGCATCGACGGGCGCGCCGGGGCCGCCGACCGCTTCCAGCTCGCGATCACTCCGGCGGCCGACGGCCGGCACCTGTCCGGCAGCGCCAGTGACGCCGGGGCGCTGCTGCGCGACTTCGACCTGGTCGCCTCGATGCAGGGCGGCACGCTGGCGCTGGCCGGCCGCTACGACGACGGCTTACCCGGCCATCCTCTTCAAGGTACCGCCGAGATCGACCGCTTCCGCCTGCGCGACGCCCCGGTGGCGACCCGGCTGCTGCAGGCCATGACGCTGTACGGGCTGGTCGACGTACTGCGCGGACCCGGGCTGAACATCGACCGGCTGATCGCCCCGTTCCGGCTCGACCGCGGCACGCTCGATCTGGCGGACGCGCGGGCGTTCAGTTCATCGCTCGGCTTCACGGCGAAGGGCCGGATCGACACGGTCGCGAATACCGCCGACCTCGAGGGCACGATCGTGCCGGCCTATTTCTTCAACACGCTGCTCGGCAACGTCCCGCTTCTCGGCCGGCTGTTCAGCCCCGAGCAGGGCGGCGGGGTGTTCGCCGCGACCTACACGGTGCGCGGCCGGCTCGACGACCCGGCGGTTTCAGTCAATCCGCTGGCGGCGCTGACGCCGGGGTTCCTGCGCGGCCTGTTCGGGGTGTTCGGCAAGGGCGCGGCTTCGCGCGTCGGACCCTAGATCCAAGACGGCCTGGCGGCAGGCAGGGCGATCTGGGGCTAATACAACCGGGTGCGGTAGCCCTCCTCAGTACTGCGCTCGGCGTCCTCCGCACTGCAGGCGCCGGTCTGCTCGGCGATGATGCGGCCAAGCGAGGGGAAGCTCGCACGGGGTACATGACGGGCGGGATCCCAGAGCCGGGAACGGATCAGCGCCTTGGCGCAGTGGAAGAACGCCTCGCGCACGCTGACCAGCAGCCCGGCGGACGGGATCTTGCCCTGCACCTCCGAAACGGCGAGGAGGGCCGGGTCGGTGATGATGCGGCCGCTGCCGTTCACCCGCAGCGTCTCGTCGATGCCGGGAACGAAGAAGATCAGGCCGAGGCCGGGCGCGGCCAGCAGGTTGGAAAAACTGTCCACCCGGTTGTTGCCGCGCCGGTCGGGCAGCAGCAGCGTGACCTCGTCCAGCACCTGAACGAAGCCGGGCGCATCGCCCCGCGGGCTGGCATCGACGCCACCGTGGCCGTCCGCGGTCGCCAGCACCAGAAAGGGCGAGAGGCCGATGAAGTGCCGGCAGTGCCGATCGAGGCGGCCGAGCACCTTGCGCGCGGCCAGCGGGTTCACCGGCCCGTAGTGGCCGCGCAGGTCCGCCGGCTGCGTGATCGCATCCATCGATGGTTCCCTCTCGCCTATGTGACCGGATTTTCGCTGCACCGCGACGGCGACATGTTGCAACCTCATCGGGCAACCCGACGTTGGGTGAATATCCGTGGCGCCGTCCCCCCCCACCTGCGCCACGGACCGGGTGCCGGCGGCGCGGTCCCTGAACCGCGCCGCCACGGCCCCGGAAGCCCGCAAAAATCAGTTCTCCCCCACCTGCGCATCGGACCGCCGAACGCGCAGCGCGGGAGCATCAGGAGGAGATTGCCATGGCCACACTGCAAGACACCAGCAGCACCTCCGGCAGCCTGATCGCCGGATCGAAGGTCTCCAGCACCAGCGTCTACAATGCGCAGGGCGAGAGCCTGGGAAGCATCGAGGACGTGATGATCGACAAGCGTTCCGGGCGCATTGCCTACGCGGTGCTGAATTTCGGCGGCTTTCTCGGCATCGGCGGCCGGCATCACCCGCTGCCCTGGTCCACCCTGAAATACGACACCTCGCTCGGCGGCTACGTGGTCAACCTCGACCGCCGCACGCTCGAGGGCGCGCCCTCCTACGCCAGCGATCAGGACGTGCGCTGGGAGGACCAGCAGTGGGGCCGCTCGGTGCACGACTACTACAAGGCCGAGCCATACTGGAACGCGGTGCCGTAGCGCGGCACCCGCGTACAGAAACGGGGCGGCGGCCGCGAGGCCCCGCCCCTTTTTCGTGCGCTGGACGGGCCGGCCGGAGATGCGCAGGATCGCCAACGGAGGGGGAGGGATGTCCGTGCGGGTCGGCATCGCTGGAGTCGGCGGACGTATGGGCGCCCTGCTGGTTGCGGAGGCGCGCGCGACGGGGGCAACGCTCGTCGGCGGCATCCGCCGGCCGGGCGACACGACACCGGCGCCGGCCGATGTGGCGATGCTGCCCGATATTGCAGCCCTCGCCGGAGCCGCCGAGGTGGTCATCGACTTCACCCACGCGAGCGCGGTCGTGGCGCACGCGGGGGCGATTGCCGCCGCGGGATGCCGTTGGGTGCTCGGCACCTCCGGCCTCTCCGCGGCAGACGAGGCGGCGGTGGCGCGGGCCGCGGCGCAGGTCACCGTCGTCCATGCGCCGAATTTCGCGCCCGGGGTGAACCTCGTTCTCGCGCTGGCCGAGCGCATGGGGGCCGCCCTGCCGGCGGCGAGCTACGACGTCGAGATCGTCGAGATGCACCACCGCCAAAAGGTGGACGCGCCCTCCGGCACCGCGCTCGGCCTCGGCCGGGCGGTCGCGCGCGGCCGGGGGGTCGACCTTGCGGAGAACATGGAAAGCGGGCGGCACGGCCATACCGGCCCGCGCCGGACCGGGGCGATCGGCTTCGCCGCGCTGCGCGGCGGGCAGGTGGTCGGCGAGCACACGCTGCTGTTCGCCGCGGCGACCGAGCACATCGCGCTGACCCACCGCGCCTTCGACCGCCGCGCCTACGCCGCCGGCGCGTTGCGGGCGGCGCTGTGGAGCCGCGCCCGCCCGCCCGGCCTCTATTCCATGCTGGACGTGCTCGGCATGCGCTGATGGGCCGGATAGCGGCCAGCCGCCCGCGGGCTTGACCCTCCCCGGCCTTTCCGCCACACACCGCGCGCCCGGCAACGGCCGGTAAGGGTGGCCGCAACAAGGGGGCCGCGACAAGAGGGTAATCCATGCGCGACAAGGGCGAGTATCTCTTCACCTCGGAATCCGTCTCCGAAGGACATCCGGACAAGGTCGCGGACCGCCTGAGCGACACCGTCCTGGACGCCTACCTCGCCGAAGACCCGTTCTCCCGCGTCGCCTGCGAGACCCTGGTCACCACCAATCGCATCGTGCTGGCCGGCGAGACCCGCGGGCCGGACTCCGTCACGCCCGATCGCCTGGAGACGCTGGTGCGCGAGGCGGTGCGCGACATCGGCTATGACCAGGCGGGCTTCTCGTGGAAGCACGCGGCCTTCGAGTGCCATCTGCACGCGCAATCGAGCGACATCGCCGCCGGCGTGGACGGCACGGGCAACAAGGACGAAGGGGCCGGCGACCAGGGCATCATGTTCGGCTTCGCGACCACCGAGACCGACAGCCTGATGCCGGCGCCGATCCACTACGCCCACCTGATCCTGCGCCGCATCAGCGAGCTGCGCCGCGCCGGTGATCCGGCCGCGCGGGGTCTGCTGCCGGACGCCAAGAGCCAGGTGACCCTGCGCTACGTCAACGGC
>JAFAYA010000048.1 GCA_019240635.1 Acidisphaera sp. | reverse complement strand
GCAGGCCGAGTTTTTCCACGCGCGCGCGGGTCATCGCCAGGCAGATCAGGCCGCGCGCGTGGCGCGCCATGAAATTGATCACGTCGGGGGTGGCGAACTGCGCGGGGATGACGAGGTCGCCCTCGTTCTCCCGGTCCTCGTCATCGACCAGGATGAACATGCGCCCGGCGAGCGCCTCCTCCACCAGCTCCGCGGCGCTGGAGACGTAGTCGTGCAGGCTGGCGGTCTTGAGCACTTCTTTCATGGCCGATCCATGAGGCGGGCGACGTAGCGGGCGAGCATGTCGATCTCGACGTTCACGCGCCCGCCCGGCGCCAGCAGGCCGAAGGTGGTGACGGCGGCGGTGTGGGGGATGATGTTCACGCCGAAAATTGCCCCCTCCACCTCGTTGCCCTCCACTTCATTCACCGTGAGGGAGACGCCATCCACGGCGACGCTGCCCTTCGGCGCGATGGTACGCGCCAGCGCGCCGGGTACGCGGAAGCGCCAGCGCGTCGAGGCGTTCTCGGCGACGGCGTCGAGGGCCTCCGCCACCGCATCGACGTGGCCGGAGACGATGTGCCCGCCCAGTTCATCGCCGACCCGCAGCGCCCGCTCCAGGTTGACCGCCCTGCCCACTCGCCAGGTGCCGAGCGTGGTGTTCGACAGCGTCTCCGCCGAGGCCTGCACCGCGAACCAGTCCGCGCCGACCGCGACGGCGGTCAGGCAGCAGCCCGAGCAGGCGATCGAGGCGCCGATCGGAATGCCGGCGCAGTCCCAGGGGGCCGCGATGGTCAGGCGCATGTCCGCGCCCCCACCGAGCGGGGTAATCTCGCGCACCGTGCCGCGGGCGCTGACGATGCCGGTGAACATCAGGCGGCCCGCCGCAATTCGGTGAGCACGTCCTCACCGAGCGGCACCACGCGCTCGCGCCGGAAGCGCGGCACCGCCTCCAGCCGCTCGATGCCGAAGGCCTGCACCCCCGGCCAGCCGTCCCCGCCCATGACCGTCGGCGCGTGGAACCAGGCGATGCGGTCGACCAGGTCGGCGCGCACCAGGGCGGCGGCGATCTGCGCGCCCCCTTCGACCAGCAGCCGGGTGATGCCGGCGCGCGCCAGCGCGGCGAGCGCCTCGCCGAGATCGATCCCGGCCGGCGAGCCCGCCACTTCGATCACCTGCGCGCCCAGGCCGGTCATCGCGCGCACGCGTTCGGGGTCGGTGCCTTCGCGGACCAGGAACCAGGCCGGCGTTTCCCGCGCGGTCGCGACGATGCTGGAGGTGAGCCGGGTGCGCAGGTGGCTGTCGGCGACGACGCGCACGTCGGGCACCTTCTTGAACCCGGGAATGCGGCAGGTGAGTTTCGGGTCATCGGCCAGCAGCGTGCCGACGCCGACCAGCACGGCGTCGCTGCGGCCGCGCAGCGCGTGCGCCGCCCGGCGCGCCGCCTCGCCGGTGATCCACTTGCTCTCCCCGCCGTGCGTCGCGATGCGCCCGTCCAGCGTGGAGGCGAGCTTCAGCGTCACCAGCGGACGGCCGCGCCGCACGCGGCTGAAGAACCCCTCGGCCACCGTTTCGCCCTCGGCTCGCAGGACGCCGTCCTCGACGGCCACCCCGGCCTCGCGCAGCCGGGCGAGGCCGGCGCCGTTCACCCGGGCGTCGGGATCCCGCGCGGCGACCACCACGCGGCCGATCCCGGCCTCGATCAGCGCGTCGGTGCAGGGCCCGGTCTGGCCGTGGTGGCAGCAGGGCTCGAGCGTCACGTAGGCCGTGGCGCCGCGCGCCGCCGCGCCGGCCATGGCCAGCGCAAGCGCCTCGGCGTGCGGCCGGCCGCCGGGCGCGGTCACCGCGCGCCCGACGACGCGCGCCTCGCGCACCACCACGCAGCCAACCGAGGGGTTCGGCCAGGCGTTGCCGAGCCCCCGGCGCGCCAGCGCGAGCGCCGCGCGCATATGCGCCAGATCGTCCGGCCCGGCCGTCACGACGCCTCGCCCAACGATCCAAGAAACGCCTCGAAGTCCTTGGCTTCACGAAAATTCCGGTAGACGCTGGCGAAGCGCACATAGGCGACCGCGTCCACCTCCTTCAGCGTCTCCATGACCAGCTCGCCGACCTGCTTGCTGGAGATGTCGGTCTCGCCGCTGGCTTCGAGCTGGCGGACGATGCCGTTGACGATGCGCTCGATCCGCTCCTCCTGCACCGGGCGCTTGCGCAGCGCGATGCGCACCGAGCGCGCCAGCTTGTCGCGGTCGAACGGCACGCGCCGTGCGTCCGCCTTCACCACCGTCAGCTCGCGGAGCTGCACGCGCTCGATCGTCGTGAAGCGCTGGCTGCACCCCGGGCAGAAGCGCCGGCGACGGATCGCCGAGCCGTCCTCGGTCGGCCGGCTGTCCTTCACCTGGGTGTCGTCGTTGCCGCAGAACGGGCAGCGCATTCAGTGCCCTCGGCGGTACATGGGGAAGCGCGCGCAGAGGCGCAGCACGCGCTCGCCGACCGCCTGTTCGGCGGCCTGGTTGCTGCCGTCGTTCGAGCGTGCCAGCCCCTCCAGCACCTCGTCGATCATCAGTCCGATTTCCCGGAATTCGGCGACCCCGAGGCCGCGCGTCGTCGCAGCGGGCGATCCCAGCCGGATGCCCGAGGTGATCATCGGCTTCTCCGGATCGAACGGGATGGCGTTCTTGTTGGCGGTGATGCGGGCGCGCTCCAGGCTGGCCTCCGCGGCCCGGCCGGTCACCCGCTTGGGCCGCAGATCGACCAGCAGCAGATGGGTGTCCGTGCCGCCGGTGACTATGGCGAGTCCCCGCTCGGCCAGCGTCTCGGCGAGTGCGCGGGCATTGTCCAGCACCGCCTTCTGGTAGTGGCGGAACTCCGGCCGCAGCGCCTCGGCGAAGCCCGCCGCCTTGCCCGCCAGCACGTGCATCAGCGGGCCGCCCTGCAGGCCCGGAAACACGGCGGAATTGATCTTCTTGCCGATCTCCGGGTCGTTGCACAGCACCATGCCGCCGCGCGCGCCGCGCAGCGTCTTGTGGGTCGTCGTGGTGACGACGTGTGCGTGCGGCAGCGGCGAGGGATAGAGGCCCGCGGCGACCAGCCCGGCGAAATGCGCCATGTCCACCATGAACACGGCGCCGATCGCGTCGGCCACACGCCGGATGCGTGGAAAATCGATGATGCGCGGATAGGCCGAGCCGCCGGCGATGATCAGCCTTGGCCGCTCCGCCCGCGCCAGGCGCTCCAGCTCCTCGTAGTCGAGCAGCCCGTCCTCGCGCCGCACGCCGTACTGCACCGGCCGGAACCATTTGCCGGACAGGTTGGGTGCTGCGCCGTGCGTCAGGTGCCCGCCGGCCGCCAGGCTCATCCCCATGATGGTGTCGCCGGGCCTCAGCAGGGCGAGCAGGACGGTCTGGTTGGCCTGCGCGCCGGAGTGCGGCTGCACGTTGGCGAACGCGCAGTCGAACAGCTTCTTTGCCCGGTCGATGGCGAGTTGCTCGGCCACGTCGACGTGCACGCAGCCGCCGTAGTAGCGCCGGCCCGGCAGGCCCTCGGCGTATTTGTTGGTGAGCACGCTGCCCTGCGCCTCCAGCACGGCGGCGGAGACGACGTTCTCGCTGGCGATCAGCTCGATGCCGTCCTGCTGACGCACCTGCTCGGCGGCGATGGCGGCGGCCAGCTCCGGATCGGTCTCCGCCAGGCTCGCGGTGAAGAAGCGTTCGAGGCTGACGGTCTGCGTCGGCTCGTGCATGGTCGGGAACCTTCGATGCCCTGGGGCAATGCCCTTGAGGAGGCTTGCCGGCCGACCTCTAACATGCTCGCCCGCCGGACAGAACCGGGCGCCGGCGCGACCGTGGCTTGAGGTCTGGCGCCCACTCCCCTACGTCCAGGACTTCCACTGCCGAGGGCGGCCAGCCCGATGGCCGAGCCGCTGATCACCCCAACGCCAATCTCCGCCCGCGCGCTGGCTCGCCGGCCGGTCCGGTCGTCGCGGGTGCTGCTTCGCCGCTTCTACCATTCGCGGGCCTGGACCATCTGGGTCGGCTGCGTCGTATTCGGCAACTCCATCGTCCTCGGCCTGCTGACCGCCGTGCCCGAGGATTCTGCCACCTGGCGCACCCTCGACGGGGTGGACGACTGGATGCTCGCCGCCCTCGTTTCGGACTCGCTGCTCTGCATCGTCGTGAAAGGCCGGCGGGTGCTGCGCAGCCGCTGGGATCTGTTCGACATCACGGTCACCGCCCTCTCCCTGGTGCCGCGTATCGACATGCTGTCGGCACTGCGGGTGCTGCGCGTGCTGCGGGTGCTGCGCCTGCTTTCCTTCGTGCCGCACGGCCGGGCGACGGTGGATGCGCTGTTCCAGGCGATGCGGCAGATGGCCGCCGCCTTCCTCGTGCTGATCGTCGTCTTCTACAGCTTCGTCATCATCGCCACGAACCTGTTCCGCGACATCGACCCCTCGCATTACGGCAGCCTCGGCCGCACCGCCACGCACCTCTACGCGGTGATGACGAGCTTCGGCAACGACCCGGACGCCATCATTCCGGTCGTGAGCGCGCTGCCCTGGGCCTGGCTGGTCTTCGTGCCCTTCGTGGTGATCGCCAGCTTCGGCCTGCTCAACCTGTTCATCGGTGTGCTGGCCGCCGCGGTGAAGGAGCAGCTCGACCGCGAGAATGTCGGCCGGGAGCGCGCCCGCCTCGAGCGGCTGGAGGCCAAGCTGGACGCCCTGGCGCGCGCCCTCGAAGCCGTCGCCGAGCGGCAGCGCATAGTGCCCGATCGCACGGAAGACTGATTCGTCTCGAATCAGTCTGAAGCGCGTGAATCGGTCACTCAAATAAGGGCGTGCTGCCAGCTTTCCTTCAAAGCTGGCAGCAGGCTCAGGCCCGCTCGGGGAAGAGTGAGTGCAGACCCTCGGCGCTGGCCGCGCAGCGGCCGCGCTCGGTGATCAGGCCGCTGACCAGCCGGGCCGGCGTCACGTCGAAGGCGGGGTTGGCGGCCGGGCTGTCCTTCGGCGTGACCCGCACCGTGGCGACGCTGCCGTCCATCGCCCGGCCGGTGACCGTCGTGACCTCGGAGGCGGCGCGCTCCTCGATCGGAATGTCGGCGATGCCGTCGGTGATGCTCCAGTCGAGCGTGCTGGACGGCAGCGCGACCCAGAACGGCACGGCGTTGTCGTGCGCCGCCAGCGCCTTCAGGTAGGTGCCGATCTTGTTGGCGACGTCGCCGCCGCGCGTCACCCGGTCGGCGCCGACGATCGCCAGGTCCACCTGGCCGCGCTGCATCAGATGGCCGCCGGCGTTGTCGGACACGACGGTGTGCGCGACGCCGTGGCGGCCGAGCTCCCAGGCGGTCAGCGCCGCACCCTGGTTGCGCGGCCGGGTCTCATCCACCCAGACATGCAGGTCGATGCCCCGTTCGAACGCCGTGTACACCGGGGCCAGCGCGGTACCCCAGTCGACCGTGGCCAGCCAGCCGGCGTTGCAGTGGGTCAGCACGTTCACCCGTCGGCCCGTCCGCTGCGCCGCTTCCTCGATCAGCGCGGCGCCGTGCCGGCCGATCGCCCGGCTCTGCTCCACGTCCTCCTCGGCGATGCGCCCGGCCTCGTCGTAGGCGACGCGGACCCGCTCGCCGCGCACGGTGTTGCGCAGCCGGGTCAGCATGCGCTCGAGCGCCCAGCGCAGGTTCACCGCGGTCGGGCGGGTCTGCGCCAGCGTCGCCGCGGCGCCCTCCAGCGCCTCGGTCGCGGTATCGCGCCGCGCCGCCAGGCAGAGGCCGTATGCCGCCACGGCGCCGATCAGCGGGGCGCCGCGCACCTGCATCGCGCGGATCGCGTGCGCCGCCTCCTCGAGGGTCGTCAGGCGCAGCATGTCGAGCGACCAGGGCAGCTTCGTCTGGTCGATGATGCGCACCGCCCACCCGTCCTGGTCGACCCAGACGCTGCGATAGGGGGTGCCGTCGATCTTCATGAGCGCTCTCGGAGCCTCAAATGCGCTGATGCAGCACGCAGACCAGCGTGAAGAGCCGGCGCGCCGTGTCGAAGTCGATGGCGATCTTGCCGTCCAGCCGCTGCACCATGAGCTCCGCGCCTTCGTTGTGCAGGCCGCGCCGCCCCATGTCGATCGCCTGGATGCGCGCCTCGCGGCCTTCCTCGACAGCCTTGGCGTAGCTGTCCACCAGAAGCTGGTAGTCCTTGATGAGCCGCCGGAACGGCCCGAGCGCGAGCACGACGCCGGCCAGCGGCGTGTCGTCGCTGCGTCGGATGTCGAAGGCGAGCCGGCCCGCGTGGATGGACAGGTGCAGGACGAACGGACCGGCCTCCTGGCCCGCCGGGGCGAAGCGGTTCGCCGCCTGCAGGTCGGCGACCGCCTGGGCGCGGTCGGCCTCCTGCAACGGGGAGAGGCGGGTCAGCGCCTCGCCTTCCAGCACCACGCGGTCGAGCCGGGCCTGGCGCGGGGCGGTGCGGCTGCGTAGCCGGTCGCTCACGGCAGCGGCGCGTCCGGCTCGGCCTCGTCTTCCGTCTTCATCATGCCGAGCTTCAGCATCAGTCCTACCGTGGCGCCCTTGATCGGCCGCAGCAGGCCGAGACACAGCACCAGCGTGAGCGGGATCCAGATGACCGCGTGCACCCAGAGCGGCGGGCTCTTCATCTGCTCGAGGACCAGCATGCCGGGGATCACGATGTGGCCGGTGATGGCGATCGTGAAATACGGCGGCGCGTCGTCCGCCCGGGCCGCCCCGAGCGGCGCGCCGCAATTCGAGCAGGCCGGAACAACGCGCAGGAAGCCATTGAAGATATGACTGTGTCCACAGGCCGGGCAGCGCCCAAGCAGGCCGCGCCCGAGTGCGGTGGGCATGTCCGGCAGCGGCCAGGGCGAGGGTTTCGGAGAGCGGTTGGGCTCCCAGCGTGTGGGGGTCTGATCCGACAGGAAAACTCCTCGCGCCTTGGCGCCTGCTGCGTTGCATTACTTGCGCGCCGTACCGCGGGCGATCAAGACTGCCGGCGTGCCGCGCATCCTCGTCATCAACCCGAATCGTTCGCCGGACTGCACCGCGGGCATCGCCGCGGCGGTCGCGCCCTGGCGCCTGCCCGGCGGCCCGGCAATCGACGTGCAGGCGCTGGAGGACGGGCCGGCGGCGATCTACGGCTGGCGGGAGTGGCACGCGGTGGTCGAGCCGCTGTGTCGGCGCGTCGGGCGGGAGCCGGCCGCCGCTTACGTCATCGCCTGCGGCTCGGACCCCGGCATCGACGCCGTGCGCGCCGCGACCGACCGGCCGGTGTTCGGCATTTTTCGCAGCGCGGTCGCCGCGGCGGTGGCGCGGGCGGAGCGGTTCGGCGTGCTGGCGCTTGTCGATGCGTCGAAGCAGCGCCACCTGGCCGCACTGCGCGCGATGGGGCTGGAGGCGCGGCTCGCGGCGGAAGTGGCGCTGAACGTGACGATGGAGACATTGCTCGACGAACACGCCGCGCGGGCACGGCTGATCGCGGCGGCGCGCGAGACGGTGGCGGCCGGCGCCGGCACGGTCGTGCTCGGCTGCACCGGGATGGCGCACCACCGCGCGGCGGTCGAGGAGGCGGCCGGCGTGCCGGTGATCGAGCCGTGCCAGGCGGGCGTCGCGCTGGCGCTGACGGCGGTGCTGGGCGCCGGCGCCGCGCTGACGCTCGCGGCGGAGTAGCTACTCGGCGGCCTGAGGTCGCCACTCCGGCGGATCGACCGCGCCGACCTGCTCCGTAATCCGCCGATAGGCTTCCGGACGCCGGTGCTTTTCGAACGCAAAGATCGTCGTCCGCCCGAGCGTGCACATCGCGAGATCGCAGTCCGCGGTGATCAGTTCGTCGTCCCAGCTCGTCGCCTGGGCGACGATCTCGCCCTGCGGATTGACGATGATGGAGTGACCGAACAGCTCGTGGCCGTCCTCCGTGCCGGCCTTCGCGGTGGCGACGGCGAAGCAGGCGTTCTGGTAGCAGCCGGCCTGGATCGACAGGTGGCTGTGGAAGACGCGCAGATGGTGCGCCTCGAAGCCGCCGGCCTCCTGGTTGGTGCTCGGCGTGTTGTAGCCGAGCATCACCAGCTCCACCTTCTGCAGCCCAAGCACGCGCCAGGCCTCCGGCCAGCGGCGGTCGTTGCAGATCATCATCCCCATGTTGACGCCGGGCAGCCCGCCGACCGGCGCGCGCACCACCGGAAAGCCGAGATTGCCGACCTCGAAATAGCGCTTTTCCAGGTGCTGAACCTTGCGCTCCGGCAGGTATTCGGCGTGCCCGGGCAGGTGCACCTTGCGGTATTTCAGCACGATCTCGCCCTCGGGGCTGACCAGCACGGCCGTGTTGAAGCGGCGCCGGCGCAGCTTTCCGGTCGCGTCGGGTTCCTCGGCGATCTCGGCGTAGCCGAGATGAAAGCCGATGCCGTAGCGCCGTGCCGCGTCGAACAGCGGGGCGGTCTCGTTCGAGGGCATCGCCGTCTCGAACCAGCGGTCGGCTTCACCGATGTCGTCGTGGTAGTGGCGCGGGAAGAAGGTGGTCAGCGCCAGCTCGGGGAACACCACCAGCTCGGCGCCGCGCCGATGGGCGCGCTCCATCAGCCGCAGCATGCGCTCGACGGCGACGGCGCGCGGCTCCGCCTGCTGGATCGGCCCGAGCTGGGCGGCGGCGACGGTGATGATGCGGGCCATGCCTGCTACTCCGCGGCTTGCGAGGGGAGGGGTGGGGCGATCACGCCGACCTGCCCGGTGATCGGACCGTAGTGAAGCGGCCGGCGGTGGGCGGCGAAGTTGAACATCTTTTCCTTCCCTTGCCGGCAAAGATCGAGATCGCAGTCCGCCACGATCACCTCGTCCGCCAGCGTGCGCGCCTCGGCGACGATGCGCCCGTTCGGATCGACGATGCAGGAGCCGCCGATCAGCCCCGACCCGTCCTCCTCGCCGGCCTTCGCGACCGCGACCGCCCAGGTCGCATTCATGTAGGCGTTCGCCTGCGCCACCAGTTGCGAGTGGAAGGTGCGCAGCCCGGCATCCTCGCTCTCCCCGCCGTTCGGATCGTACGCCGCCGAATTATAGCCCAGGCACACCAGCTCCACCCCCTGCAGGCCGAGCACGCGCCAGGCCTCCGGCCAGCGCCGGTCGTTGCAGATCATCATGCCGAGCACGGCGCCGCCGAGCGAGGGCGGCGCGCGGAACGCGGGAAAGCCGAGATCACCGTACTCGAAATAGCGCTTCTCGAGCTGCTGGAAGCGCGCCCCCGCCCGCGGCTCCACCGAACCCGGCAGGTGCACCTTGCGGTATTTTCCGAGGACCGTGCCGCCGGGCTCGACCAGCACGGCGCTGTTGTAGCGCTTCCCTTCGGCTGTCAGCTCGGCGTAGCCCACGTAGAAGCCGACGCCGAGCGCGCGCGCCCGGGCGAACAGCGGCTGCACGGCCGGGTTCGGCATCGCCGGTTCGAAGCAGGACAGCAGCGCGCTCTCGTCCTCGATCAGCCAGCGCGGAAAGAAGGTCGTGAAGGCGAGCTCCGGTAGCACGACGAGCCTCGCCCCCGCAGCCGCCGCCCGCTCGAGCAGCGCGATGATGCGGCCGAGCGTGCGCTCGCGCGTGTCGGCCTTCTGGGTCGGGCCCATCTGGGCGCCGGCGATGCGCAGCGTGCGGCTCATGCTCGCCCCCGTTGGTTCACGATGCCGCCAAAGATAAGCCACACGCCCGGCCTGTGAAGCCGCTCACATACCGGCGCACGCCGCGGCGGTAAGCAGCCGCACCCGTTCGACGAGGCTCATCCGATGCGCATCCAGACCGAACTCGCCTCCGCGAAAATCCTGCCCTTCCCGGTGCAGGTCGAGGACGACAGCCGCCTGACGATGCGTGACCGCATGGCCATCCTGGCCTGGCAGGAGACGGCCCGCGGTCAGGGCTACGGCCGCTTCCTGTTCAGCGGCGGCGAAAGCCTGCGCGAGCCGGCGGGCGAGTATCTGTCGATCTACCGCGACGGCGAGGCCTGGGCCGCCTGGTGCATCGCCCGCGAAGGGCCGTGGGTGCATCTCTGGCGCTGCGCGACCGGCGCCGACCTCGGCGAGTTCCGCTGCATGGAGGATGCGCTCGCCGCCATCCCGCCGGCGCGCCCGGGCGCGGATTTCAGGTCGCGATCCGCCTGACGAATCGCCCGTCGCCGGGCCTGGCCAGCACGCGCACGCCGTCCCAGACCAGCCGGCCGCGCAGCAGCGTCGCGGCGACCCGGGCGCGCATGCGCCGGCCGTGATAGGGCGACCAGCGCAGCTCCGGCCGGTCCTCGATGCTGGCTTCGTCGAACGCCCACTCGCCGCGCTCCAGCACCAGCAGGTCGCAATCGGCGCCGACCGCGATCGCGCCCTTCTTTGGCCAGAGGCCGTGCAGCTTCGCGCTGCGCTCGGCGGCGTAGGTGGCGAGCAGCGTGACGGACAGGCCGCGCTCCGCCAGCAAGGTGTAAAAAAGCGGCGCAAAACTCTGCAGGCCGATCAGCCCGGCGCCGCAGGCGAAGATGTCCGGGTCTGTCTTGCGCTCGATCGGCCAGGGCGCGTGGTCGGTGGAGACATAGGCGACCTCGTCGGCCAGCAGGCAGGCCCATAGCCGTTCGACCTCCTCCTTGGTGCGGAACGGCGGGTTGCACTTTCCCCGCCCGCCCAGCCGGATGATGTCCTCCTCGGTCATGCAGAGATACTGGATGCAGGCCTCGCCGGTCGCCTGCCCGCCCATGCCGCGGAACTCGCGCGCGAGCGCGAAGCCGCGGGCCAGCGAGGAGTGCGCCATGTGGACGTGCGCGCCGGTCGTCAGCGCGATCTCGAAAATCTCCAGGTCCGCCATCGTCTCGGCGAGCGGCGGGCGGCTGCGGCAGTGCATGATCGGCTCGGTGCGCCCGGCGGCGCGCGCCTGCTCGGTCAGCCGTACCACCAGTTCCTGGTCCTCGTTGTGCACCGCGACCGGCAGGCCGGTGCGGGCGATCTCGGCGAAGGCGGCGAGCATGGTTGGATGGTCGATGCGCGGGAAGCGCACGGGATCGTACTCATAGGTGGAGAGCTTGAACGCGGAGACGCCGCCCTGCGCCAGCCCGGCGATCGCCCCGACGCCGCCGGTTTTCGTGATCGTGCCGTAGAGCGCCATGTCCACGTGGGCGGTGCGCTCCACCCAGCCGATCTTCTCGGCGAGCAGTGCGGCGTCGGTGACCGGCTTCGGCACGTCGTAGGGCATGTCGACGCAGGTGGTAACGCCGCCTGCCGCGGCGCTGCGCGTCGCTCCCTCGATGCCTTCCCAGCCGATCGCCGAGGAGGTGTGCATGTGGCCGTCCACCAGCCCGGGCAGCACCAGCCGGCCGCTGTGGTCCAGCGTCTGCGCGGCCGGCGGCGGCGCGCCCTGGCCGATCGCGGCGATGCTCTCGCCGCGTGCCGCGACGTAGCCGTCCGTCAGCACGCCGGCGGGGGTGACGAGGTCGCCGCGGACCAGCAGGTCGAAAGGCGCCGACACTTATATATGCATCCCGCTTCTGTGCATCGCTCTCGCTCGACCGTCGCACCCTTGCCGCGCGTGCGGCGCGCCCTTACCAAATGCGGCAGCGTCGGACGCATTTGACGCTAGACCGCGGCCGCGGCCATTCCAATCCCCGGGACGCGCCCGCGCGAGAGAGGGAGCCCATGAAGCTGCATGACGTGAAGGTCCACCCGTCCCGGTCGGCGCTGCCGCGCGAGGACCAGCTCGCCTGGAAGATCGCCGCCGTCGCCGCCGACCGGGTCCCGGTGGAACGCGACGTCGCGGCGATGGTCGTCAACCGGATCATCGACAACGCGGCGGTGGCGCTCGCCGCGATCAACCGCCGCCCGGTCGTCTCGGCTCGCGACATGGCGCTCGGGCACGCCAGGCGCGACGGGGCGAGCGTGTTCGGCGTGCCGGCGGCGCGGCGGGTCTCGCCGGAGTGGGCGGCCTGGGCGAACGGCACCGCGGTGCGCGAGCTCGACATGCACGATACCTTCCTCGCCCAGGACTACTCGCATCCCGGCGACACCATCCCGCCGATCCTGGCGGTCGCCCAGACCATGCAGAAATCCGGCCGCGAGCTGATCCGCGGCATCGCGACCGGCTACGAAATCCAGATCGACCTCGTGCGGGCGATCTCGCTGCACAAGCACAAGATCGACCACATCGCCCATCTCTGCCCGGCGCAGGCCGCCGGCATCGGCACCCTGCTGCGGCTGCCGGCCGCGACGATCTACCAGGCGGTGCAGCAGGCGGTGCACGTTTCCTTCACCACCCGCCAGTCGCGCAAGGGCGAGATTTCCAGCTGGAAGGCTTTTGCGCCCGCGCACGCGGGAAAGCTTGCGATCGAGGCGGTCGACCGGGCGATGCGCGGCGAGGGCGCGCCGAGCCCGATCTACGAGGGCGAGGACAGCGTGGTCGCCTGGATGCTCGACGGCCCGGACGCGCGCTACCGGGTGCCGCTGCCCGAACCCGGCGAGCCCAAGCGCGCCATCCTCACGAGCTTCACCAAGGAGCACAGCGCCGAGTACCAGAGCCAGGCGCTGATCGACCTGGCGTTTCGGCTGCGTGCGCGCATCGCCGACCTGCGGGCGATCGAGCGCGTCGTGCTGCACACGTCCCACCATACCCACGCGGTGATCGGCACCGGCGCCAACGACCCGCAGAAGCTCGACCCGAACGCCAGCCGGGAGACGCTCGACCACTCCATCATGTACATCCTCGCGGTGGCCCTGCAGGACGGGCGGTGGCACCACGTCGACAGCTACGCGCGCAGCCGGGCCCGCCGGCCGGACACGGTCGAGCTGTGGCACCGCATCGAGACGCGCGAGGACCCGGAGTGGGAACGCCGCTACCACGCGACCGACCCGGACGAGCAGGCGTTCGGCGGCCGCCTGGAGGTGTTCATGCGCGACGGCACGACGATCGAGGACGAGCTGGCGGTCGCCAACGCCCATCCGCACGGTGCGCGGCCGTTCGGCCGCGACGACTACATCCGCAAGTTCAGGAGCTTGACCGAAGGGATCGTATCGGCGCGCGAGGCCGGCCGCTTTTTCGAAGCGGTGCAGGACCTCGCGGCGCTGCCGGCCGGCGAGCTGCATCGGCTGAACGTGGCGGTGCCGGCCGGGCGGCTCGCCGCCGGAAAGCCCGGCATCTTTCAGGGGAAGCAGCATGAGCGAGACCGCGACGCCGAACGTTAAGCCGAAGAAGTCGGTCGCCCTCTCCGGCGTGCCGGCCGGCAACACCGCCCTCTGTACGGTTGGACGCACCGGCAACGACCTGCACTACCGCGGCTACGACATCCTCGACGTGGCGGAAGCCTGCGAGTTCGAGGAGATCGCGTACCTCCTGGTGCACGGCGCGTTGCCGAACGCGGCCGATCTGGCTGGCTACAAGCGCCGGCTGCGCGCCTGGCGCGGCCTGCCGGCGACGGTGGCGACCGTGCTGGAGGCGATGCCCGCCGCCTCGCACCCGATGGACGTGCTGCGCACCGGCGTCTCCGCACTCGGCGCCGTGCTGCCCGAGCGCGAGGACCACAACGAGGCCGGCGCGCGCGACATCGCCGACCGGCTGATGGCCTCGCTCGGCCCGATGCTCCTCTACTGGTACCACTACGCCCTCAACGGACGGCGCATCGCGGTGGAGACCGATGATGAGAGCATCGGCGGCCACTTCCTGCACCTGCTGCACGGTACGCAGCCAAGCGCGGAATGGGTGCGCGCCATGCATACCTCGCTCATTCTCTATGCCGAGCACGAGTTCAACGCCTCGACCTTCGCGGCGCGCGTGGTCGCCGGCACCGGATCGGACATGTACTCGGCCATCACCGCCGGCATCGGCGCGCTGCGCGGGCCCAAGCACGGCGGCGCCAACGAGGTCTCCTACGAGGTGCAGAGCCGCTACGCCTCGCCGGACGAGGCGGAAACCGACATACGCCGGCGCGTCGAGGCGCATGAGGTGGTGATCGGTTTCGGCCACCCCGTCTATACGATCGCTGATCCGCGCAACAAGGTGATCAAGGAGGTCGCCCGCCGCCTGTCGCAGGCCGCAGGCTCGACGCGGATGTTCGAGATCGCCGACCGGATCGAGCGGGTGATGGCGGACGCCAAGCGGATGTTCGCCAACCTCGACTGGTTCAGCGCGGTCAGCTACGCCCAGATGGGCGTGCCGACGGCGATGTTCACGCCGCTCTTCGTCATCGCCCGCACCGCCGGCTGGAGCGCGCACGTGATCGAGCAGCGCGAGGACGGCAAGATCATCCGCCCGACCGCCAACTACACCGGGCCGGAGAACCTGAGCTTCGTGCCGCTCGCCCGCCGGCGCTGAACGCCGGACGCATCGCGGCGGACGCCGCGGTGTCGGTTTTCGTTCGCGCGATTCTGTCGGACAGCGTGCGCAATCGGCGTCGCGCGATCGAAATCGAACGGGAACGAACGCTTTTTGTTGACATGCGTGCGACAGACGCGGAATAGCGGCAGTCGGCATGCGCGCGCGCGATTCGCACTCCGATGTCGTCGAGCGTGCACGCAGCAGGGAAGGACGGTCTATGCAGTGCAGGCTCGTCCAGGCGAAGCGCCCAGGCTCAGGCGGGACTGCACGTCGCCTGATCCGCGGACGGACGGGAAGGGTGGTGCGGCGCCTCGCGGTACGCATCCTCCGGTCGCCTCGTGCCTGCGCCGCCGGCGCAGTGCCGTCCATGCCGGGTTTCCGCCACAGGGCCGACGCAACCCTGCGTTCGGCTGCGGGACGGACGCCGATCCGGTTGCCGGCCCGGCGCACTGCCATCGTCGCGATACACGCAAATGCAGGCAGCTTGCCGAGCCGGCCGCTTGGGCGGCCGTTGCGAAACAGGCGCCGTCGCGGCGATGCCGGTTCCCTGAAACGGCAGACGCAACCACGGCAGGACAAGGAGTCAATCGAGTGAGCAACGACGAAACCACGAGCGAGCGGCCGCGCGCGCAGCCGATGGCCGTGCGGGCCACGACGCGCCGTGCCTCCACGCGCAGCACCAGCGCGCGCGGCACCGGCGGTCGGAAGGCCAGCACCGCGAAGAAGTCCCCCCGCGCCGGCACGAAAACCGCCGGCCGCAAGGCGGGGGCGAAGAAGGCCACCACCGCCAAGAAGACCACCGCCCGCAAGACCGCGAGCAAGTCCACCGCGCGCAAGACGACGGGCCGCACCGCGACCCGTTCCACCGCGAGCAAGTCGACCGGCCGCAAGTCCACCGCCAAGACCGGCCGCGCCTCGAGCGGCCGGACCACCCGGACCACGCGGGCCTCGTCGTCGCGCTCGAGCTCGGCCAAGAGCGCGGGCAGTGGCTCCACCCGCGGCCGTGCCAAGGCCGCGGGCACGACCCGGCGCACGCGCAAGAGCGCGGCGCCGCAACAGGAGAACACCAGCCAGGACATGAACGAGCAGCCGGGTTCGGACAGCATGGGCTGACGCCCGCCTGAGTTCGGCTCGACAGAGGGCGCCGTTCCCCGGCGCCCTTTTTTTGCCTGGCCCTTTTCGACCGGGTTCCGGCCGCTCAGCCGAACGCGACGAGCAGCGCCTCGATCTGCGCCTCGGTCAGCCGCCGCGGCGACGCGCTACGTA
Organism: Acidisphaera sp.; assembly: GCA_019240635.1. GTDB lineage: Bacteria > Pseudomonadota > Alphaproteobacteria > Acetobacterales > Acetobacteraceae > JAFAYA01. The sequence continues at coordinate 35,784 of JAFAYA010000048.1, read as the reverse complement.
GCAGCAGGAACAGCTTCGCCGCCTCCTCCACCTCTTCGGCGGCGTAGACGGCGTCGGTCAGTGACGCGCCGCAGACGACCGGCCCGTGATTGGCCAGCAGCGCGGCACGCGCATCGCGCGCGGCCGCGGCGATCGCCGGCTCCATCGCCGGATCACCCGGCCGGAAATACGGCACGACCGGCATGCGCCGGCCGATGCGCATCACGAAATACGGCGTGAGCGGCGGGATCGGATTGTCCGGCGCCACCTCCGGCAGGCAGGCGACCGCGGTCGCCATCGTCGAGTGCAGGTGCACGACCGCCCGCGCCTCCGGCCGGGCCGTATAGAAGGCGCGGTGCATGAACACCTCCTTCGACGGCCGGTCGCCGCCGACATGAGCAAACCCGGCGTCGAGCCGCGCCAGTCGCGCCGGGTCGAGCCGGCCCAGCGACGAGTTGGTCGGGGTGATCAGGTAGCCGTCGGCCAGGCGCACGCTGATGTTGCCCGCGCTGCCGACCGAGAAGCCGCGCGCGAACAGGCTCGCGGCAAGGTCGACCAGCAGGCGTCTGGTGTCGTCCTCATCCATGCGGTCAGCCGTGCGCCAGCGCGTCGAACGCTTTGAGGAAGAAGTCGCGGCCTCCGAAATTGCCGGATTTCAGCGCGAGCAGCATCGGCGCGCCGCTGCCCTCGGCGTAGGTCCAGGGCACCCCCGTGTCGATCTCCGCGCCGATGCGCAGCGAGCGCACGCCGAGCCGCGACACCACCGCCCCCGACGTCTCGCCGCCCGCCACCACGAGGCGCCGCACGCCGCGCGCGACGAGTCCCTCGGCGATCGCCGCCAGCGCCTGCTCGACCAGCAGCCCCGCCGCCTCGCGCCCGAACCTGCCTTGCAGCGCCGCGACCTTGTCCGGCGGCGCCGAGGCGGCGATGACGACCGGCGCGGGACCGAGCTTGCCGTCGGCCCAGTCGAGCGCCTGTGCGGCGAGCGAACCGGCGTCGGCAACCGCGAGCGGATCGAGATCGAGCGTCGGCAGATGCGACCGCGCCGTGCCGATTTGCAGCAGCGTCGCGCGCGAGCAGGAACCGGCCAGCACCGCGGCCGCACCTGCGACACCAGGCAGCGCGCCGGGATCGTCCTGCATCGCCAGCAGTCCGCTGCGGCGGAAATTCTCCGCGAGTCCCATCGCCACGCCGGAGCCGCCGGTGATCAGCGCGTGGCCCGCCGCCGCCGCGCCGATCGCCTGCAGGTGCCGGTCGTCCACGGCATCGACGATGGCATAGCGCCGTCCCTGCTCGGCCAGCCCCGTCATCGCCCGGCGGATCGCCTCCGCCCCCTGATCGACGACCGCGTACGGCACCAGCCCGACCGTGCCGTCGGTCTGGCGCGAGAGCACGCGCACGAGGTTGGGGTCGGTCATCGGCGTGAGCGGGTGATGCTCCATGCCGCTCTCGCTCAGCAGCGCGCCGCCGACGAACAGGTGGCCCTGATAGACGCTGCGGGCATTCGCGGGGAACGCCGGACAGGCGAGTGCGAAGCCGCCGCCGAGCGCCGCCAGCAGCGCGTCGGCGACCGGACCGATGTTGCCGGCCTCCGTGCTGTCGAAGGTCGAGCAGTATTTGAAGAAGAATTGCCGGCAGCCGGCCGCGCGCAGCCACGCGAGCGCCACCAGGCTCAGCCGCACCGCCTCGCCCGCCGGCGCGGTGCGGGACTTCAGCGCGACCACGATCGCATCGGCATCCGGCGCCGTGCCGCCCCACGCCGCGCCATCCGGCACGCCGATCACCTGCACCGTGCGCATGCCGTTGCGCACGAGCATGGAGGCGAGGTCGGTCGCGCCGGTGAAATCGTCGGCGATGCAGCCGAGCAGCGGCATGCCGGCATGATTGAAGCGGCGGCGCGTGCGCCGCAAGTCGGATCAGCCGGACGCCGCCTGCCGCAGCACGGCGGCGAAGGCGGCCGCCTGCATCGTCCGGTCCGGCAGCGCGCAGCCGGCCCGCCAGGCCGCCTCGGCCATGCTGCTGCGCAGCGGCGTATCGAAGATGAGCCGGCGCAGCGCCTTGGACAGTCCCTCCCAGTCGTCGGCCGGGCAGACCACGCCGCTGTCGCCCGGTACGAGCGAGGCCGCGTCGCCGGCGACCGCGACGGGCAGGCCGCGCCGCAGCGCTTCGGCGATTGCGCCGGCGCCGGCGTCGGCGCATGCACCGAGCGCGAACATGTCCGCATCGCGCCAGAGTCGCTCCCGGGTCGGCGCGTCGGCGTCTGCGATGAAGCGCACGCGGCCGGCGAGCGCCCCGGCGTGCGCGGCATCAGAGGATGCGCCGAGTACGAGGAGGCGCCAATCCAGGTCGGGCAACCGCGCCAGCGCGCGCAGCAGTACCTCGCCGCCGTCGGCCGCGGCGGGCGCGCCGCAGGATAGGATGGCGCAGCCCGGGCCGCCCGAACCCTCGCTGCGCGGCGCCGGGTCGGTGCCGGCCGGTACGACGGCGATGCGCTCGCGCGCGATCGCGCATCCGGCGGCAAGCCGTTCGGCGATCGGTTCAGCGGGCACGATCACGCGGGCGAGGCGCGCGACCAGCCGCCGTGCATCGGCATCCGCGTCCCCGTCTTCGGCCGACGGCCACCGCTCCGCGACCCCGACCGCGCGCCGGGTCGCGAGCCGTTCGGCCAGTCCGGTCATGGCCGGCAGCACGCGCAGGTCGATCACCGGCCGCGCGCCTTCGGCCAGCCGCTCCCAGGCCGCGCCCGCATCGGCCGCTGCATCGCCGTCCCCGCCGAGTTCGGCCAGCGCGGCGGCATGACCCGCCTCGCGCAGCGCCGCCAGCATGCGCCGAATGTAGCCGGGCTGCGCGCCGGTCTCGGCGGCGGGCGTAAACAGGACGATCGGCGTGCTCACCGGCATGGCCGGCGATACCACGCCGCGCCGCGGTCGGCCCAGCCTCGGGCGGCCGCACGAAAGCCGTTTCGTGTCAGTCTCTTGAACTCGCGCTCCCGGCCGGCTCGGCCCCTTGGCGGACCCGCCCCGCGCCGCTATAAGCCCGCGCGTCAACGTCCCGGGCTTGCCGGGGGGATCGAGCGATCTGGACGGCGCGACATGATGGTGACCCTGCCCCCCGACTACCGCCCCTCGGACGCCGAGGCCTTCATGAACCCGCATCAGGCCGAATACTTCCGCCAGAAGCTGTTGCGCTGGCGGGCCGAGCTGCTGCGCGAAGCCGACGGCACGCTCGCCAGCCTCTCCGAGGGCGGCATCCACGAGGCTGACATCACCGACCGCGCCAGCGTGGAGACCGACCGCGCGCTCGAGCTGCGCACCCGCGACCGCGCGCGCAAGCTGATCAACAAGATCGACCAGGCGCTCGCGCGCATCGAGAACGGCGCCTACGGCTACTGCGAAGAGACGGGCGAGCCGATCGGCCTGCGCCGGCTGGAGGCGCGGCCGATCGCCACCCTGTCGATCGAGGCGCAGGAGCGCCACGAGCGGATGGAGCGGGTCCACCGCGACGACTGAGCGACCCTGTGCTGCGGCGCAGCGGGCAGCGTGGATTTTTGCTTGCAACACCCCCCCTGTTTCACCATCTTCCGGCCTCCTTGGCCCAAGGGGGCGAACGCCCAACAGGCCGTCTGCTGGTTGGAAGGGGTACGCGATGAACGCACTCATGCCACTGGGGATGGTCTCGGAGCTTCCGAGCGAGAACCAGACGCAAGCCGCGCATTTCGACGGCGAGGCAAAGGACTATTTCGTCGAGCGCGACGGGCAGAAATTCGCCGGCATGCACCTGCTGGTCGACCTCTGGGGAGCGGAGAGCCTGTGTGATCCGGCGCGGATCGACCGGGCGCTGCGCGAGGCGGCGACCGCCGCCGGGGCGACGGTCCTGCACGGCCACTTCCACCACTTCTCGCCGAACGGCGGGGTATCGGGCGTGCTGGTGCTGGCGGAGAGCCACATCTCCATCCACACCTGGCCGGAGCGCGATTTCGCGGCGGTGGACATCTTCATGTGCGGCGGCTGCGACCCGTATCGTTCGGTGCCCGTGCTGCAAGCGGCGTTCCGCCCGGCCGAGGTGAGGCTGTCCGAGCAGCGGCGGGGCCTGGTCGGCTAGCGCCGAACGGCCGACGCCTTCCCGGCGTGAGCACGGATCGCTGGATCAACGAGACGCTGTACCCGCACTGGGGCCAGCGTTTCCTGGTCAGGCGCGAGCTGGCGCATGTGCGCAGCGCCTTTCAGGACATCGTGCTGTTCGAGAGCCACAGCCATGGGCGCGTGATGGTGCTCGACGGGGTGATCCAGATCACCGAGGCCGACGAGTTCGTCTATCAGGAGATGCTGACGCACGTGCCGCTGCTGGCGCACGGTGCGGCCGGGAGTGTGCTGATCATCGGCGCGGGCGACGGCGGCGTGCTCCGGCGCGTGCTGCAGCACCGGGGCGTTGCGCGCGCCGTCATGGTGGAGATCGACGGTGAGGTGGTGCGGCTCGCCCGCGAGCACCTCGCCGATATCGGCGGCACCGCGTGGGACGATCCGCGCGCCGAGGTCATCGTCGGCGACGGCATCGACTACGTGCAGCGGGCGCCGGACGCGGCGTTCGACGTCATCGTCGTCGACAGCACCGACCCGATCGGCGTCGGCGAGGTGCTGTTCACCGACCTATTCTACGCCCATTGCGCGCGCGTGCTGAGCGGGGGCGGCGTGATCGTCAACCAGTGCGGCGTGCCGTTCATGCAGGCCGAGGAACTGCGCGAGACCAGCGCCCGGCGCGCGCGGGTATTTCCGTCTGTGCGCGCGTATGTCGCGGCGGTGCCGACCTACGTCGGCGGCTTCATGACGCTCGGCTTCGCGGCCAAGCGTGCGGGGCTCGACGCGCTGCCGCCGGCGGTGCTCCGCGAGCGCGCGGCGGCCGCTGGCATCCTCGGCATGACCCGCTACTGGACACCGGAAATCCAGGCCGGCGCCTTCAACCTGCCGCCGTATATCGCGGAGTTGCTGCCGGGCAGCCCTTAACTTGAGTCGTGGGGTCTGGGGCCTCTGGCCCCAGCGGGTCCAGGGCGGAGCCCTGGCCTTGCTTTTTCGGAGCAGGACGGATTTCCCAGTCTTCCGGAACCGGGTACTAGGTCTTCCGCTTCGTCGGTTTTGCCGGCTTCTCGACATTCTCCGCTCCGGCCCGCGTGCCGCCGAACCTGTCGGCGCCGCCGGCCTCCGGTGTCCCCGGCTTCTTGTGCGTGCCGGTGTTCTGCTGATCGTCGGTGTGCTGCACCGTCTGCTCGGTGTGTGGCTGCTTCATTGCCCCTCCGCGCCGCTTGCGTGGCCTCGTCTCAACGCGGCGCGGGCGCGGGGTTTTCAGGGCCCGGGTTGGCGCCCCGGCTGGTGCCCCGGCGGGCGCCGGGGCGGGTGGCGGATCGGGCTCCTCCGGCGCGGCACTGGAGAGCACGATCGAGAGCGCGTCGAGCTCGGTAAGCAGGCCGATCAGGCGAGGACGCAGCTTGCGTCCCTCGATCGGCGGCAGATCGAGCGCCTGCGCGCAGAGCAGGCCCATCTCCCGGTCGAGGCCGGAGAGGTCGACGCGCCGGCTGGTCTCGACCAGTGCGCGGGCGATCTGCACCGTTCCGGAAATGGATTCCGCGAGGTCTTCGACAGCGCGCAGCGCGTTTCGATCCGCCTGCTGGGCGTCGAAGGCTGGGAAATCCGGATCGGACATGCCCGGCAATAGATATGCGATCGTGGTTACCGGAGCCTTTCCGCCACGGTTTACGGAATGTTCAAGCCACCGACGCAAGCTCCGGAGTGGCGGGTCCAGTCGTAAGCGGAGCCGATTCGCGCAAAATGCGTCAGCACGCGAATGCGGTGGCATGGGAAGGGCGACATGGACCTGACCAAAGCACTGGCGATCTCCGCCCGTGGCATGGACGTCCAGGGCACGGACCTGCGCGCCATCGCCGAGCAGATCGTGCAGCAGGACAGCACCGAAACGCCGCCGCCCGACGCCGTTATCACCGGCGTCGTCGACCCGACGCTCGGCGTCGAGACCCTGCGGCTGCAACCGGCCGACCCCGACGTGGAGCAGGATGCGTTCACGCGTGTTGAAGCATCGTGCTCGCTCGGGGACGGGCTCCCCGATAGTTTTCCCGGGTCCTCGCCGTTCGGCGGGCTGCCGATGCTCGCGGATGCGACCCCGCCGCTGCTGCTGGACGGCGCCGGTGCGATCAGCCGGGGCGAGCGCCAGCCGCATCCCGGCACCAATCTCCTGGTGATGCAGCTGGCCCGCTCGACCCTCACACGCGCGATCGACATGCTGAAATGATCGCCATGCTGAACCGACGACATGCTGGAATGAACGCCGGATCGGGCTGACCGGCGACACGGCCGGCCGGCGGTCCGTCATTCCGCGCTTGGCGCGGACTCGCATTTGGCGGAAACAATGCGCTGGCGTGCAAGGGCGAAGGACACCGTGCCGAGCTGTCACAGCGCGCCTCCCTGCGCGGAAAGCGCCGGCCTGATGGCCGGGTCGGGTGGCGCGTGGAGCCGTCCCGCATGATGATGCGCTGGCTGGCCTGGCTGCGCGAGCGGCGCCCTGGCCGGGGTGCCGGGAGCACGGCGCCGCGGCTGATCGAGCAGCTCGCCCGGCCGCCGGACGCCCTGATGGAGGTGCTGTTCCAGGGTGCCGGCACCGGCGTGCTGATCATCGACGGCGCCGGCCGCATCGTGCGCGCCAACGATGCGCTGCGCCAGATGCTCAGCCGGCACGCCGACCTCTCGCCCGGCCAGCCCGCGCTTGCCATCTTCGCCCGCGCCGAGCGCGAGGAGGTGTCGGACGAGCTGCTGCCGGTGCTGGAAGGCCGGCGCCCGGCGCGCGGTTTCTCGACCAGGCTCGAGAAGGAGGGCGAGTCCAGCGTCGACGTGGCGCAGGTCGTGCTGCGCGAGGCGGACGGCACGATCAGCGGCATGATCCTGCGCCTCTCCGACACGACCGTGCAGAAGCGCCTGGAGGCGCAGCTCAGCCAGAGCCAGAAGCTGCAGGCGGTCGGCCAGCTCGCCGGCGGCATCGCGCACGACTTCAACAACCTGCTCACCGCGATGATCGGCGCCGCCGACTTCGTCGCCGCGCGCCCGGGCATCGACGCCGAGACGCTCGAGGATGTCGGCCAGATCCGCCGCAGCGCGGAGCGCGGCGCCGCGCTGGTGCGCCAGCTTCTCGCGTTCGGCCGCCAGCAGCGGCTGCAGCCGAAGGTGATCGCGATCAACGAGGCGATCCGCGACCTCTCCTCGCTGCTGAGCCGGCTGCTCGGCGGCAAGGTGAAGCTGGAGCTCGATCTCGAGGAGCCCGGGCGGATGGTGCGCGTCGACCCGACGCAGCTCGACCAGGTGCTGGTCAATCTCGCGGTCAACGCGCGCGACGCCATGCCGGAGGGCGGCACCCTCACCTTGCGCAGCGGCCACATCACGCTGTTCCGCGCGCTGACGCGCGGCCAGGAGACGATCCCGCCGGGACGCTACGTGATGATCGAGGTGCAGGACACCGGCGCCGGGATCCCGCCCGAGGTGCTGCCGCGCATCTTCGACCCGTTCTTCACCACCAAGCGCGAGCGCGGCGGCAGCGGGCTCGGCCTCTCGACGGTGCACGGCATCATTCGCCAGTCCGACGGCTTCCTGGCGGTGGAGAGCCATGTCGGCCGCGGCACGCGCCTGCGCGTCTACCTGCCGCGCCACGACGGCGCCGAGGCGGTGACCATCCCGCGTGCGCCCGGCGCGCGGCCGGCCCCCGAACTCACGCCCGCGCTAGCCGCCGAGACGCCGGAGCCCGCCGCGCCGGTCCGGGTTGCAGCGGACGCCGCGCCGGTCCGGGCCGCGCTGCTGGTGGACGACGAGGACCCGGTGCGCCGGCTGGCCGAGCGGGCGCTGCGCCAGCGCGGCTGGCGCGTGCTCGCGGCGGATTCGGCGGAGGCGGCGCTGCAGGCGCTCGAGGCGAAGGCCGCCGCCGGCGAGCAGCCCGACCTCTCCGTGCTGATCACCGACGTCGTCATGCCCGGCATGGACGGACCGGCGCTCGTCCGCCGCGTGCGCGAGCGCTGGCCCGGCCTGCCGGCCATTCTGGTGTCCGGCTATTCCGAGGAGACGCTGCGGCGCGACCTCAACGCCGAGGACATGGATTTCCTGGCCAAGCCCTACACGCTCAAGGAACTCATCGCCAAGGCCGAGCAGGTGATCGCCGCCGCGCCGGCCGCCGAGCCGGCACGCCAGGCCGGATGAGCGCGGCGCGCCGGCAGCATGTCAGGCGGCGTTGGCGGTCCCCGCCCAGCCCTCGTGGCGCGGCAGGCCGTCGTCGGGGATGGTGAACATCGGATGCTTGGAGCGGGTGAACACCCAACGGTCGGGCTTCTGGCCGACATCCTGGCTGCGCTCGAGCGTCGGCACGTGGACCAGCACGAAATCCGGGAATGCATCCACGTACAGGAACATATGGCAGCCGCACTCCCCGCAGAACCGGCGGTGGCAGGTCGGCTTGGTGTCATAGTTCTTGATCTTGTTCTCGCCGTCGGTGATGCGGAACGCCTTGCGCTCCACGACCGCGATGATCGCCAGCGCACCACCGCAGGTGTCGGTGCAGTCCGTGCACAGGCAGTAGTGCACCTCGAACGGCTTCTTCGTGTACTCGAAGCGGACGGGGTTGTTCTCGCACCGGCAGTGGCCGGTCACGCGCATGCTCTGATCCGACATCGGTCGTCACTCCCTTCGTTTGCGTCCTTCGAAAGCGGGACTCGCCCGAGCCGGGACCCTCGGCCGGATCGGTGACGAAACTATAGGCGGTTTGGCCGACGCCGTTCAAACGGAGTTACGTCGGGAGCGGCGGCCGCCCCAGGCCGCGGATTCCGCGCAAAATTCCGCCTTGTCTTTCCCGCGCATGGAACATATAGGGAACGGAGGCTTAACAAAACTGATGGTGCGAATCGTGGCAAAGGTTGCGGCTCTGTTCCCTCCTGTGACACAGTCCGGGTCCGGCACGCTATCACAAGGCGAAAGTTCGCCGAACTCCGGCAGCGTCCGGTTGCAGGACGCGCCAAAAGGACAATCCATGGACAAGAACAAGGCGCTCGAGTCGGCGCTCACCCAGATCGAGCGGGCCTTCGGCAAGGGCTCGATCATGCGCATGGGCGCCAAGGGCGGCGACGAGCAGATCGAGGTGATCTCGTCCGGCTCGCTGGGCCTCGATCTCGCGCTCGGCATCGGCGGCCTGCCGCGCGGTCGCATCGTGGAAATCTACGGGCCGGAGAGTTCAGGCAAGACCACGCTCGCGCTGCACGCGATCGCCGAGGCGCAGAAGCGCGGCGGCACCTGCGCCTTCATCGATGCCGAGCATGCACTCGATCCCGGCTATGCCCGCAAGCTCGGCGTTGACGTCGACAACCTGCTGATCAGCCAGCCGGACGCCGGCGAACAGGCGCTGGAGATCGCCGACACGCTGGTGCGCTCCGGCGCGATCGACGTGCTGGTGGTGGACAGCGTGGCCGCACTGGTGCCGCGCGCCGAGCTGGAAGGCGAGATGGGCGACAGCCACATGGGGCTGCACGCGCGGCTGATGAGCCAGGCGCTTCGCAAGCTGACGGGGTCGGTCGCGCGCAGCAAGTGCATGCTGGTCTTCCTCAACCAGATCCGCATGAAGATCGGCGTGATGTTCGGCAACCCGGAGACCACGACCGGCGGCAATGCGCTGAAATTCTATGCTTCCGTGCGGCTGGAGATCCGGCGCATCGGCTCGATCAAGGACCGCGAGCAGGTGACCGGCAACCAGACGCGGGTGAAGGTGGTGAAGAACAAGCTGGCTCCGCCGTTCCGCCAGCTCGATTTCGACATCATGTACGGTGAGGGCATCAGCAAGGTCGGCGAGCTGATCGATCTCGGCGTGAAAGCGAACGTGGTGGAGAAATCCGGCGCCTGGTTCAGCTACGACAGCCAGCGCATCGGCCAGGGGCGGGAGAACGCCAAGCAGTTCCTGCGCGACCACCCTGAGATCGCGGAGTCGATCGAACAGCGGGTGCGCGAGCACGCCGGCGTCGTCGCCAACGCCATGCTGTCCGGCCCGGAAGACGAGGCGGACGCGGCTGACTGAGCATCCGCCGTTCGTCCTGCCGGCCGCGACGGCCGGCGCACAGCCGCTCGACGCCGACGACCAGGCGCTGATCGCCGCGGCGCGCGACGTGCTGCGCCGGCACTACCGTCCGTTCTGGCACACCGTCGCGGCGGCGCTGCGCGGCCGCGACGGGCGCATCTGGACCGGGCTGCATCTTGGCGCCATCGTCGGGCGGCTGCAGATTTGCGCCGAGGCGGTGGCGGTGGGACGCGCGATGCTGGAGGGCGACGGCACGATCGGCACTTTGGTCGCGGTGCGCCATCCGAAAGCCGACGAGCCGGAGCGCGAGATCGCCGTCGTCTCGCCCTGCGGTGCCTGCCGGGAGATGGTGGTGGACTACAGCCCGGACGCGCTGGTCATCGTGCCGAGCGATGCCGGGCTGCTGAAGGTGCCCGTCCAGGTCCTGCTGCCGCTGCCGTATCGGCGATGAGGCGGTTCGGGTGGCGGGTCGCGCTGGCGCTGCTGGCGACCTATGTCTGCTTCGGCTCGGGAAACGCCGGCATCAAGGCCGCGATCGAGACCCTGCCGCCGCTGTTCGTGATGGCGGTGCGTGGCGTGATCGCGGGCGCCATCCTGGTCGCCTGGTCGCTCGCCTCCGGCGCGCCGCGCCCGAGCCGACGCCAGATCCTTGGCTGCTCGGCCATCGGCACGCTGATGCTGGCGCTCGGGGCGGGGGTGAGCAGCGTCGGCCAGCGGAGCGTCGCCTCCGGCATCGCCGGCGTGCTCGCGGCGATAATGCCGCTGTTCGCGGCCTGCCTCGGCTACCTGATGTTCCGCGAGCGCTTCTCGAAGCGCACGATCTTCGGCCTCGTGCTCGGCTTCGCCGGCGTCGGCTTCCTGGTCCGGCCGGGCTCCAGCCTCGACGTGCTCGGCGTGTCGCTGGTCATGGCGGGCCAGTTCTTCTGGGCGCTCGGGGCGGTGCTGGCACCCAAGCTCGGCCTGCCCGAAGACCCGCGCCTCGCCGCCGGGACGGAGCTGCTGGGCGGCAGCCTCGTGCTGCTGGTCGCCGCCGCCGTGCTCGGCGAGGTCACCGGCGTGCGGCTGGCCTCCGTCTCCTGGATTTCCTGGGCCGGCTTCGGCTGGCTCGGCTTCACCGCGGTGGTCGGCTTCACCGCCTACGGCTTCCTGGTGAAAACCGTGGCGACCTCGATCTCCTCCACGTTTTCGTACCTGAACCCGATCCTGGCGATGGGGCTGGGCTGGCTGCTGTTCGGCGAGCCGGTGACCGTCTGGACGCTGGTCGCCACCGCCGTGGTCGTGGCGGGCGTCTGCCTGATCGTCTCGGCGCCCTCGCCGTCGCGGCGGTCGCATCACCCGCTGACCTCGGGCCACGGCCATGCCATTTGGCTGGGCGAAGCACGGCCCGACGCGCGGTCTGCCGCCACGCCGGCAGCGGAAGGCCGGCCGGCGTCTTGATCCGGCAAGTTGCTCTGGCTGAACCTCGTCGGGACACCTTCCATGCCAACCATCGCCCCTTGGGCTTTTGTGCTCGCCGTCCCGGACCTGCACGAGAGCGCCGCCTATTTCCGGGATGTCCTGGGGTTCCGCGTGCTGTGGGAGGAGGCGCCGGACTGGCGGCTCGCCGAGCGCGACGGCGTCCGCATCATGCTCGGCCACTGTCCTCGCGACGCGCGACCTGCCGATCTCGGCGCGCATAGCTGGTTCGGCTATCTTGAGGTCGACGATGTCGACGCATTGCACGACGAGCTGACGGCGCGGGGCGCGGCATGCACGCAGCCGACCGACAAGCCCTATGGCATGCGCGAGATCGTCGTGACGACGACCGACGGCCACCGCATCGTGTTCGGACAGGAACGAGCCAGGTGAAAAAGCGATGATGTCGAATCGCGAGGTTTATCTCGCGATCGCTGAGAAAGCTCTGGTCGGATCAGAGACCTCGACGGAGCCGCTCGCCGTCCACAACCCGATGGACGACCCGGGTCCATAATCGGCTCGATCCCGATCGCAAATCCTTCAGATCAGGCATCATATCGATTGGCTGGGCTGTCTCTGACGAGCGTTGGACAGCACGCCTCGGCTACTCCGCCGCCGATTTTCAGGTGTTCCTGCAGCCGCGGCATCAGCTCAACGAGATTGCACGGCCGGTGCCGCGCGTCGAGCTGCCAGACCAGGATGTCGTCCCACGCATCCTTCACCGCCCCCGGGCTGCCCGGCAGCGCGAACAGGTAGGTGCCGGCCGCCACGCCGCCGAGCGCGCGCGACTGCATCGTCGAGGTGCCGATCTTGCGGTAGCTCAGCATGCGGAACAGTTCGCCGAACCCTTCGATGCGCTTCTCCAGCACGCGGTCGAACGCCTCCGGCGTCACGTCGCGGCCGGTGATGCCGGTGCCGCCGGTCGTGATCACGACGTCGACGCCGGGATCGGCGATCCAGCCGCGCAGCACCGCCTCGATCCGCCCGGCGTCGTCGCGCTCGACAGCGCGCGCCGCGACACGGTGCCCGGCGCGGGCGATGCGCTCGGCCAGCGCGTCGCCGGAGGTGTCGGTCTCGTGCGTGCGCGTGTCGGAGACCGTCAGCACGGCGATGCTGACGGGAATGAAGGCCCGGCTTTCGTCGATGCGCGCCATCGCCGCGCTCCGCTGTTCAGTGCAGGCGCACCACGACCCGGTCAACAGCCCGTTCGGCGGCCACCCGTTCGGCGGCCACCCGCTCGGCCGGGGCGTCGCGCCTCAGCGTATCGAAGTCGCGGAAGCGCGGGAAGGCGCCGGCGGCCATCTCGTCCAGGCTCGGCGCCGGCAGATGCAGCCGCGCGGCATAGATCCAGCTGTCCGCCAGCACGCGCTGCACGAACAGGCGCGTCTCGCCGTTCGGAATCGCCTCGATGAACAGCAGCGGGTCGCCTTGGTCGCGCACGTCCGCCGCCCAGTGCGCGACCTTGCCCGGCCCGTCATTGTAGCAGGCGAGCAGCCGGATCAGGCTGCCGGATACCAGCGGCTGCTGCGCGAGATAGCTGACATAGCGCTGACCCAGCTCCAGGTTCACGTCCGGCTCATGCAGCCGGCCGCTCGCCAGGTTGGCGAGTCCGCGATCGGCCACGTAGCGGGCGGTCTGCGGCATGATCTGCATCAGGCCGAGCGCGCCGACCCGCGAGACGGCGTTGGGCCTGAAGTTCGATTCCACGCGGGCCAACGCGTAGAGCAGGGCCGGGTCGATGTGAAAGCCGCTGTCGGGCAGCAGATGCGGCACCGGGAAGCGGGCATAGTCGCGCGGCCGCTCGTCCTCGCCCTGCATGAGTGCCGCGAGCTCGGCGGAGAGATCGTAGAACCCGGCGCGCCCCGCGACCAGCAGCACCGCGCGACTGAGCGGCACGTCCTCGCGCACGCGCGCCGCCAGCCGGCGCAGCTCGGCCTCGGCGCGGCCGCCCTGGCCGACCTGCAGCAGCGCGAACGCGGCGAGCCCCTCGGGCGTCGCCGTGACGGCGTCCACGTCGGCCTCCCCGAGCGTCTCCCGGGTCCAGGCGAGCCCGTCGGCGAGGCCGAGCCCGAGGGCGCGGCGCGCGAGCAGGCCGTAGAAGGTCCGGGGCTGGCCGGCGGCGCGCTGCATCCAGGCCCGATAGCCCTCGGGGTCGCGGGCGCGGAGATGCCCCCGCGCCGCCCAGAAGCTTGCGGCGGCGTGCAGCGCATCGGGCGCCAGCTCGGCGCGCGCGGCTTCCTCGAAGTGCGCCGTGGCGCCCGGGCGTCCCGCCCGCCAGGCGGCGAGGCCGGCGATGTAGTCGGCGAGCCCGACGCGGCCACCGCCCTGCCGTGCCGCCGTCGACGCGACCTCCAGCGCCTCGGCGTCGCTGTTGCGGGTGAACAGCGCCTGCGCCACCTCGGCGCGCAGCTGGGCGGCGTAGAGCGGCGTCAAGCCGCGGGTCGCGCCGATCAGGCGCAAGGCGCTCGAAGAATTGCCGGCGGCGGCCCGCTCGTGCACGGTTGCATCCAGCAGCGGATTGCGGCGGATCGCCTCCGCCACGGGCGGGGTCTCCTCCGGCACGGGGTCGGGCAGCGGTGGTTGCGCGAGGGTGGGAGCCGCCGGCAGCGGCGCCACGTCCTGGCGCGGCAGCCGCGCCCGCAGCCGCGCATAGATCGCCGGGGCCTCCGAAAATTCGGAAAAACGGTTGAGCCAGGTGGAAAGTTGATCTACCGTTGCACGATAATCGCGCCGCAGAAAGCGGTCGGCGAGGATGTGGCCGAGCATGGCTTGGCCAAGGGGGGTGGTGGCATCGAGCTGGGCCGTGTCGCGTATGGCGACCTGCATCGCCCCGCGCGCCTGCGCCCCGAAAATCCGTCGAATGATGACCGCCTCGCCGGTGGCCAGCGGCTGCGGCAGCGCGACCCCTTCCGTGCCATGCGGCGCGAGGCGAGGTATCGCCATCGCCACGTCGTCGGTCTGGCCCGGTTCCGGCTGTGCAAGACCGGACGGGGCAAGCCCCGGCTGAGAAAGCCCGGACTGAGAAAACTCGGTCTGGGCGAACGCCTTCGAGCTGCTCGCCCCGGCGAGCAGTGCCGCGCCGGCCAGAACGGCACGCGCGGCTGGAAGGCGGGAGAACGTTGAACCGATCCCTCGCATGGGGGCGGCCCTACACGTGGCCTCCCACCGGTGCAAGCCTGGGGGCGCGCGAAATCTCTTTATTGAGACAATCCGCCCTGAAATCAGGCCCTTAGCAGCCTACCATCGCATCACATTCCTGACAGGTCGGCGTCCAACGCACGCCTAAGCATGATCAAATCCGCCCAGGCCTCCCGCTTCGCCCCCGGGGTGCGCAGCAGATATGCCGGGTGCAGCATCGGCAGGGTCGGTACCGCCACCTCCAGACCGGGCACCGCCAGGTCGAGCCATCTTCCACGCGTCCGCCGGATCCCCGCGGCGTTCCCGGTGATCGCCCGCGTGGCCAGCCCGCCCAGCAGAACGAGCCGCCGCGGCCGCGCCAGCGCCACATGGCGCAGCAGGAAGGGCAGGCAGAGCGACACCTCGCTGTCCGTTGGGTTGCGGTTGCCGGGCGGGCGCCAGGGAATCAGGTTGGTGATCAGGAACTTGCTGCGGTCGAGCCCGATGCTCGCCAGCATGCGGTCGAGAAAGCGGCCGGACGGGCCCACGAAGGGCAGGCCGGCGCGATCCTCCTCGGCGCCCGGCGCCTCGCCGACGAACATCAGCCCGGCGTGCGGATTGCCGTCGGCGAACACGAGGCTGGTCGCGGTCAGCCGCAGCGCGCAGCCCTCCAGCGTCTCGAGCGCCCCGCGCAGTTCGGCGAGCGTGCCGCACAGCGCGGCGAGGTCCGCCGCCCGTGCCGCCGGACCAAGCATCGGGGCGGGCGGCATGACCGAGGGCGCCGACGCTTGGCCCGGCGGATGCAGCCCGCGCGCCGGCGCCGCCGTGCGATCGACCGGCGCCGCCAGCAGCGCCTCGTCCGCCCCCCATTCGATCTGCAGCCGCAGCGCGTCCAGCGCCTCCATGTCGGCTCTCCTGCCGCGCCCGTCGGTTTTGCGCAATCGCCGCCGGGGGCGTTAATAGCGGACGGCGGTGACGCAACAGGAACGGAGCGCGGCATGGCGGAGACCGAGTCCCCGCGCGAGGCCATGGAGTTCGACGTCGTGGTGGTCGGGGCCGGGCCGTCCGGCCTCGCCGCCGCCATCCGGCTCAGGCAACTCGCGCCCGAGGCGACGGTCTGCGTGGTCGAGAAGGGCAGCGAGGTCGGCGCCCACATCCTCTCGGGCGCCGTGGTCGAGCCGCGCGCGCTCGACGAGCTGATCCCGGACTGGCGCGAGCAGGGCGCGCCGCTGACCACGCCGGTCACCGAGGACCGCTTCCTTTTTCTGACGGCCGGCCGCGCGTTCCGCCTGCCGACGCCGCCGCAGATGCACAACGCCGGCAACCATGTCGCGAGCCTCGGCAACGTCTGCCGCTGGCTCGCCGGCCGGGCGGAGGCGCTGGGCGTCGAGATCTACCCGGGCTTCGCCGCCGCCGAGCCGCTCGAGGAGGACGGCCGCATCGTCGGCGTCGCCACCGGCGACGTGGGCATCACCCGCGAGGGCGAGCGCGGCCCCGGCTACCAGCCCGGCATGGAGCTGCGCGCCGCCTACACCATCCTCGCCGAGGGCTGTCGCGGCTCGCTGACCAAGCGGCTGACCGAGCGCTTCGGCCTGCGCGCGGGCATCGATCCGCAGACCTACGCGCTCGGCGTGAAGGAACTCTGGGAGATCCCGCCGGAGCGGCACCGGCCGGGCCTGGTCGAGCATTCCGTGGGCTGGCCGCTGGATGGCGCGACATACGGCGGCTCCTGGCTGTACCATTGGGGCGAGAACCTGGTCTCCTGCGGCTTCGTCGTCGGGCTCGACTACCGCAATCCCTGGCTGTCGCCGTTCGAGGAGATGCAGCGCTTCAAGACGCATCCGGCGATGCGCCGCCACTTCGAGGGCGGGCGGCGGATCGGCTACGGCGCGCGTGCGCTCTCCGAGGGCGGGTTGCAGTCGATCCCGCGCCTGACCTTTCCGGGCGGCTGCCTGGTCGGCGACACCGCGGGCTTCCTGAACGTGCCGAAGATCAAGGGCACCCACACCGCGATGAAGTCGGGCATGCTGGCCGCCGAGGCGGTGGCCGAGGCGCTCGCCGCCGGCCGCCCGGCCGAGCCGGCGGGCTACCTGCCCAGGCTGCGGGCGAGCTGGCTGTGGCAGGAGCTGCAGGCGGTGCGCAACATCCGTCCCGCCTTCGCCCGCTTCGGCCTCTATGGCGGCATCGTCTATGCGGCGTTGGACACCTACCTGCTGCGCGGCCGCGCCCCCTGGACCTTCCACCACGCGCATCGCGACAACGAGACACTGCAGCCGGCCGACCAGGCGCCGCCCATCGCCTATCCGAAGCCCGACGGCACGCTCACCTTCGACCGGCTCTCCTCGGTCTTCATCAGCAACACCAACCACGAGGAGAACCAGCCGGCGCACCTGAAGCTGCGCGACCCCGGGCGGGCGATCACGGTGAACTGGGCGCGCTATCGCAGCCCGGAGATACGCTACTGCCCGGCCGCGGTGTACGAGATCGTCGGGGCGGAGGAGGGCGCGCCGCGGTTGCAGATCAACGCGCAGAACTGCGTGCACTGCAAGACCTGCGACATCAAGGATCCCACCCAGAACATCGACTGGGTGACTCCCGAGGGCGGCGGCGGCCCGAACTATCCGGGCGGAATGTAGCGGCCGCAATGTAACGAATGGTGTGGTGCGAACCCGCGGCGTTGGCGTCGGCGCCGGGCGGCTGATACTGTGCTGCATCATGCCTATCATACTTTCGTACCTCGGGCGGCATGCCCGCCCGCTCCGCAGGTCGGTGCTCCTCGCGCTGTCGCTGCTGTCCGCCTGCGCCGCCGCCGATCCCGGCGCGCAGCGCAGCGCCGCCGCGGCGGATGCCGCCGGGGCATTCGGCGCCTACCTGACCGGCCGCTTCGCCGCCAGCCAGACCGATCTCGACCGGGCGGCGCGCGACCTGCTGCGCGCCTACGCGGCCGATCCCGGCAATCCCGAGTTGCTGCAGCAGACCTTTCTCGCCTGCCTGATGGACGATCGGCCGGAGGCGGCGCGACTCGCCGCCCAGCTGCCGGACAACCCGGCGGCGCAGCTGCTGCTCGCCGACGACGACGCGCGGGCGGGCAGCTGGGACGCCGCCGAGCAGCGCTTCCACGCACTGCCGAGCCAGGGCCTGACCCAGCTGCTGCGGCCGCTGCTGGTCGCCTGGGCGCAGCAGGGCGGCGGGCACGCCGACGCGGCGCTCGCGACGCTGCGGCCCTACGTCGAAGGCCAGCGCTTCCGCGGCGTCTATGCCTTGCACGCCGCGATGATCGCCGACCTCGCCGGGGATCAGGCAGAGGCGGCGCGGCTCTATCACATCGCCCAGACCGACTACGGCGGTCTCAACCTGCGACTGGCACAGATCCTGGCGAGCTGGCAGGCCCGCCAGGGGCGCGCGGCGGAGGCGCAGCATGCGTTGCGCGCGCTCGGCGAGGGCAGCGAGGATCTCTCGATCGCCATTCCCAGCCTGATGGCGGCCGATACCGCGCGTCCGGTCGGCAACGCCAGCGACGGCATCGCCGAGGCCTATCTTGCGCTGGCGGCGGCGCTGCACCAGCAGGACGCCACCGAGTATGCGCTGATGCTGCTCCAGCTCGCGCTGGACATGCGGCCCGACTTTGCCGCCGCCCGGCTGCTGATGGCCGACATCCTGCAGAGCGGCGGGCACGCCGCCAACGCCATCGCGGCGCTCGCGCCGGTGCCGCCGGCCGATCCGCTCGCCCCGGTGGTGCGGCTGCGGCGTGCCGCGCTCGAGGAGCAGGCCGGTAACACGGGTCAGGCGACGCGCCTGCTCGACCAGCTCGCGCACGACTATCCGACCCGGCCGGAGCCGTTGGCGCTGAAGGGCGACATCCTTCGCTCGCAGAGCCGCTTTGCCGACGCCGTCCTGGCGTACGATCAGGCGATCGCCCGGATCGACCATCCCGGCCGCAGCGCCTGGCCGCTGTTCTACGACCGCGGCATCGCGCTCGAGCGCTCCAAGCAGTGGCCGAAGGCCGAGGCGGACTTCGAGCACGCACTCGAATTGTCGCCCGACGAGCCGTACGTCCTCAACTATCTCGGCTATTCCTGGGCCGAGCAGGGTCACAACCTGACGCGCGCGCGGCAGATGATCGAGCGCGCGCAGGAGCTGCGGCCCAATGACGGCGCGATCGCCGATAGCCTGGGCTGGGTGCTGCTGCGCCAGGGCGACACGGCCGGCGCCATCCGTTGGCTCGGGCACGCGGTCGAGCTGGACCCCGAGGATTCCACCATCAACGGCCATCTCGGCGACGCCTATTGGGCGGTCGGGCGCAAGCTCGAGGCGCAGTATCAGTGGCAGCTCGCACTGAGCCTCAAGCCGCAGCCGGACGACGTGGCCCGACTGCAGGCCAAGCTGCACGAGGCCGAGACGCAGAACGGCACCGCCACCGCCGGCAACACGGCCACGACCGGCGTGACCGCCGGCGCCACGACGGCCGGGGGGGCGACCACCGCCGAGCGCCGCCTTCCCTGATCCGCCGATGCCGATCGCGCCGTGCCGGTGCGAGGCGGCGCCGGCCAAGGTCAACCTGTTCCTGCATGTGACCGGCCGTCGGGCGGACCGCTACCACCTGCTCGACAGCCTCGTCGTGTTCGCCGGCGCCGGCGACGTGCTGCACGCCGCGCCGGACGAGCGGCTCCGCCTGCGGACCACCGGCCCGTTCGCCGGCGCGCTGCCGGCCGGCCCCGCCAACCTCGCGCTGCGCGCCGCCGAGGCGCTCGCGTCGCGCGCCGGCATCGCACCGCGGGTGCGCCTCACGCTCGACAAGCGGCTGCCGGTGGCCTCCGGCGTCGGCGGCGGTTCGGCCGATGCGGCGGCGGTCCTGCGCCTGCTGGCGCGGCTCTGGGAGCCCGAGGCCGCCGGCGCCGACCTGCCCGGCATCGCCGCGACACTCGGCGCCGACGTGCCGGTCTGCCTCGCCGGCCGGCCGGCGCGCATGCGCGGTGTGGGCGAGCGCCTCGACCCGGCCCCGGCCCTGCCGGAGTTCGGGCTGGCGCTGGTCAATCCGGGGGTCGCGCTGCCGACCGCCGCCGTGTTCGCGGCCCGCCGAGGAGGCTTCTCGCCGGAGGCCTCGCTGCCCGCCGCCTGGGCGGACGCCGCCTCGCTCGCGGCGGGCCTCGCGGACCTTCGCAACGACCTCGAACCGCCGGCGATCCGCCTCTGTCCCGCGGTCGCCGAGGTGCTGGAGTGCCTGCGGGCGCTGCCCGGCTGCCTGCTGGCCCGGATGAGCGGCTCCGGTGCGACGTGCTTCGGCCTGTTCGCGACGCCCGCCGCGGCGGTGGCCGGCGCCGCCGCCCTGGCGCGCCCGGGTTGGTGGAGCTGGGGCGGCGCCCCGGCGCCAGCATTGGGTTGTCGGTAACGCCCGTCCGGCTATCCTCTGCCGCCCTCCGGAGACCCCGCCTTGCCGCTCGACCGCACCTCGCCGCTGAAACGCCTCGAAGACGAGAGCCTGCACATCCTGCGCGAGGTGGTGGCCGAGAGCCGCCGGCCGGTGATGCTCTATTCCATCGGCAAGGACTCCTCGGTGTTGCTGCACCTGGCGCTGAAGGCGTTCCACCCGGGCAAGCCGCCGTTCCCGCTGCTGCACATCGACACGACCTGGAAGTTCCGCGACATGATCGCCTTCCGCGACGCCACGGCGGCGCGGCTCGGCGTCGACCTGGTCGTGCACACCAACCAGGACGGGCTGGCGCAGAACGTCAACCCGTTCGACCACGGCTCCTCCTACTACACGCACGTCATGAAGACGCAGGCGCTGAAGCAGGCGCTGGAGGCGGGCGGCTACGACTTCGCGTTCGGCGGCGCGCGCCGCGATGAGGAGAAGTCGCGCGCCAAGGAGCGCGTCATCTCGATCCGCTCCGCCCGGCACGAATGGGACCCCAAGACGCAGCGGCCGGAGCTGTGGGACCTGTTCAACACGCGCCTGGCACGCGGCGAGACCGCGCGGGTGTTTCCGCTGTCGAACTGGACCGAGCTCGACATCTGGCTCTACATCATGGCCGAGGACATCCCGATCGTGCCGCTCTACTTCGCCGCCGAGCGGCCGGTGGTGGAGCGCGACGGCAGCCTGATCGTCGTTGACGACGATCGTATGCGGCTGCTGCCCGATGAGCGTCCGCAAGGCCGGGTGGTGCGCTTCCGCACGCTCGGCTGCTACCCGCTCACCGGCGCGGTGGAGTCGCCGGCGCGCAGCCTGCCGGATATTGTGGGCGAGATGATGCGCGCCCGTACCTCCGAACGGAGCGCGCGGCTGATCGATTTCGACGAGGCCGCCTCGATGGAGCGCAAGAAGCGCGAAGGCTACTTCTGACTATTCTGCCGTCGGTCGCATTTTTTGAAAAGGTCGCTGGAATTGCAATGAAGCCGGTTTCGCGTTACAAGATCGGAGGCGCCGAGGGGGTCGGCACGAACAACCCGGCATGGGGACAGGAGGCGTGATGTCGGACCAGCGCGCGGCCCGAGCGGGACTGCGTCCGGCAGACCCAAGCGGCGCCTGAGGCCGTCGCGCCCGCGTGGCAACCATGACTCCGTCAAGCTGCATCGACTTCGCGTTCGCCGGGCAGGACAGCCTCTTCGTGTTCGGCTGGCTGGTCGAGCGCGGCGGCGCTGTGCTGCAGGGCGTGCAGCTGCGCGGCGAGGCCGGACCGATCGATCTCGCCGGCCACCTCTACCGCTTCCCGCGCCCGGATGTCGCCTCGCTCTGGGCACAGGACGACGAAACCGTTGCGCGTGACTACGGGGTCGGCATCGCCGTGCAGCTGGAGCAGCCGCTCCGCGCGGACGGCAGGCTCGCGCTGTCCTTCGTGCTGTCCGACGGCACGTCCTCGGAGATCGAGGCGGCGCTCTCGACCGACGAGGACCGGTTCGCCGAATTCGTCGCCGGCCAGGCGGACCGGCTGGAACGGCTGTTCGCCGCGCTCGACGAGACGGAGGCGCGGCGGCTGCGCAACGTCGCCGGGTTGCCCGATCCCGACCAGGCCGATGCGGCGCTCGGCTTCCCGGCACCGCAGATCGACCTCGTGTGCTTCCTGACCGCGACCACCTTGCTGGTCATCGGCCATTCGCTCGATCCGGAGATCGAGGCGATCGGCGTGCGCATGCGGGCCAACGGCACGCTGCTGCGCTTCCGCCGCGCCGACCTGCGCCAGCCGATGGCGTCCGAGGGCGCCGGCTGCTTCGTCGGCCTGGTCACGCTGGAATCGCCGCCCGCCGCCGACGAGGAGCTGGTCCTCTATTTGTCCGCCAAGACCACGCTCTGGCCGAAACCGCTCGGCCTGGCCGGCAGCACGGCGAACGGGTTCGCAGCGCTGGAACGCCACCTGCAGGTCAGCGACCCCAACACGCAGCTCGTCATCCTCGAAGAGGTCGCGCGCGCCACGCCGCACTGGCAGATCACCGCCGCCGACGCGCTGCGCCTGGGCGCGCTCTGGCGGGCCGCCGTGCACCGCCTGCCGACCACGGTCGATCGCGCCGATCTCGGGCTGCGGCTCATCACCGATCTCGTGCACCCCGTCGGTGGGCAGGGCGTGTTCCTGGTAGGCTGGGCGCTGCTCGACCGCGATGTCGTGCGCAGCGTCTCGTTCCGCGTGCCGGAGAGCCCGGAAGTGGAGATCTGGCGCGACTGGATCAGCCACCAGCGGCCGGACGTCTGGCAGGCGCTCAAGCGCGAGGGCGCACACCTGCCGAGCGACGAGCTGGGGTTCACCTGCTTCGTCGGCCAGCCGATCGCGCGCGGCCAGAAATCCGCCTACCTCGTCGTGCACTGCCGCAGCGGGCTGAGCCTGCGCATGAAGCTCGACCTGCCGGCCGCGCCGCACGACCCGGTGGAGACGCTGAGGCCGATCCTGAGCTCGTTCAACCCCGCCCACCGCGACCTGCGCGCGCTGCTCGACCGGCATATCGGCCCGGCGGTGCAGGCCGCCTGGTCCGTCCGCAAGCGGCCGGCCGGCGAGCCCGTGGTCGCCGAGTTCGGCGCGCCGGCCGCAAATCCCGAGGTATCGCTGGTCATCCCGCTGTACGGACGCTTCGACTTCATCGAGTTCCAGATGACGCAGTTCGTGGACGACCCATTCGTGCGCGGCAGCGACATCATCTATGTCGTGGACGACCCGGCGATCTACGACCAGACCCGGCAGGCCTGCCTGGAAGTCAGCCGTTTCTTCGAGGTGCCGTTCCGGCTGGTCTATGCCCGGCGCAACGCCGGCTTCGCCGCGGCGACCAATCTCGGCGCCTCGCTCGCCCGCGGCCGCTACATCCTGATGATGAATTCCGACGTGATGCCCAAACGGCCCGGCTGGCTCGACGAACTGGTGGCCGCGCACCGCGCGCTGCCCGACCCTGGCGCCGTCGCGCCGAAGCTGATCTACGAGGACGGCAGCGTGCAGCATGCGGGCATGCAGTTCATGCGCATGCCGGCCTGGGGCGGGCTCTGGGTGAACGACCATCCGCACAAGGGCCAGCCGAATCTCGCGGCCGCCGAGCCGGTCGAGTTCCTCGCCCTGACCGGCGCCTGCCTGCTGCTGCGCACCACGCTCTGGCGCGAACTGGACGGCCTCTCGGAGGACTACATCATCGGCGACTTCGAGGACAGCGACCTCTGCCTGCGCATTCTCGAGGGCGGCCGGCGCAACTGGCTGCTGCCGGCGATCGAGCTCTATCATCTCGAGCGCCAGTCGCAGGACCGCATCGGCGACACGGAGTGGCGGCGCAACCTCTCGCTCTACAATTGCTGGATGCACACCCGGCGCTGGGACGAGGCGATCGCGCGCCGGGTGGAGGCGCGATGACGCGCATCCTGATCATCTCGCACGGCCACCCCGACCTCGGCGTCGGCGGCGGCGAGATCGCCGCGTACCGGCAGTGCCAGGAACTGCGCGCGCTCGGCCACGAGGTGCTGTTCATGGGCCGCGCGCCGACACCGAGCCGGCGCGGCGGCACCGTCTTCTCGGTGTGCGGGGCGGACGCCGGCGACGTGCTGTTCCATTCGCCGGACTTTGACCACTTCCTGTTCCGCCAGCCCGCGAAATGGGCGGTCTACAAGGATTTCCGCAGCCTGCTGGAACGGTTTGCGCCTGATGTCGTGCACTTCCATCACTACGTGCATCTTGGCCTCGAACTGATCCGCGAGGTGCGGAAGTATTCGGTGCGCGTGCCGATCCTGCTGACGCTGCACGAATACCTGGCGATCTGCCACAATCATGGCCAGATGGTGAAGACGGACGGGCGCCTGTGCGACCGGGCGGGTCCGGTCGACTGCCACGGCTGCTTTCCCCAGCACTCGCCGGAGGATTTCTTCCTACGCGAAATGTTCATCAAGTCGTATGTCGGCCTGGTGGACGCCTTCGTCTGCCCAAGCCGGTTCCTGCTCGAGCGGTACGCGCAGTGGGGTCTGTCGCGCGACAAGCTGCACTGCATCGAAAACGGCCAGCCGGACGCGCCGGCCGAGGCCGCCGCGCCGCCGGCCGACATCCTCTGCCGGCGCTTCGGCTTTTTCGGCCAGCTCTCCGAACTCAAGGGCGTGCCGCTGCTGCTGCAGGCGGTCCGCGATCTGGCGGAGGATGCGCGCGCGCGCATCGAGGTCGACATCCACGGCACGCTGACGCACCAGAGCGAGGCCTTCAAGGAGCGCTTCGCGGCGGAGACCGCGGCAGTCGCCGACTGCGTGCGCTACCAGGGGCCGTACCGCCCGGCCGATCTGCCGGCGCTGATGCGCCGGGTCGGCTGGGTCGTGGTGCCGTCGGTGTGGTGGGAGAACTCGCCGCTGGTGATCCAGGAGGCGTTCAACCACGGCCGGCCGGTGATCTGCGGCAACATCGGCGGCCCGGCCGAAAAGGTGGCGGACGGCGTGAGCGGCCTGCACTTCATCGCCCGCAACGCCCGCGACCTTGCGGCGCGCATGCAGACGGCGGCTGATCCGGGGCTGTGGACGCGGCTGCGCGACGGCATCCGCTCGCCGCTGTCGATCCGCGCCGCCACCGAGACGCATCTGGCGCTCTATCAGCGCCTCGCCGAGAGCCGCGCGAAGCTGGAACCGCCGCCGCAGCCGGAGCCGCAGTCCCGGCCGGTGCCCGCCGGTGCCGGCGCGAGCGCGCCCGCGCCGCTGCGCAAGCCGCTCGGCCGCGCCGCCGCCGCCCGGCTGGCGCTGCACTCGTAGAACGCCTCAGGAAACGCCGCGCCTGCGCTCCGCGCGCCGGCTGGACCCACGGCCCCGCCCGGCCTATCACGGCGGCCGCTGGGGCGTCGCCAAGCGGTAAGGCAGCGGATTTTGGTTCCGCCATCCGGAGGTTCGAATCCTCCCGCCCCAACCGGCACTGTCCTGGCCGGCGGCGCTCGCGGCGCGCGCCCGCGCGGAAGCAGCGCCTACGCCGCGCGCAGCGCGGCGGGCAGCCCGGCGATCGCGTGGTCGATCAGGCCGGCATCGGCCTCAGGCGTCAGGCCCTGCGCGATCACCTGCTGCGCCGCCGCCGCCGCCACCTCGGCTGCGGCGACGCGCACCTCGGTCACCGCCGCCTTCTCGGCGGCGGCGATGCGGTCGAGCGCCATGCGCTCGCGGCGCTGCGCGGCGGCTTCGGCCTCGCCGGCCATCGCCGCGGCGACCCGCCCGGCTTCGGCCTGCGCCGAGTCCAGCAGGCGCTTCGCCTCGCCGAGCGCCGCCTCGCGCCGGGTGCGCGCCTCCGCCAGCAGCGCCTCGGCCTCGCGCCGCAGCTGCGCCGCCTCGGCCAGCTCGCGGCGGATCGTTTCGGCCCGGCTGTCCAGCATGGCGGTGATCGCCGCCCACAGCTTCCTGCCGAACAGCACGAAGAAGATGACGAATGCGACGGTGACCCAGAAGACGGACTTGACCCAGAGCACACCGGAAAACGCATCGGCTTGCACGCGCCTATCTCCTGCTCAGCCCGGCCGGTTCGCGAGCGCCGCGCCGACCGCCTGCTCGACCGCGCGCTGGTCCGCGGGCTGGCCGGTCAGCCGGTTGACGACGACCATCGCCGTGTCCGTCGCGACCTGGCGCAGCGCGCCCATCGCACGCGTGCGCGCCTCGCCGATGCGCTGCTCGGCGGTGTCGAGCTGCGCCTGGAGGCGCGCGTTCATCTGCTCGGACTGCGCGGCGGCGGCCTCTTTGGCGCGGGCGATCGCGCCGCTGATCTCGGCCTGTGCCTCGGCCCGCGCGCGCTGCGTCGCGCGGTTCTCCTCCTCGGCCGCCGCGTCGGCCGCTTCCTTGGCCTGGCGCGCGGTCCCGAGGTCCGCCGCGATCGACGCCGCGCGGTCCTCGATCACCTCGGTCACCTGCGGCAGCGCCCAGCGCGACACCAGCAGATAGAGGGCGAAGAAGATGATCGCCAGCCACACGACCTGGCTGGTCGTCAGCGGATTGGCGAAATTGAGCTGCGGCATGCCGCCCTGCTCGGCCTGCGCCCAGGCAGCCGGGCAGGCGAGCGCCGACCACAGCACGATCGCCACGGCGAGCCGCCGCCGCATGGCCGAGGGCCCTATGACGTTCCTCCCGGACTAGCTGAACAGGATCAGGAACGAGATCAGCAGGGCGTAGAGCGCCACCGCCTCGGTCAGCGCGAAGCCCAGGATGCCCAGGCCGAATACCTGCGGCCGCGCCGAGGGATTGCGGGCGACGCTGCTCACCAGCGCTGCGAAGATGTGCCCGATGCCGACGCCGGCGCCGGCCACGCCGATCGCCGCCAGGCCGGCGCCGATATCCTTGCCGATGACAGGATCCATCAGAAGAGTTCCCTTTGCGTTGAGCGGGGTTGAACGGAGATGCGGCCTCGGCTCAGTGCAGATGCACCGCGTCGTGCAGATAGAGGCAGGTCAGGATGGCGAACACATAGGCCTGCAGGAAGGCGACCAGCAGCTCGAAGCCGACCAGCGCCACGTTGATCGCCAGCGGCAGGATCGAGGCGGCGCCGCCGGCGATGCCGAGTGCGGCCGTCAGGATCAGCATGAAGCCGGCGAACACCTCCCACATCACGTGGCCGGCGACGATGTTGGCGAAAAGCCGGATCGACAGCGACACCGGCCGCGAGAGGAACGAAAGAATCTCGATCGGCACCAGCACCGGCGCCAGCGCCACCGGCGCGCCCTGCGGGAAGAAGTAGGTGAAGAAGCGCATCCCGTGATGCGTCACGGCGACGAAGATCGACAGCACGAACACCAGCAGCGCCAGCGCCGCGGTGACGGCGATATGACTCGTGAAGGCGAAGAAGTACGGGAACAGGCCGAGCAGGTTGCCGAACAGGATGAAGAAGAACAGCGTGAAGACGAACGGGAAGTAGCGTCGCCCTTCCGGCCCGATCGTGTCGAGGCACATGTCGGCGATGAAGCTATAGCAGAGCTCCGCCAGCGCCTGCAGGCGTCCCGGGATCATCGCCCGCGGCCGCATGCCGAAATGCAGCAGGGCGAGGATGGCCGCGGCGGTCGCGACCATGATCAGGTTCGAGTTGGTGAAGTTCACCGACGCGCCGATCGGCCCCAGGCTCGTCGCGAGCCGGAACTGGCTCAGTGCGTCGATGGTCGGTGGTGCCGCCAAATCCCCGTCCCCCGAGCGCGTCCCGCGGACGCGCGAGCATTCCTGTCCGCCGGGTCTACCGCTACGGCGCGAACAGGCGCCAGACGTTGCGGATGCCGGCGGCGCCGCCCAACAGAACGAAGATGCCGAGGAAGACGGGCCGCGTGCCGAGCCAGCGGTCCAGCAGCCAGCCGATGGCGACCCCCACCATCAGCGCGGCGACCAGCTCCACGCCCACTCGCAGGCCGATCGCCCAAGGCGAACCGGCAAAGGGATCGGAGCGCCCCTTCGCCGGCTGCGTGCCCTCGAGCCCCTGCCTGCTGCGGGCGGCGCGCAAACGCTCCTCGAAAGAAACGTCTTTGCCGCCCGGCGGGTCACTCATGGTCCGTTCCTCAGCAAGTCGCCTTGCCGGAAAGCAAGGGTTTGCTAACGGCGGGTGGAAGCAGTGTCAAGGACGCCCGCTCCGCTTTCCCGGCCCAGGGCATGACTTTGGCGGGGATGACGCGCCCCGCCGCCCGGCGCGGCGGTTGCCGCGAGCTCCTGCTGATCGCCGGCACGGAACGCCCCGGACTGGCGCAGCCAGAGCCGCGCATAGACGCCGCCGCGCGCCAGCAGTTCCGCGTGCGTGCCCTGCTCGGCGATGCGCCCGTGGTCCAGCACCACCAGCCGGTCCATGCGCGCGATCGTCGACAGCCGGTGCGCGATGGCGATGACCGTCCGGCCGCGCATCAGGCCGTCGAGCTGTTCCTGGATCGCCGCCTCGACCTCGGAATCCAGCGCCGACGTCGCCTCGTCCAGCACCAGGATCGGCGCGTCCTTCAGGATCACCCGGGCGATCGCGACGCGCTGGCGCTGGCCGCCCGAGAGCTTCACCCCGCGCTCGCCGACATGCGCCGCGTAGCCGCGCCGGCCCTGCCAGTCCTCCAGCCCGAGGATGAAGTCGTGCGCTTCGGCGCGGCGCGCCGCGGCGACGACCTGCGCCATGGTCGCCTCCGGCCGGCCGTAGCGGATGTTGTCGGCGATCGAGCGGTGCAGCAGGGCGGTGTCCTGCGTCACCACGGCGATGCGCGCGCGCAGGCTCTCCTGGGTCACCGCGGCGATGTCCTGGCCGTCCACCAGGATGCGTCCGGCTTCCGGCGCGTAAAACCGCAGCAGCAGGTTGACCAGCGTGGATTTGCCCGCGCCGGACTGGCCGACCAGGCCCACCCGCTCGCCTGGCGCGATGGCCAGGTCGAGCCCGTGCAGCACGCCGGCTTTCGAGCCGTAGCCGAAGCGCAGCGCCTCGAAACGGATGGCGCCGCGCGTGACCTGGAGTTCGCCGGCATCCGGCCGGTCCGGCATCTGCCGCGGCACCGAGATGGAGCGGATGCCGTCCTGCACGACGCCGACATTCTCGAAGATCGACGTGACGTTCTGCGCCACCCAGCCGGCGATGTTGGCGATCTGCCAGGCGAGCGGCAGCGCCATCGCGACGGTGCCGACGGCGATGCGCCCCTGGGTCCACAATCCGATCGCGATCGCTCCGGTGCCCACCACCATGCAGGCGTTCATCAACGCGAGCGTCAGGCCGAACCCGGTGGTCAGGCGCAGTTGCCGGCGGAACGTCACGGTGTGCTCGTCCATCGCGTCGCGCACGAAGGCGTCCTCGTCGCGCGCGCGGGCGAACAGCTTGACCGTCAGGATGTTGGCGTAGCTGTCCACCACCCGGCCGGTGAGCGTGGCCCGCACCTCGGAATTGGCGCGCGAGCGGTCGCGCATGCGCGGCACGAACAGCCGTAGCATCGTCGCGTAGGCGGCAAACCAGCACAGGATCGGCAAGGCGAGGCGCCAGTCGATGGACGCGAGCAGCACGACGGCGCCGCTGCCGTAGACCAGGATGTACCAGACGGCGTTGACCGCCGAGACCACGCTCTCGCGCAGCGACGGCCCGGTCTGCATGACCCGGCTCGCGATGCGTCCGGCGAAATCGTTCTGGAAGAACGTCCAGCTCTGCCGGACCACGTGCCAGTGGTTCTGCCAGCGCACCAGGTTGGTCAGCCCCGCCGCGATCACCTGGTTGGTCACCAGGTATTGCGCGAGCAGGGCGAGCGGCCGGCCGACCAGCAGCACGAGCGCCATGCCCAGCAGCAGCGGCCAGCGCGCCCGCAGCAGGCTGGCGGGATCGCCGTGCGACACCAGCGTCACCACTCGACCGATGAAGACTGGGATGGTGGTGTCGAGGGCCGCCACGAGCAGCCCGGCGGCGAACAGGGCGACGACCAGCCAGCCGGCCTGGCGTACGTGATGCCAGTAAAACCGCGCGAGGCCCTGCGGCGGCGGTACGTCCGGCGACGCGGCCGTCGGCAGCAGCAGGCGTTCGAAGAAGGAGAACATCGGCCAGCCCTGGACTGCCGGGCCGCCGCGGTCAACCGCCGCGCGCGAAGATGTGCGCGGCGCCGGTGTGCGGCGGCCCGCTACTCGGCCGCCATCCGCGGCTCGCTAGCCATCGCGGCTGCCGCCTGCAGATCGACCGAGAGCAGCCGCGAGACGCCACGCTCCTGCATGGTCACGCCATACAGCCGGTCCATCCGCGCCATCGTCAGGTGGTGGTGCGTCACCACCAGGAAGCGCGTGCCGGTCTCGCGCACCATGTCGTCGAGCAGGGTGCAGAACCGCTCGACATTCGCGTCGTCCAGCGGCGCGTCCACCTCGTCGAGCACGCACACCGGCGCCGGCGTGCAGCGGAACACCGCGAAGATCAGTGACAGCGCGGCCAGCGCCTGCTCGCCGCCGGACAGCAGCGACAGCGCCGCCAGCTTCTTGCCGGGCGGCTGGGCGTAGATCTCGAGCCCCGCCAGCAGCGGATCGTCCGAGCCGACCAGCGTCAGGTGTGCGCGCCCGCCGCCGAACATGCGGGCGAACAGCGCCTGAAAATTTCGGTCCACCTGCTCGAACACGGCGGTCAGCCGCTCGCGCCCCTCGCGGTTCAGGTGGCCGATCGAGCCGCGCAGCTTGGCGATCGCGGTCGCCAGCTCCTCGCGCTCGGCGGTGATCGCGGCGATGCGCGCCTCGATCTCCTGAGCCTCGACCTCGGCGCGCAGGTTCACCGCGCCCATTTCCTCGCGCTCGCGCAGCAGCCGTTCGAGGCGGCGGCGCGCCTTCTCCTCGCCGTCGGGCGAGGGCTCGGCCGGCGGATCGGGCAGGGCGGGGGCGGCGCCGAGCCGCTCGCGGATGCGCTCGGCCATCGCCGCAGCGGCCTGCACGCACTGCGCCGCCGCACCCTCCGCCCGCACCGCCGCCTCGCGCGACGCGGCGAGTGCGGCTTCGGCGGCGCGCGCCGCGCGATCGGCTGCCGAAGCCGCACCCTCCGCCTCGGCGAGCCGGTCGCTGGCCGCGCGGTGCGCCGCCTCGGCGCCTTCCAGCGCCTCCAGCGCCTCGGCGCGCTGCCGCGCCAGTCGCTCCGGCGCGCCTTCCAGCGCTGCATGCTCGACCAAGGCCGCTTCGCGCCGGGTCCGCAGCTCGGCCGTCCGCAGCTCGGCCCCGGCGGCGCGCTGCGCCCAGTCGGCGCGCTCGGCGGCGATGGCGGCCCGCCGGGCGGCGCGGGCGTCGGCTGCCCGGGCAACGCTCTCACCCGCGCGCCGCGCGTCGTCGTCGCTCCGGCGCGCCTCGGCGAGACGGGTGCGAGCGGCGTCCAGCGCGGTTCGGGTCGTGGCCGGGTCGGGCAGCGCCGCCCGCGCGGCGCGTATCTCGGCCAGCGCCGCTCCGGCCTCCTCGTGCTCGCCGGCGAGCCGGGAGAGCTGCTCGTCCAGCCCCGCCAGCCGTCCGGCCGCCGCGTCGGCCCTGGCGCGGAGCTGCGTCAGCGCGCTCCGCGCCGCCTCCAGCCGCTGCTCGGCCGCGCCGCGCTGCGCCCGCGCCTGCTGCTCGGCGGCGAGCAGCGAGCGCTCCTCCGCCTGCGCGGCACTCCGGCCGCTGGCCGCCGCTTCCGCCGCCCGCTCGGCCTGCGCGAGGCCGTTGCGCAGCGCCGCGAGGCGATTGCGCTGCTGCAGCCGGACCGTCGCCGCACTCGGCGTGCCCGGGCGCACGCTGTAGCCATCCCAGCGCCGCACGCCGCCCTCGCGCGTCACCAAGGCTTGGCCGGGGCCGAGCGATGGCTGCGCCGCCTCGGCCGAGGCGTCGTCCACCAGGCCGACGACGGCGAGTGCACGCTGCAGCGCCGCCGGGGCTTGCACGAGCGCGGTCAGCGGCGTGGCGCCCGCCGGAAGCGCCTGGGCGGCGGCGAGCGGGCCCAGGTCGCGCCAGTAGCGCGGCGCCTCGGCGTCGCCTGCGGATTCCAGCTCCTCGCCCAGCACCGCGCCGAGCGCCGCCTCGAGCCCGGCCGGCACGACGAGCCGGTCGATGATCGGCGTCCAGCGCTCGGCCAGGCGCGTGGCCAGCACATCCGCGAGCGCCTGCGCCTCGGCGGCCAAGCCGGCGCGGCTTGCCTCGGCCGCGGCGGCGCGATCGCGCGCCTCGGCGTGCCGCGCCTGCGCCTCGGCGCGCGCATGCTCGGCGCCGGCGAGTGCGGCGCGGGTGCTCGCCGTCGCGGCCTCGGCTTCCGCCTGGTCCTGCCCGGCTTTGGCCAGCGCCTCGGGTGCCACCGGGACGATGCGTGCGTGCTCCTGGCCGAGCCGGTCGAGCTGCTCGTGCAGCCGCCGGACGCGCGTCTCCGCCTGCGCGAGCGCCTGCGCGAGCGCCTGCCCGCGCGCCGCGTGCTCGGCGGCCTGCTCGGTCGCGCGCTCGGCCTCCGCCTCAGCGCCGGCTACAGCCACCGCAGTCCCGGCGATCGCCTGGGCCGCCGCCGCGGCGCGCGCCGGGTGGTCCGCCCCCTCCCCGGCGAGGCGCTGGTCCTCGTCGAGCAGCCGCGCCACCGCCGCCTCGGCGTCGGCGCGCAGCTGACCGGCATGGGCGAGGTCGGCCTCGATCTGCGTCAGAAGCTGCGCCGCCGCGCGCAGCGCAACGCGGGTCCGCGCTTCATCGGCGGCGATCTGCTCGCCCTCGAGCCGGCGCCGCTCCAGCGCGGTCCGGGCGGCCGCCTCGAGCAGGCGCAGCGGCGGCAGCGCGGCCGCCGCCTCGGTCGAGCGGGCCTGCGCCGCCGCCGCCGCCTCGGTCGCGAGCGCGACTGCCTGGCCCGCCGCGTGCAGCGCCGCCGCCGCGGCGCGGCGCTCGCCCTCGATGCGCGCCCGTTCGATCGCCAGCAGCTCGGCCTCCGCCGCGCGGATCGCGCCGGAGAGGTTGCGGTAGCGGCTGGCCTGCCGCGCCTGGCGCTTCAGTCCCTGCAGCTGCACCTCGAGCTGGCCGCGCAAATCCTCGGCGCGCGCCAGGTTGGCCTCCGCCGCGCGCAGCTTCAGCTCCGCCTCGTGCCGCCGAACGTGCAGGCCGGTGATGCCCGCCGCCTCCTCGAGAATGCCGCGCCGGTCGTCCGGCCGTGCCGTGATCAGCGCGCCCACCCGCCCCTGGCTCACCATCGCCGAGCCGCGCGCGCCGCTGCCGAGGTCGGCGAACAGCGTCTGCACGTCGCGCGCCCGCATCTCCCGCCCGTTCACGCGGAACACGCTGCCGATCCCGCGCTCGATCCGCCGGCTGATCTGCAGCTCCGGCGCCTGCTGGAGCGGCGGCGGCGCGCGTCCCTCGGTGTCTTCGAGCGTGAGCGTCACCTCGGCGAGGTTGCGCGACGGACGGCTCGCCGTGCCGGCGAAGATCACGTCCTCCATCTCGCCGCCGCGCATGCTGCGGGCGGAGCTCTCGGCCATCGCCCAGCGCAGCGCCTCGACCACGTTGGACTTGCCGCAGCCGTTCGGGCCGACGATGCCGGTCAGCCCCGGGCGCAGCTCCACGAGCGCCGGCTCGGCAAAGCTCTTGAAGCCCGCGATGCGCAGCCGGGCGAAGCTGACGGGCACGCCCGGCTATCCCGCCGCCCCGGAGATGAACTGCACGAATTCGCCGTAGCCCATCTCGCCCGAGCGGGTCTTGCCGTTGCAGAGAAAGCTAGGCGTCGAGTCGATGTGGTACTGCGTCTCGGCCTGCTGCTGGCCGGCGAGGATCGCCTGCTTGAGCTTGTCGTCGGCGATCGTCGCATCGAAGACCGGGCGGGGCATGCCGGCGAGTGCGGCCATCTTGGCCAGCGCCTCGGTGGAGTTGCCGCCCTCCGGGGCAAACGCCCAGCGGTCCTGGCTGGCGAACAGCGCGGAGATGAATGCCTCGTAGCGCTCCGGCGGCAGTGCGCGCGCCACCATCGCCGCGGTCAGCGCGACCTGGTCGAGCGGGAAGTCGCGATACAGGAAGCGCAGCCTGCCGGTGTCGATCAGCTCGGCGGTGATCTTCGGCATCACCTCGCGCTGGAAGGCCGCGCAATGCGTACAGGTCAGCGAGAAGAATTCGGTGACCGTGGCCTTCGCGTCGGGATGGCCGAAGGCGCGCTCGCCGAGCCGCGAATCGGTCGCCGCCTGCGCGCGGACTAGCCCGGGGAACGCCAGGGCGCCAACAACACCTAGTAGGAATTGGCGACGGATCGGCATCTCGACCTCTATATGTGGTGGAGCCTACAGGGGCGTCCGTGCGCCTGTCGAGCATCTCCTCAAGCTAGTGGCGCCGAGCCCTAGCGGCGCGTCAATACGGCCCGCCCGAGGGCAGCGAGCGCCTCGCGCAGCTCGCCCGGCGGCAGCCCGGCCACCGCCGCCTCAGCCGCGGCGACCGCGCGGGGGGGCGGGGCCGGAACGGGCGGGATCAAGCGGTGCGCCGAGTCCTGCACGAAGCGCAGGCGCTGCACCACGTCCCGGCCGAGATGGGTGTTGATCCGCCCGAGCAGCGCGTCCGCCAGATGCTGGAGCTCGAGCGCCACCGGCCCGGCGCAGGCGACGGTCAACGTGCCGGCGGAGAGCCGGCGCGGCACCGTCACCGCGGCGAGCGCCGGGCCGACGATCGTCTCCCAGTCGGCGATCACCTGCGCGGTCGCCGGCGCGCGCCGGCGGAAGCTCGGCCGCAGCACGGCCGGCATCACCGCGCCGAGCGGACGCGGGCCATAGATATGGCGCGCGGCCTCCTCGGGCTTGCCGGGCTTGCCGGGGTCTTTCATATCCGCGCCGTCCGCCATGCTCCCCGTCGCCGCCCTGCTCGCCTGGTACGACCGCCACCGCCGCGCTCTGCCCTGGCGCGCGCTGCCCGGCGAGGCGCCGGACCCGTACCGCGTCTGGCTGAGCGAGATCATGCTGCAGCAGACCACCGCAGCGGCGGTGCGACCCTACTACGAACGCTTCCTGGCGCGCTTCCCCGATCTCCCGACATTGGCGGCCGCACCGCTGGAGGCCGTGCTCGCGGCCTGGGCCGGGCTCGGCTACTACGCGCGCGCCCGCAACCTGCACGCCTGCGCCGGCGCGGTGGCGCAGGGCGGCGGGTTTCCTGAGGACACCGAGGCTCTGCGGGCGCTGCCGGGGATCGGCGCCTACACCGCCGCGGCGATCGCCGCGATCGCCTTCGGCGCGCCGGTGGTGCCGGTCGACGGCAATGTCGAGCGGGTCCTCGCCCGCGCCCACGCCATCACCACGCCGCTTCCCGCCGGCAAGCCGATGATCGCCGCGGCGGCCGGACGGCTGGCGCGCGATCCCGACGCTCGCGCGCGCCCGTCCGACACCGCGCAGGCGCTGTTCGATCTCGGCGCGACGCTCTGCACCCCCGCGGCCCCCGCCTGCGGCCTGTGTCCGTGGCTCGGCGCCTGCGCCGGCCAGCGCCTCGGGATCGCCCAGACGCTGCCGTGCAAGGCGGCGAAAAAGCCCCGGCCGCGGCGCTACGGCGCGCATTTCTGGCTGACCGACGGCGCCGGAGCGGTGCTGCTGCGCCGCCGTCCACCGCGCGGCCTGCTCGGCGGCATGACGGAATTGCCCGGCACGCCCTGGCGCGAGCGGCGCTGGACGCGCGCCGAGGCGCTGGCGCACGCGCCGATGCCGGCCGCCTGGCGCGCCGCCGGCGAAGTGCGCCACGGCTTCACGCATTTCGAGCTGGCGATCGACCTTTTCGTCGCCGCGGTCCCCCAGATCACCGCTGACGGCTTTCTGCGCCCGACGACCGCGTTGGACGAGGAAGCGCTGCCTTCGGTCATGCGCAAATGCGTCCGCATGGTCGGGCAGCCACGCCGCTCTGGCCTTCCGCACACGCCTGCGCAATGATCGCCCGTGTCGAGGGGAGGGAAAATGCCATGAAGACCCGC
This sequence comes from Acidisphaera sp., assembly GCA_019240635.1. Lineage (GTDB taxonomy): Bacteria > Pseudomonadota > Alphaproteobacteria > Acetobacterales > Acetobacteraceae > JAFAYA01. Next base: position 367 of record JAFAYA010000048.1, on the reverse strand, counting down.
GCCGCCGTGGCCCGCGAGGCCGGCAAGCCGCTGACCATCGAAACCATCGACATCGAGGGCCCGCGCGCCGGCGAAGTGCTGGTCGAGATCAAGGCCACCGGCATCTGCCACACCGACGAATTCACCCTCTCCGGCGCCGATCCTGAGGGCATCTTTCCCGCCGTGCTCGGCCACGAAGGTGCCGGGGTGGTGGTCGATGCCGGGGCCGGCGTGACGTCGCTGAAGAAGGGCGACCACGTCATCCCCCTCTACACGCCGGAATGCCGGCAGTGCGACTACTGCCTGAGCCGCAAGACCAATCTGTGCCAGGCGATCCGGGTGACGCAGGCCAGGGGCCTGATGCCCGACGGCAGCAGCCGCTTTTCCT
>JAFAYA010000108.1 GCA_019240635.1 Acidisphaera sp. | reverse complement strand
TCGGCTCATGCAGAAGTCCCAGCCCGAGATGGTGCCGAGGGCCGCACGCGCGGGGGTCAACCGCTTCACCCGCGCGCGCGGCGACCGGCAGGCCGAGACCGCCGAGGACTACGTCGAGCTGATCGCCGAGCTGATCGCCAGCAGCGGCGAGGCGCGCGCCGCCGACATCGCCCGCACGCTCGGGGTGACGCACGTCACGGTGGTCCGCACGATCGCCCGGCTCGCCCGCGACGGGCTGGTCACCAGCGCGCCGTACCGCTCGGTGCTGCTGACGCGCGCCGGCGAGGCGCTGGCCGAGCGCACGCGCACCCGGCACGAGATCGTCGCCCGCTTCCTGCTGGCCATCGGCGTCGATCCCGAGACGGCGCACGCGGATGCCGAGGGCATGGAGCATCACGCGAGCGAGCAGACGCTGCGCGCCTTCGAGCGGCTGACCGCACGCCTCGCCGCGGCCGCCCTGCCGCCCAAGCCGCGGGGCTGAGCCCGCGCGTCAGAATGCGTGCGGCGCGCCGATCTCGTTGAGCAGCGTCATCAGCAGGATTTTCGCGTCCAGCGCCAGCGACCAGTTCTCGATGTAGTGGAGGTCGTGCTCGACGCGCCGGCGTATCTGCTCGGCGGTGGCGATCGGGCCGCGGCAGCCGTTCACCTGCGCCCAGCCGGTTATGCCGGGCTTCACGCGGTGGCGCAGCGCGTATTCCGCGACCACCGCCTCCAGCCGGTGCTGCCCGGCGCGCGTGTTGAGCGCGTGCGGGCGCGGCCCGACCAGCGACATCTCGCCGCGCAGCACGTTCAGCAGCTGCGGCAGTTCGTCGATGCCGAGCCGGCGCAGCCAGGCGCCCACGCGCGTCACCCGCGGATCGTCGCGCATGGTCTGGCGGTCGGCGCCGGGGTCGGCCAGGTGGTGATGCATCGTGCGGAACTTCAGCACCGTGAAGGCGACGTTGTTGAAGCCGAGCCGACGCTGGCGGAACAGCGCCGGGCCGGGCGTTTCCAGCCGCACGGCGAGCGCGGCGGCCAGCAACAGCGGCGCAAGCAGGCCGAGCAGCAGGGCGGCGAACAGGCGGTCGAAGATCGCCTTCTGCACGGACTGCCAGTCCTCGAGCGGCGGCTCGGCGAGCTGGAACACCGGACAGCCGATGCGGCTGGTCAGGCGCGCGCCGGCCAGCCCCATGCGGCCCATGTCGGGGGCCAGGAAGATGTCCACCACCGCGCTGCGCAGCTGCAGCAGCACGGCGTTGATGCGCGCGCTGTCGTCGAGCGGTAGCGCCAGCACGACGGCATCGATCCGCTCGCGCCGGCTGCGCAGCAGCAGGTCCTGCACGCTCCCCGCGACGGGGCCGGGCGGTGCCGATCCATGGCCGTCGTCATAGACGCCGACGAGGTGGATCGGCGCCGCGGGCTCGCCCTGCAGCGCCTCGACGAGCTGCGGGCCGGCGCTTCCGACCACGGCGATCCGGCGCGCCAGCAGCCCGGCGAAGGCCGGTCGGCGCAGCCCGGCCAGCACCGCGAGGCGCGCCGGGACCAGCATGGCGGCGGCGCAGCCAGTCCAGACCAGCGGCCACGCCGCATCGGCGTGCAGCAGGCGGACGCAGGCGAGCATGCCGGCGCACGCGAGAAGCAGCGCCGCCCCGAGCCGGCCGAACTGCGCGGCTGGGCGGCGCAGCGTGCCGATGCCATACGCGCCCGCCCGGTTGAGGGCGGCGAGCGCGAGCCCGGCGCCGACCACGCCGGCGAGCAGCCGCGGATTTTCGGGAACCCAGCCACCTCCGGCGCCGGCTATCCGTTCGGCCAGCGCCCCTGCCGCGAGCAGCAGAACGCCATCGACGGTGCGCAGCAGGGCCAGGAACACCGGCGGCGCCAGACGCAGGTGGCGCACCGCCCGGCGGGAGGTCCGCACGCGCCCGATGCGCCCGGGCGCGGCAAGCAGGCCCGGGCCGCCCACCGACCCCACCGCGCCGATGGCCCCGTTCGCAAACGCGCTTCTCGGCCTGTCGCGCAAGCCGCGATCTCCTTCGGGCGGCACGCCCGCCGACGGGGCCCGATTCGTGCCCCGCCGTCGATGCCTGTCCTGGCCGCTGGAGAATAGGACGCTATTAACCCGTGAACAAGGAAGGTTGAGAAATCCCTATCGATTCTCCCGTCCTGGTTGGGGACGTGGAGCCACCTTGGCCCGGCGCGGGCGGACGCCGAGCATCCAGGTCCAGGCGAACAGGGTTGCGACAGCCCAGCTCGCCGCCCCCACCAGCAGCAGCGGCAGCAGAGCGAGCGCGCGTACCGGCGAGCGCAGCGCCAGGCCGACGATGGCCCGGCCGGCCGGCCGAGATCGAAACCCTCTCTGCTCCATGCGCCGCAAGCCTATGCCGGCGGGATCGGCAGCGGGTTAACAGGAACCGGACGCGGTCCTACGGCGCCGGCTCCAGGATCTTCGATGGGTCGGCGCCGACCCGGCCGCTGCCCCCGTCCGCCGTCCGCGAGAGGCGGAAATCGTAGCGGATCGACGCCAGGTCCGGCCGCGGCGAGCCGGCAAGGTCGAGGCTGGGGCGCACGACCAGCGCCTGCGAAACCCCGAACACCGTATCGCTGTCGATGTGCGCGTCGTCGGCCAGATAGAGCGCGGTCACCAGTTCGCGGTGACCGGGCGCGCCGATCAGGAAGTGGATGTGCGCCGGCCGGTAGCCGTGCCGTCGCTGCGCCTGGACCAGCCCGCCGACCGGCCCGTCCATCGGGATCATGTAGCCGCGCGGGCGGATGGTGCGGAAATGGTAGGCGCCCGATCCGTCGCAGGCGAAGCAGCCGCGCATGTCCATCTGCTCGGGTTCGTGCAGCTGCAGGTCGTAGAGGCCCTCGGCGTTGGTCTGCCAGACCTGCACGCTCGCGTGCGGCACGCCGCGCCCCGCGGCGTCCAGCACGTTGCCGAACAGCACCATCTCCTCGCCGGAGGAGAGGCCGGCGATGCTCTCGCCCAGCGCGTGCGACGGCGCCGCCTCCCGGTAGAACGGGCCGAGCAGGCTCGTCTGTGTGCCGTCTTCGCCGGCGCGGGCGTCGTGCATGGCGTTGACCAGGCTGCTGAGCCCGAGCACGTCCGAGAGCAGGATGAACTCCTGGCGGAACGGCGTGCAGGCGTGGCCGACCGCGGTGAGGAACTTCATGCCGGCGAGCCACTCCGCGGGGGTCAGCGACACCTCGCGCGCGAAGGCGTGCAGATGACGCACCGCCGCGTCCATGATCTCCCGCAGGCGTGGGTTCGGCGTCTGCGCCATCTGCGCCAGCGTGGCGTCGGTGACGGTGTACTGATCGAGATCCTGCATCGGCTGCACTCCCGGCCGGCCGCGCCCCGCCGGTCGCACTGGTCGGAGCGGCGGGATTTGAACCCACGACCCCCAGTCCCCCAGACTGATGCGCTACCAGGCTGCGCTACGCTCCGACCGGCGCCGACAATTGACCGCGCTGGTGTAGCAGCCGGCCCGGCGGATGGAAAGCAAGCTACGGCAGCAGCGCCCGCAGCTCCTCGAGCTCGGCCAGCATGCGCGCGAGGACCTGGCGCAGCCTTGCGTTCTCCTGCGCACTCTCGCCGTCGGGGGATGGCGCCTCCGGCGCGGCCGGCACTTTCGGAACCGCCTTGCCGATGCTCCTGGCGATCGGCGGCGCCGCTTCCGGCCGGCTGAGGCCCGGCATCGGCAGCTGCGGCTCCTCGGCCTCCGGCTCCGTTTCCGCCTGCTCGTCGGGTGCGGGCGGCGGGATGTCGTCGGACAGCTTGCCGCCGCCTTCGCGCAGCAGGCGCTGCACGCCCTTGATCGTATAGCCCTGGATGTACAGCAGGTCGGAAATGCGCCGCAGCAGGGCGATGTCGTCCGGCCGGTAGTAGCGGCGGCCGCCGCCGCGCTTCAACGGCTTGACCTGCGGGAATTTCGTTTCCCAGAACCGCAGGACGTGCTGCGGGATGTGAAGGTCATCGGCGACCTCGCTGATCGTGCGGAACGCATTCGGCGCCTTGCGCAGCTTGGCGCGTCCGGCTTCGGGGGCATCCGGGTCGGGTCGGTCGCTCGCCTGGTCCGCGCTCATTCGTCGTCTCCGCCCGGTGGCGCCAGGCCGTTCACCTCGGCCTTCAGCACCTGGCTCGGCCGGAACACCAGCACCCGGCGCGGCAGGATCGGCACTTCCACTCCCGTCTTCGGGTTGCGCCCGACGCGGCGGCCCTTCTGGCGTACCGAGAACGTTCCGAAGCCGCTGATCTTCACGGATTCACCGGCCTCCAGCGCGGTCGACATCCGCTCCAGCACGGTCTCCAGCAACGCCGCCGATTCATTACGCGACAGACCGACCTGGGTGTAGATCGTTTCGGCCAGGTGGGCGCGGGTCACCGTGTGCATCGCCGAAGGCTAGGCAGACGCCGACCCGAAGGTCAAATCGAGAATGTTCAGCGATTTGCCGCGGCGAGCGGGTGAACTCGTTTCAGAAGCGTGCGAGCGCCGAGCCCCACGTCAGGCCGCCGCCCAGCGCCTCCATCAGCACGAGGTCGCCGCGGCGGATGCGCCCGTCGCCGACCGCCTCGGCGAGCGCCAGCGGGATCGAGGCCGCCGAGGTGTTGGCGTGGCGATCGACCGTCACCACCACCCGCTCCGCGTTCATGCCGAGCTTGCGCGCGACCGCGTCGATGATGCGCCGGTTGGCCTGGTGCGGCACCAGCCAGTCCACGGCGTCGTGGGTCAGCCGGTTCGCCGCCAGTGCCTCCTCGACGGTTTCGACGAGCCGGGTGACGGCGTGGCGGAATACCTCGCGCCCGTTCATCACCAGCGTTCCCGGGCGGTCGTGCCGGCCGACCGCGCCGTCCACGTAGAGGATGTCGCCGAGCCCGCCCTGCGCGTGCAGATGCGTCGAGAGCACGCCGCGGTCCGGCTCTTCGGTGGCGCGCAGGAACACCGCCCCGGCGCCGTCGCCGAACAGCACGCAGGTGGTCCGGTCGTGCCAGTCCATGATCCGCGAATAGACCTCGCTGCCGATCACCAGCGCGCTGCGCACCTGGCCGGTGCGGATCATGCCGTCGGCGACCGAGAGGCCGTAGATGAAGCCGCTGCAGGCGGCCGCGAGGTCGAAGCCGAAGCCGTTGGCGATGCCGAGCTCGGCCTGCACGCGCAGCGCGGTCGCCGGGAACGCCTGGTCGGGCGTGCTGGTCGCCAGGATGACCGCGTCCACCTCGCCCGGCTCGGCGCCGGCCTGGCACAGTGCCGCCCGGGCCGCCGCGGCGCCCATATGCGCGCAGGTCTCCCGCGGGCCGGCGATGTGGCGCTGGCGGATCCCGGTGCGGTCGTGGATCCAGGCGTCGTTGGTGTCCACGCTGCGCGCCAGCTCGTCGTTCGTGACGATGCACTCCGGCAGATAGGCGCCGGTGCCGGCGATGAAGGAGTGCCGTGCCACCGCCGGCCTCAGCGCGCCGTCGCGAGGCGCGCCGCGCCGCCGTCGTCCTGGTCCTTGGACAGCGCCGCCGCGTTCAGCCCGACGATGCGCGCGAGCCCCTCGCGCATGCGGTCGTTGAAGCGGTGCACCACCATGTCCATCGCCACGTCCATCGCGTGGGCGAAACCTTCGGCGTCGGTGCCGCCGTGCGACTTCACGACAACCCCGTTCAGCCCGAGCATCACCGCGCCGTTGTAGCGCCGGGGATCGAGGAACTCGCGCAAGCGCTCGAGTCCGGGCCGGGCCAGCAGGTAGCCGAGCTTCGCGGCCAGGCTGCTCGAGAAAACCTGGCGCAGCAGCTCGCCGATCAGGCGCAGCGCGCCCTCCCCCGTCTTCATCGCGACGTTGCCGGAGAAGCCGTCCGTCACCACCACGTCGGTCGTACCGGCGCCGATGTCGTGCCCCTCGATGAAGCCGTAGAACTGCGGGCCGATATGGCTCGCCTTCAGCACCTCGGCCGCGCCGCGCAGGCTGTCGTCGCCCTTCATCTCCTCCGATCCGACGTTGAGCAGGCCGATGGTGGGGGCCGTCAGGCCGAGCACGGTGCGGGCGAAGACGTCGCCCATCACCGCGAACTCCACGAGGTTGCGGGCGTCGCAGGTGATGTTGGCGCCGAGATCGAGCATCACCACGTCGCCGCGCGCCGATGGGCCGATGCCGGCGATCGCCGGACGGTCGATCCCCGGCAGGGTCTTGATGATGATCTTGGCCAGCGCCAGCAGCGCCCCGGTGTTGCCGGCGGTGACGACGCCGGCGGCTTCGGACGCGGCGACCGCGTCGATCGCCACGCGCATGGAGGCGCCGCGCAGCCGCAGCGCGGCGGTCGGCTTCAGGTCATTGCCGATGACCTCGTCGGCGTGGCGGACGGTGCAGGCGGCGCGGACGCGGGCGTGACGCATCAGCAGCGGGTTGATGCGCGCCTGGTCGCCGACCAGCAGGAAGCGCGCCTCCGGGTGGCGCTCGCCGGCGATCGCCAGCCCTTCGACGACAATGTCGGGCGCGTGGTCGCCGCCCATCGCATCGACGGCAAGCGTGAAAGGCTCGGTCAACGTCGTGACGCGGGATACGGCGGCACGCGGCTGGTCCGGGCTAAACCCGGACGGTACCCTTCAGGGCTTTTCCGGCCGCCGCGACCTCGCGGCCGTCATATTCGCCGCAATGCGGGCAGATATGATGCGGGCGCCTCAGCTCCCCGCAGGTCGGGCACTCGGCATGCGGTGCGCGCACCAGGGCCTCGTGGCTGCGGCGCATGCCGCGCCGCGACGGTGAGGTCTTTCTCTTGGGAACGGCCATGGGACAACGCCCCTCCGGTCTCGACGCCGTCGGCCGGCGGTGCAGGGCGGCCGGCTGGGCTCGTATTGGCGATCATGCAAGGCGGCGGGCTCTAGCAGAGGGGCCGGCCCCCGGCAAGAGACGGCGCCGCCCGGCAGAACCGAGATGCTAGCCGTCGCGCTTCAGAGCCGCCAGCCCGGCCAGCGGGCCAGGTATCGGCGGCGCGTCATCCTGGGACGGCAGCTCGGCGCCGGGCTTGCGAGGATAGGGATCGAGGGCCAGCGCCAGCTGCTCCGCCGCCGCCTCGCCGAGTTCGAGCACGCCGCCCGCGTAGGCGACCTCATCCTCCGCCTCGGGGTCGGGGTCGTCGGTCTCGGCGCCGAGCGGCACGAAGCGGACCCCGAACGCCTCGTCGACCACCGCCTCGAACGGGTCGAGCGTGACGACGCAGACCTGCACGACGCGCGCCTGCAGGTGGCCGCGCGCCGGAAAGCTGCCGGCCGGGCCCTTCGCCAGCGCGAAGCGGCAGGTCAGCGAAAGCACCGCGGGAATGCGCATGCGCGCCGCGAGCGCCGCGCATTCCGCGGCCGAGGCCTCGACCAGCACCTCCTCGCCCTGCGGCGGGACGCGGGCGGCGGCGAACGGGCGGCGCAGTTCGGGCGTCATCGGGCCGCCTCCTCGGCTGCCAGGAAGGTCACGTGCCCGCCCAGCAGATCGCCGGCGCCCTGGTGCGCCAGATGCGCGTCCTGCGCCAGCACCAGCCGGGCCAGCGCCCGTGCATCACCTCCCTCGACGCCGCGCCAGACATTGCGGATCAGCGCCTCCGGCAGCGCCGCGGGATTGCCCCGCTGCATCGCCGTCTCGTAGGCGACGGCGCGGCCGTGGAACCCTTCCCACATCACCCGCATCCGCTTGCCGACCGAAAGATCGCCGACCCCCATCTCCCGCAGGCTGGCGTCCATGTCGCTGAACATCGCGTCGAACACGGCCTGGGCGAGCGCCGGGCCCGGCGGCGCCAGCGCGCGCAGCCGGCGGATCAGCAGGAAGGCGTGCACCGATATCAGTTCGAAGCGCCCGTCCAGCGTGTCGGGCACGCCGAGCGTGCTGTAGAAGACCGGCGAGCGGGCCGCCGCGACGCCGGCGCCGTACAGCAGATAGCCGGCCCGCTCATGCCGTTTGCGCCGCAGCCATTGCCACACGCGATCGACCCCCGCCCGGCCGACCCGCCGATTGACAGGGCGGGGCCGACGTGACACGCCGGGCTGAGATGGCGACGCGTGCGGCGGGTTCAATCGCCGACGCGGCGCGCCTGCTGTCCGGAGGAGCCGTCTTGCGCCGTCGCTTCCCGCTCTCCCGCCTGCGCCCGGCCGCCTGGCTGCCGGCGCTGGCCTTGCTCGCAGGCTGCAGCTTCTTTCAGGCGCCCTCGCAGGTGCGCGGCAACAAGGTCGATCTCGACGCGCTGCACGCGCTGGTTCCCGGCACCTCCACGCGGACCGACGCCAGCAGCCTGCTCGGCTCGCCGACGGCGCATGCGAGTTTTGACGACAACACCTGGATCTATATCGGCGAGGTGACGCGCCCGGAGATCGCCAGCACGCAGTCGGTGCTCAAGCAGCAGGTGGTGGTGCTGACCTTCGACCAGAGCGGCGTGCTGCGCGATGTCAGGACGCTCGACAAGAAGAATTCGCTGCCGGTCAGCGTGGTGGCGCGCTCCACGCCCTCGCCGGGCAGCAGCGCGTCGTTCATGCAGCAGCTGCTCGGCAATGTCGGCCGCTTCAACGCGCCGTCGGAGAGCAACAGCGTACCCGGCGGCGCCGCCCCGGGGGCGAGCGAATAATCGCGCCGATTTCGAGAAGAAAGCGAGGCCAGGGGCGCTGCCCCTGGACCCCGGCAAAGGCAGAGCCTTTGCAATCCTTGAGTTAAGTGATGGGGCCTGGGGCATTGCCCCAGCGGGGGTCCAGGGGGCAGAGCCCCTGGCCTTCTGTTACAGCAGCACGCAATGCTCCGGCGCAAAGGCGATCGTCACCGCCGCGCCCTCGGCGAACAGCTCGGTTGGCGGGCGGCGCACGATGAGCTGGCCGGCCGGCCAGTCCACCACGTACTGGATGAAGTCGCCGTGGAACATGCGCCGGTGGATCACGCCGCGCGCCGTGTCGGGCGCCTGCGTCGCGTCCGCCAGCAGCGTGATGTAGGCGGTGCGCAGCGCCAGCGTGGTCTCGTCGCCGCGCGGCGGCCGGGAGGACGGCAGCGGCAGCAGCAACCCGCCCGCCGCCTCAAAATGCCCGATGTCGCGGACGCGGCCGGGGATCAGGTTGGCAGCGCCGACGAAGTCAGCGACGAAGCGGCTGCACGGCCGCGCATAGATCTCTTCGGGCGTGCCCTCCTGCTCGATACGGCCGGCGTTCATCACGATCACCCGGTCGGAGATCGCCAGCGCCTCCTCCTGGTCGTGCGTGACGTAGAGCGCGGTGATGCCGAGCCGGCGCTGCAGCTCGCGCAGCTCGAGCCGCATCGCCGCGCGCAGCCTTGCATCGAGGTTGGAGAGCGGCTCGTCGAACAGCAGCACCTCCGGCTCGAAGGCGATCGCCCGCGCCACCGCGACGCGCTGCTGCTGCCCGCCCGACAGGCGTGAGGCCGGGCGGCCGGCGAGCGCCTGCATCTGCACGAGGTCGAGCGCCCGCCCGACGCTGCGCTCGATCTCGGCTTTCGCGAGCCGGCGCACGCGCAGCCCGTACGCGACGTTCTCGAACACCGTCATGTGCGGCCAGATGGCGTAGGACTGGAACACCATGGAGACACCGCGCCGCTCGGCCGGCACGTTGCGGCGCTCGGCCGCGGAATATACGGTGCGCCCGGCGAGCCGGATGTTTCCGGCCGAAGGCTGCTCGAGCCCGGCAATCGCCCGCAACGTCGTGGTCTTGCCGCAGCCGGATGGGCCCAGCAGCGTGACCAGCTCGCCGCGCGCGACGGCGAAGCCGACGCCCTCCACCGCCGCGACCTCGGCGTAGCGCACGCCGAGCCCCTCCACCTCGATGCGCGGCGCCTCGCCGCTCATGCGGTCTCGCGGCCGAGGCTGCGGAACAGCACGAGGAGCAACACCAGGCCGGCGAAGACGGTGCCGGTCTGCAGCAGCGCCATCGCACTCGACAGGCCGGCGCTCGAGCTCAGCCAGGCATTGACGATCGCCGGCGCGATCACCTTGGAGTTCGGTCCCATCAGGAAGATCGACACGCCGAGTTCGCGCACGCTGGCGATGAACACCAGCACCCAGGCGGCGACCAGGCCGGGTCGCAGCAGCGGCAGCGTCACCGTGCGCATCTGGCGTGCCCAGGAAGCGCCGCAGACTCGCGCGCACTCCTCGAGCCCGCGATCGACCTGCAGCACGACGCCGGCGAGCGTGCGCAGGCCGAGCGGCAGGAACACCGTCAGGTAGGCGAGGCCGAGCAGCCAGAGCGTGCCGTAGATCGGCAGCGGAATGTTCACCCAGGCCCAGAGCAGGCCGAGACCGAACACCATGCGCGGCACCGCCTGGGGGAACATCACGACGTATTCGAGCAGGCCCCGCCCCGGCGCGCGCGAGCGATAGATGATCCAGACCAGCACGAAGGTGACGAGCGCGCCGATGCTGGCGACCGCGAGGCCGAGGATCAGGCTGTTGGTGAAGGCGAGCCCCAGTGCGCCCATCTGCAAGGCGGCGCGGTAGTTGTCGAAGGTGAAGCGGCTCTGCGCCAGGAACACCGTGGCGAAGGACTGCAAGGAGGTCAGCAGCAGCGCCGCCAGCGGCAGGATGACGGCGAGTGCCACGTACGCCCAGCAGATTGCCAGCAGCGCCCAGCGCAATCTGCCGACGGATACCGCGCGAGGCCGGAACGCCTTGCCGGAGATCGTTGCAAAACTGCCGCGCCGCATGATCAGGCGGGCCAGCGACAGCGTCAGCAGCATCACCGCGAACAGCGACAGGCCAAGCGCCGCCGCCCGCCCATAATCGGGCGGATAGGAGAGCGTGGCCTCCCAGATCGCCGTGGTGATGACGAAGAAACGGCCTGGAATGCCGAGCACGAAGGCGGCGGCGAAGGCGCCGAGCATTTCCGCGAAGACGAACACCGCGGCGCTCAGCACGCCCGGTGCGACCAGCGGCAGCGTGACCATCAGCGTCGTGCGCAGCTTGCCCGCGCCGAGCACCCGGCTGCTTTCTTCGAGCGAGGGGTCCATCGACTTCATCGCCGCGGCGATCATGACGAAGGCGACGGTGCCCTCGAACAGCGCCATCACCCAGGCGATGCCGAGCGGCGAATAGACGTTGACCAGGTCGCCGCCGCCGCCCAGCGCGTGCCAGAGCTGGTTGATGAAGCCGGTCTTAGGCCCTGCCAGCACGCCCCAGGCGAGCGCGCCGACCAGCGGCGTCATGTAGTACGGCAGCTCCATCAGGCGTTCGAGCAGACGGCGGCCGGGAATGACGGTGCGCGTCAGGATCCAGGCGAGCACGAAGCCGAAGGCGATCGCCATCCCGGTCGCCAGCAGCGCGACGAGTGCGGTGTTGCCGATCACGCGGGCGTCGTCGGGGATCGCCCGGAAATTGTCGAGGCCGTACTGCAGGGGCGGGAATTGCATGGGATCGCCGGCGTTCAGCGATTCCTGCAGCAGGAAGAAGACGGGATAGAGCACGAGACAGCCGCACAGCAGCAGCGCCGGCGCCGTCACCAGCCAGCGTCCGGTCCTCACCTTGGGCGAGCCGGCGTCAGCGCAGGCCGGTCATCTTGTCCCAGAAGCGCGCGAACTGCGTGCGGCTGGCGAGGAAGGTCTGCCAATCCGCCGGGAACAGCAGTTTCAGCTGACTCGCCTGCACCCCGCCGGGCGGCGGCGGCACGTCGGCGCGCACCGAGTTCAGGAACAGCGCATCGCCGTACGCCTTCTGGCCGCCGACCGACAGGAACCAGTCCATGTAGAGCCGCGCCGCTTCGGGATGCGGGCCGTCGGCGACCAGGCCCCAGACCTCCGGCCCGGCCGGCAGCCCGGCGTCCGGGTACACGAAGGCGATCGGCGCGCCCTTGGCCTTGAACTGGAGATAGCCGGAATACTGTGCGGTATGGATGATCTTGTCCTGGCCGTTCACCGCGCGATCGTATTGCTGGACGTAGCTGTCAAAGGCGCGCGGTTTGAGCTCGGCGAACTTCGTCCAGTACTCCTCGCCGTACAGGCGCCGCAGCTCGAACCAGGTCTCGTGCTCGAGGCCCGAGTTCGACACCTTCACGCTGACGCCGTCCGTCCATTTCGGATCGAGCACATCCTGCCAGGTCTTCGGCGCCTGGTCCGGCGGCACGATCTTCGGGTTGTAGGCGATGGCCGCCATGATCACCGCGCCCCAGGTCCAGAAGCCTTCGGGCTGGCTCTTGTACTGCGCGTTGTAGGCCGTCATTTCCGGCGAGACGTACTGCGCGTAGCCGCCGCGTTTCTGGAAGTCGAGCACGAAGCCCATGTCCGAGAGCTCGATCGCATCGACCAGATAGGAGTGGGCCTGCCGCTCGGACATCAGCTTGGCGTACAGCGCGCCGGCCTGCAGGCGGATGTAGTTGGTCGAAACCCCGGGAAACGCCTGGTGGAAGGCGGCAAGGAGCTGGGCCGTGCCGTCTTCGGGATCGGTCGTATAGACGACCAGCCCACCCTCCCGCTCGGCCTTGGCGACGTCGGCACAGGTCTTGAAACCCGGCATCTGCCGGGGGTTGTCGCAGGCGCTGGCCGGCCCGCCGAGCAGCATCGCCGCGAGCGCAAGTCCGGTCGCCAGACCTCGCATCATCCCCCCTTCCCGCGCGCTGGCCCCGAAGGCGGCGCGGCGCGCTTGCTCGTGTCCGGAGCGCCGTCGGCTCGTTCCGACCATGCCGGCGAAAGAAGGATAACGTGGCGCGCCGCCTCTGTCAGTGACCGGCAAATCCCTCGGCCGCCACCCTTTCAGGCGTGCATCGGCGGGGCGCCGGGATCGGGTGGGATCGGCGTGGGGGCGGGCGGCTCTTCAACCGGCGGCGGCGCGTCGGGGTCGCGGGCCGGCGGTCGCGGGCCGGGCGCCGGCGGCGCGGGGGGCTGCTGCGAGCGGGTGATCCGCGCGCGGAGCGTGTCTATCATGCCGGGTCCTCCCGTGCCGAGTGCGGCTGCATGCAGCAACAGAAATAGCCGGACAGAAACACGGTTCGGCTGTAACGAAGGGTTGCGGCACCGCATTCCACGGCCTTGGCTGATCTGAACACCTGGGCCCCGGCGCGGGTTTCAACTTGCCGAATGCGGGCCAAATGGGATTTGTTAACCCGGCGTCGCTAAACTGCCGCGGCCAGGCGCCCCGGAGATCGGGCTCGCCTGCATCGGGGGGCCGTCGGCGACGGGGACATGGCAGGGCGACAATGAACGCCGAGTTGCGATCCATCCTGGACAAGCACGGCAGGCTCGGCGTGCCCGCGACAGGCCTGGACGAAGCGGCGGACCTGTTCCGTTTCGGGCTCGACTCGATCGGCATCGTGAACGTGATGCTGGCGGTGGAGTCCGAGTTCGATGTCGAGTTCCCGGACGCGCTGCTGACGCGCCAGACGTTTTCGAGCATCGCCTCCATCACGCGCGTGGTTCGCCAGCTGCAGTCGGCGCCGGTCTGATCATGGAAGGCGTGCTGCGGTCCCAGGACCTGGCCGCCCCGATGGCGGCGGCGGCGGCCGGTGCCGCGGAGGTGGCGCGCGCACACGCCGCGGCGGTCGACCGGGACGCGGTGTTTCCGGCGGCCGCCCTCGCCGCCCTGCGGGAGGCGCGGCTGCTCGCGGCACTGGTGCCAGTCCCGCTCGGCGGGCTGGGACTGCCGCTCGGCCGCGTCGGCGCGATCTGCAGCGCGCTCGCCGAAGCCTGCTCCTCGACGGCGATGATCTTCGCCATGCACCAGGTCCAGGTCGCCTGCCTGGCGCGCCACGCGCTGGACCAGGAGTGGCATCGCCACTTCCTGCGCCGCGTCGCCGCCGACGGGCTGTTGCTCGCCTCCGCCAATTCCGAGGCGGGGATCGGCGGCGACCTGCGCACCAGCCGCTGCGCCGTGCTGCGCGACGGCGGCCGCTTCACGGTGCGCAAGCAAACCACCGCGCTCTCCTACGGCGCGCACGCCGACGCGCTGCTCCTCACCGCGCGCCGCGGCGAGGACGCGGCACCGACCGACCAGGTTCTGCTGGTCGCGCTGCGCGAAGACTGCACGCTCGAGCGGACCGCCGGCTGGGACGCGCTCGGCATGCGCGGCACCTGCACGGAGGGCTTCCTGGTCGACGCCGCCGGCAGCGAGGCACAGATCCTCGCGACGCCGTTCGGCACCATCGCCGGGGAGACGATGGTGCCGGCCTCGCATCTGCTGTGGTGCAGCCTGTGGGTCGGCATCGCCGCGGACGCGGTGGGCCGCGCCCGGAGCTTCGTGCGCGCGGCCGTGCGCGGCGACCGCTCAGGCGCGGCGCCGCCCGGCGGTCCGCGCCTGGCGCTGGCGGTCGAACAACTGCAGATGCTGCAGGCGCAGGTGACGGCGTCGCTGCAGCGCTTCGAAGCGCAGGCCGACGCCGAGCCGGCGTCGCTCGCCGCGGCGATCGAGAGCAACGCGCTGAAGACCGGCGTGTCCGAGGCGTGCCTGGCGGTGGTGCAGAACGCGCTGCGCGTCTGCGGCTTCGCCGGCTACAGCAATGCCGGGCGCTACAGCCTGTCGCGCCATTTGCGCGACCTGCAATCGGCGCCGCTGATGATCAACAACGACCGCATGCGCGACACCACGGCCCGCCTGCTGCTGGCCGCCGCGCCGGTTCTCGGCATCGTATGACCCTGCCCGGCATCGTCGGACGCTGATGGACGCGATCCCCTCCTGGCTCGACCGGCTCGTCGCCGGCGGCCTCCTGATCCCGACCGGGGTGGACGGGCTCTACGGCAGCGGCGCGGCTTTGGAGCGCGTGCTGGACGGACTCGACGCGCTGATCACGCGCGCCGGCGAAGCCGACCGCCCCGAGCGGGTGCGCTTTCCGCCGGGCGCCAGCCGCAGCGACTTTGAGGCCAGCGAGTACCTCAAGGGCTTTCCGCATTTCGCCGGCACGGTGCACAGCTTTTGCGGCGACGAGCGCGCCCACCGCGAGGTCCTGCGCTGCGTCGAGGTCGGCGAGGACTGGACCGTCGGCCAGCGCGCGACCGATATCGTGCTCACCCCGGCCGCCTGCTATCCGGTGTATCCGATGCTGGCGCGGCGCGGGCCGATGCCGGCGGAGGGATGCCTGGTCGACGTGCTCTCCTGGTGCTTCCGCCGCGAGCCGTCGAACGAGCCCACGCGCATGCAGATGTTCCGGATGCGCGAATACGTGCGGATCGGCTCGCCCGAGCAGGTCGCGGCGTTCCGCGAGCGCTGGCTGGAGCGCGGCCAGGCGCTGGTCGCGGCACTCGGCCTGCCGCACGCGATCGACCTCGCCAACGATCCATTCTTCGGCCGGGTCGGCCGGCTGCTGGCCGACAACCAGCGCGCGCAGCAGCTGAAATTCGAGCTGCTGATCGAGGTGAACGGCACCGGCGCGCCGACCGCCTGCCTGAGCTTCAACTACCACCTCGACCATTTCGGCCAGATCTGGCGGCTCGCGCTGCCGGACGGCACGGTCGCGCACACCGGCTGCGTCGCGTTCGGCATGGAGCGGATCGCGCTGGCGCTGTTCCGCCATCACGGCTTCGACCTCGCACACTGGCCGGAGACCGTGCGACGGGTGCTCTGGCCGAAAAGCTAGTGGTGCGATCGATGCAGATGGCTTCAGCGAGCCAGACGCCTGTAGCCCCTGCCGGCGGGCCATTTGCATCGTGAATCGCACCACCAGAGAGTCCTGACCGCGTGCTGCCGATCGGCTTCGGCACGTGCTTCGGCTGGCTGCACCAGGCTGCCGGCGATTGCGGCGTGCTTCTCTGCCCGGCGATCGGCCACGAGGCGCGGTCGGTGCACCGGCCCTGGCGCATGCTGGCCGACACGCTGGCCGCGGGCGGCTATCCGACCCTGCGCTTCGACTATCCGGGCACCGCCGATTCCTGGGTCGACGCGAACGCGGTCGGTGACGACGGGCTGGCACCCTGGCGCGCCGGCATCGCTGCCGCGGCCGACTGGCTGCGCCGGGAGGCCGGCGTGCGCCGAATTGCGCTGTGCGGCCTGCGGCTCGGCGCCGCGCTGGCCGCCGAGGCCAGCGTGGGCGCCGAGCGGCTGGCGCTGCTCGCGCCGGTGGTGTCCGGGCGCCTCTACCTGCGCGAGCTGAGGGCGCTCGGGCGCGTCGCCGCCGGCATGGCCGACCGCACCGACGCCTCGGACACGCTGGAAGCCGGCGGGGTGCTGCTTTCGCCCGGCCAGATCAGGGATATCGGTCAGATCGACCTGCGCCGCTTGGGCGCGATGCCGGCGCCCGACGTACTGATTCTGGACTCCGCCGGCGCACGCCCGGTGCAGGAGCTGGCGGGCCGCCTGCGCGATCTCGACGCCGAGGTCAGGCTCGACGGCTTCCCCGGCTACGACATGCTGATGCGCGACTCGCACCTGAACGCGCCGCCGCGCGAGGCCTATGGCCGCGTGCTGGCGTGGCTCGACGAGCGGCCGCCCGGGCGCCCGGCGCGCACCGCGGCGCCGGGGCCTGCCGTTCTGCACCCGCCCGGCGCGGTGGAGCGTCCCTGCCGGTTCGGCGAGGGCGAGCGCCTGTTCGGCATGCTCTGCGAGCCGGCCGGTCCGGTGCGCGGCGAGATCGCCGTCATCATCGGCAACACCGGCGGTGATCCGCACTACGGGCTCGGCGACCTCTCGGTGGCACTTGCGCGGCGGCTGGCCGGGGCGGGGGTCGCGTCGCTGCGGATGGACTATGCCGGTCTCGGCGACAGCCTGAACGGGCCCGAGGACGCGCAGCCGCATCTGTTCGACACCCCTCGCCTGCCCGACCTGCAGGCGGCGATGGCGGTGCTTGAAGGTGCCGGCTACCGTCGCTTCGTCGCCGCCGGAATCTGCTCGGGCGCCTATCACGCGCTGCACGCGGCGCTCGCGGACGAGCGGGTCGTCGGACTCTATCTCGTGAACCTGCCGAAATACCGATGGCGGTTCGGCGATGAGGCGGACGTGGTGCAGCGCCGGGCGATGCGCTCCACGCACGCCTACCTGCAGGGACTGAAGCAGCCGGACATCTGGCGGCGGATGCTGCGCCGCGAGATCCATGCCGGCCGGATCACCGCATTGCTGGCCAGGCGCCTGCTGCGCCGCCTGGCGCTGCGGGCCGGCGGATCGATGGCCGCGCGTTTCCCGCGCCAGGCGCTGACCGCGCTGTCGCGCCGCGGCGTGCGCACCGCGATCGTGCACGGCCTGGACGATCCCGGGCTCGACGAGCTGGAGGCGCATTTCGGCCGGCTCGGCCGCCGCCTCGCCGCGTTGCCGCATGTCGGCGTGACGATCGTCCCGGAGATCGACCACGCGGTGAGCCACCGCGTGGCGCGCGAGCGGGCGATCGAGCTGCTGCTCGAGCACGTGCGCCCACTGAAGTGAAGGGTTGCAAAGGCTCTGCCTTTGCCGGGGTCCAGGGGCAGCGCCCCTGGCCTTGCCTTTTCACTCCCACAACGCCGGCAGGACTGACGCGACGAGCAGCACTCCCATGCCGATGTTGAAGGCGCGCAGACGTGCCGTGGAGACCAGCAGGCGCGAGGCGCCGCTGCCAAGCAGCGCCCAGAACAGCGCGCAGGGCACGCAGACCAGCCCGAAGACGCCGGCGAGCCAGACGACCTGCGGCGCGAGTGGCTGTGTCGGGTCAGTCCAGGTGGTCGCGGCGGCGAAGGCGAGCAGCCAGGCTTTCGGGTTCACCCACTGGAACAGCGCGGCGCCGAAGAAGCCGAGCGGCGGGCGCGCGGGGCCGCGGCCGGGCGCGCCGGTGCGGGCGATCTGCCAGGCGAGCACCAGCAGCCAGGCGACCGCGACCAGACGCAGCGCGGTGTAGATGCGCGGGTGGGCGGCGAGCGAGCCGGTCAGGCCGATCGCCACCAGCCCCAGCATCGCCGCAAAGCCCAGGCCGATGCCGAGCACGTGGGGGAGCGCGCGGCGCACGCCGTGGTTGGCCGCGGACGCGGCGATCAGCGCGTTGTTGGGCCCCGGCGTGATCGAGGCCGCGATGGCGAAGCCGATATAGGACAGCGCTGATGTGTCCATGCGGACAGGGCAGCAGTCTTGTCCTTTCTTGGCAACGAGTCCCGGCGCATTGCAGGGGCGCGGAAACGTGGGGCGGTGGTTCGTGCGGCGGTTCTGGATTGCCGCGTCGCTTCGCTCCTCGCAATGACGATGAGGAATGCGGATCAGGCGCGGTTGCGGGTCAGCAGGCGGCCGGCTTGGGGGTCGGCGGCGCCTTTTCCGTGCACGTAGGCGGAGCGGCCGTTGACGAACACTTCGAGGATGCCGTCGGCGGGGCGGGTGGGGTCTTCGTAGGCGGCGGCGTCGCGCACGGTGGCGGGGTCGAACAGCACCAGGTCGGCGTAGGCGCCGGCGCGGATCACGCCGCGGTCAATCAGGCCGAAGACGCCGGCGGGGCGGCCGGTCATCTTGTGGACGGCGGTCTCCAGGCTGAACAATTTCAGGTCGCGGGCGTAGTGGCCGAGCACGCGCGGGAACGTGCCCCACAGGCGCGGATGCGGAAAGCTGTCGTGCGGCAGGCCGTCTGAGCCGATCATGCTGCGCTCGTGGCGCAGGATGCGCTGCACGTCCTGCTCGTCCATCTGGAAAAAAATGCCGCCGGCGGGGCTGAGCTTTTCGGCGGCTTCCTTCAGGCCGAGGCCCCATTCGGCGGCGATGTCGGCGAGCAGGCGGCCGCTCATTTCGGGGTGCGGGACGGACCAGCTGATTTTCGTCGGCACGTCGGCGCGCACGCGTTCGGGCATCAGCACGGTGGAGCCGGCGACGTAGGGATAGACGTCGAAATCGACTTTTTGGTGCTTTGCGGCTTCCTCGATGCGGGGAAGGGTTTTTTCGGAGCGGCCGTAGTTTTCCGGCATGGCGCATTTGTGGTGGCTGATCACCACGGGGACATCGACGGCGCGGCCGATTTTTAGCGTTTCCTCGATGGAGGTGAGGACGTGCTGGGCTTCGTCGCGCATATGGGTGACGTAGAGGCCGCCTCGGTTGCGCAGCGCCTCGGCGACGGCGATGACTTCTTCCGTCGGCGCCATCATGTTCGGCGGGTAGTAGAGGCCGGTGGAAAAGCCCGACGCGCCTTCGTCGAGGGCTTCGGCGAGGCGTTTCTGCATCTTTTCCGCCTCGGCGTCGGTGGCGGCGCGCTGCGTGTCGCCGTGCATCGCTTCGACGCGCAAGGACATGTGGCCGATCAGCGCGACGGCGTTGATTGGCGGCGGATTTTTCTGCAGGCGATCGGCGTATTCGCCAAAACTGTCGAAAGTCCACCAGGATTCGTCGCCGAGCAGATCCAGTGGCGGCGGCGGGCGGCGGATCATGCGCACCGGCGACAGGCTGATGCCGCAATTGCCGACGACGACGGTGGTGGCACCCTGGGAGAGCTTGCAGAGCATGCAGTCCGGGCCGCAGAGCACGGCGCGGTCGTCATGCGTGTGGGCGTCGATGAAGCCGGGGGCGAGGGCTTTCCCTTGCGCGTCGATGTCGCGGTCGGCGGTGGCGCTGCCGAGATCGCCGACGCCGGTGATGCGGTCGTTGGTGACGGCGACATCGCCGGAAAAACGGGGCGCGCCGGTGCCGTCGAAGATCGTCGCGTTGCGGACGATCAGGTCGCAGCGCAGGGTCATGCGTTCCTCCTGAGTTCGGCGGTGGCGGCGGCGTCGAGATTTCCGTGGGGGGCGGCGACCTTGTAGCGCTGGCGCGCCTGTTCTTCGGAGACGAGGCCGTCGCGCACGTCGCGGGCGACGAGGGCGGGGTCGCGCGTGGTCGGGTCGCCCATGCCGCCGCCGCCGGGCAATGACAGCAGCAGGCGGTCGCCGTCCGGGATGATCTGGAAGCCTTTCGTGCGCAGAGTTTTTCCGGATTTCAGTTCGACGCGGCCGCCGGCGCCCGCCTGGCCGCCGGCGCGGCCGCGGGGCGGGTGGCCGACGCGGTCGAACACGGCGTTGCAGGCGAATTCCAGGTCGTCCTTGCCGCCGATTTCCATGATCTGGCCGAAGCCGCCGCGCGTATGGCCGGCGCCGCCGGAATCCGGGCGCAGTTCCTTCCGCCAGAACACGACGGGGGCGACGTTTTCGGTGGCCTCCACCGGCATCGTGCGGACGCCGGACGGAAAGGCGGTGCCGTCGAGGCCGTCGGCGGTGGGGCGGGCGCCGGTGCCACCGGAATTGAAGGTGATGATCTCGAAATCCGGCAGCACCGGGCGGTTGCCGCGCGCCTGGCCGGAGACGGACGAGCCCCCGCGCAATGGTGGATTCCACAGGCAGGAAGAACCTTCGGCGGCGACGCGGTCGGGCACCGCCTGGTAGAGGCAGCCCATCATCAGGTCGGGCAGCAGCTGGCCGATCACGTGACGCACCGACACCGGATAGGGACGCGGCGCGTTCAGGATGCAGCCTTCCGGGATCTTCATGCGGAACGGCGCAAGGCTGGCGTGGTTGTTCGGGACTTCCGGCGCGACGACGACTTTTATGCCGAAGCAGGAATAGGCGCGGCAGTACGCCGGCGGCACGTTGATGCCGCGCGAGGAGAGGCCGGAGGTGCCGGAAAAGTCGACGTCGATGGCGTCGTCGCCGATGGTCATCGCGGCTTTCAGGGTGACGGGTTCTTCGTAGCCGTCGGAGCTGATGTCGGCGGAAAAAGTGCCCTTCGGCAGTTTCGCGATTTCTTCGAGGGTCGCGCGGCGGGAATTTTCGAAGATGAAGCTGGCGAGTGCGTCCAGGCTCTCCATCGCGAACTCGTCCATCATTTCGACGAGACGCTTGGCGCCGGCGTCGTTGCAGGCGCAGAGGGAATAGACGTCGCCCTCGAGCTCGACAGGCAGGCGGGAGCCGGCGCGGATAAAGTCAAAAAAAGTGTCGTTGGCGCGGCCCTGGTCGAAGCACTTGATGATCGGGACGTAGATGCCTTCCTCGAACACCGAGCGGCCTTCCGGGCCCATGCCGAGGCCGCCGACATCGATGACGTGCGCGGTGTTGGCGAACAGACCGACGATCTCCTCCTTGCGGAAGGCGGGGGTGACCACGGTGAGGTCGTGCAGGTGGCCGGTGCCGAGCCAGGGGTCGTTGGTGATGTAGTGGTCGCCCGGGCGCATTTTTTCCGCCGGGAATTTTTTCAGGAAGTGGCCGACGCTTTCCGACATGGAATTGACGTGGCCGGGTGTGCCGGTGACGGCTTGCGCCATCATGCGGCCTTGCAGATCGAAGATGCCGGCGGAGAGGTCGCCGGCCTCGCGCACCGTGGTGCTGAAGGCGGTGCGGATCATCGTCTGCGCCTGTTCCTCGACGACGGAGATCAGGCGGTTCCACATGACCTGGCGCCGGATTTGTTCCAGCGCGGCGTTGCCGCTCATGGCGCGGTCTCCTGCGTGAGCACGATGTAGCCGAAGGCGTTGATGCTGGCGGACCAGCCGGGGCCGACAAGGGTAGACGTTTCGTCCTCGGCGATGATCGCGGGGCCGTGGAGGCTGGCGCCTGGACGAAGAGAAATGCGGTCGAACACCGCCCAGTCGGCCTGGTCGCCGGTGGCGCTGTCGCGCACGCGGCGGCGATGCGTGGCTTCGGGTTTCGTGGGCGGGGTTTCGGCGGTGGTGGGCTGCGCAATGTCGGGCTCGGTCGCGACGAGTACGGCGTAGCTCATGATTTCCACGTCCGAGCCGGGAACCGGGCGGTCGTAGAACGCGGTGTAGGCTTCGTCGTAGGCGGCGCGGATCGCCGGAACGTCTGCTTCGGTGAGCGGGCGCGCGGGAAGGGCGACCGGGATTTCGTGGCCCTGGCCGACATAGCGCATATAGGCGAGGCGGGATTGGCGCAGGCTGGCGCCGAAACTGCCTTGCTGCACGACGTCGGTGGCTTCCTGTTCCATGTCGGCGAGCAAGGTATTGACCGCGGCGAGGTCGAAGGTGGAAAAACGCTGGTAGAGGCTGCGCACGACCTCATATCCGACGGGCGCGCGGAGAAAACCGATCGCGCTGCCGACGCCGGCGCCGCCGGGCACCAATACGTTTCTGATGCCGACTTTTTCGGCGAGGCGGCAGGCGTGGACCGGGCCGCCGCCGCCGAAGGCGATCAACGTGCGGCCCTCGCAGCTTTTGCCGGATTCGATGGCGTGCACGCGCGCGGCGTTGGCCATGGTCTCGTCCACCATCTCGATGACGCCGAGGGCGGCCATGCCGGCGTCGAGGCCGAGTTTTTCGCCAACATGTTTTTGCAGCGCGCGGTCGGCGGCGGGTTCGTCGAGATGCAGATAGCCGCCGGCGAATTTTTTGGGGTCGTAGCGGCCGAGGGCCAGGTTGGCGTCGGTGACGGCGGGCTGCGTGCCGCCGCGGCCATAGCAGGCGGGGCCGGGATCGGCGCCGGCGCTCTCCGGGCCGACGGTGATGCGGCCGAGCGCGTCGATGCGGGCGAGCGAGCCGCCGCCGGCGCCGATCTCCACCATTTCGAGCACGGGAATGCGCAGCGGCAGGCCGGAGCCTTTCTTGAAGCGGCCGACGCGCGCGACCTCAAACGTGCGGGCGGTCTGTGGGCGGAAATC
>JAFAYA010000075.1 GCA_019240635.1 Acidisphaera sp. | reverse complement strand
CCATAGCCGGCGACTGCGTGCCGATGATGCGCGGCTGGGTGGACCTTTAGCAGAGGCTTTCAGAAGCAGAGGGGCCTGGGGCATTGCCCCAGCGGGGTCCAGGGGCGGAGCTGGCCAAGGTTCCGCCGGCAAAGCCGGTGGAATTGCCAGGGGAGGGAGCGCCCCGGGCCTTGCTTCTACCGCGCCGCCGGAATCGGATCGCCGCTCCACGCCGGACCTGCGCCGGGATCCTCGACCACCCGCGCGACCACCGCCGCCGGCGCCGGCACGCGCGCCTGCCGCGCCGCGTCCAGGCAGGTCTCGACCGCCTCGTGCAGCGAGCTCGTGTAGCAGTCCGCGCCGATCACCGCGCGCATCCGGTCCTCCTTCAGCACCTCGTCCTCGGCCGGCCACAAGCCGACCAGGATTTTTGCGTCCGGCAAGCGCACGCGCAGTCGGCGCAGCAGGTAGCGCAGGTGCGCCGGGCTGCCGCTGATCTCGAGGTAGGAGATGCAGACCATCGCGACACCCTGCCGGTCCATCGCGGCGATTCGCTCGCGCGACGCGGCTTCGAACGGCAGCGTGCGCGCGCCGAGGCCGTGCTTGCGCAGCAACTGGGCAAGCATGTTCGACGCCGCTTCGTCGAGCGGGCCGCGCCCGGCCAGGCAGAGCACGGCGGCCTCCGAGCGCCACTCCGGCGGCAGCTCGGACTGGTCTGGAGCGCTCCCCTCGGGCGCCGGCCGCCGCGGCAGGTCCCGCTCGGAGGGCGGCGGCGCGGTCGGCGCGGCGTCCGCCCGGGGCGGCTGCGGATCGGCATCGTCGTGGCGGTCGAGGTCGCTCACCACGGCGTCGATCGCGCTCTTTACCCGTTCGAGCTGGTGGCCCGAGAGCACCCCGCGCAGCGAGTCGTTGGCCGCGAGCTGGAGGCCTTTCAGCGCGACCTCATCGTAGTACGACGAGAGCGAGCGTTCCTTCAGCAGGATCTCGGCCTGGTCCAGCGCCTCGTCCGGGTCGCCGGCGAGCATGCGCTGGTAAAAACTCTCGACCGGGCTCAGCGCCGGCCGATCGCCGAGCAGCACGTCGAGGAATTCGAGCCGCTTCACGTGCCGGCCCAGCACGACCAGGCAGAGGGTCAGCGGGGTCGAGAGCAGCAGGCCGATCGGCCCCCACAGCCAGGTCCAGAAGGTCGCGGCCACCACCACGGCGAAGGGCGAGAGGCCGGTGCTGTGGCCGTACAGCATCGGCTCGACCACCTGTCCGGTGATCGGCTCGACCACCACGTAGAGGGCCGCCGTCCAGACCAGCATGGACCAGCCGGGATCGACGGCGGCGGCCAGCGCCAGCGGCAGCACCGCCGAGAGCGGCGAGCCGATATAGGGCACGAAGCGCAGCAGCATGCCCAGGATGCCCCAGAGCAGCGGGGAGGGCAGGCCGATCAGGAACAGGCCGAGCCCGATGATTGCGCCGAACGCCGCGTTGACCGCGAGCTGGGCGAGGAAATACCGGCTCAGCCGGCGCGCCGCGTCGTTCATCGCGAGCGTCGTGCGGTGCAGGTCGCCCGACCCGAAGAGCCGGATCAGCCGGTCGCGCAAATCCTCGCGCTGCAACAGTATGAAGACCGAGAAGATCAGCACGATCGCCGTGGTCGAGAGCGGGCTGATGACCGGCTCGAGGATGCGCTTGGTCAGCTCGAGCGGCGTGGGGTTGGCCGGATGCACCTCGACCGGCACCGGCTTCGGCCCGGCCGGCGGTTCGGCGGCCGGGTTGCCCGGGGCGGCGATGGGCTGGCCGCTGCCGGCCTTCTGCAGCTGCCGGCCCAGGCCGCCGATGACCCCCGACATGCGCGTCAGCGCGAAGCTGCGGACCTCGCCGATCTTGCGCTCGATGGTCGACTGGTACTGCGGCACCTCGCTGGCGAGGTCGGCGATCTGCGTGCCGATCAGCCCGCCGAGCGCCAGGATGACGGCGAGCGCCATAACCACCGCCAGCAGCACCGAGGGCACCCGGCCGAGGTGAACCCGCCGCAGCAGGTTGACCAGCGGCGCGATCACGAAGCTGAGCAGGATGGCGAGCGTGATGGGGATCAGTACCTCGCGGCCGAAAAAGAGGCCGGCGACGACGACGACGGCGACCGCCAGGGTCAGCAGCGCCTCGAGCCCGGGCATCTCCACCGGCGCGACCTGCGCGGGAATGCGATCCGACGGCGGGGATGGGTCGGCCATGGACGTGCGGTGCGATCCGGAAAAGCGGTGGAGCCTGCCAGCCCAGCGCCGCTGCGGCGGGCTCGGTTCCAGCGGGCGGGAAAGATGCGCCCGGTGTCGCGCCGGCGCATGCTGGCGGGTCGCGGCCGACGATGATGGGCGCTATCCCCACGCGGTAGCGCTATGATCGCCTGGCCGGGTCTGGCCACCCGCAAACGCGCGGCCCTCTATCGATCCGCGCCCAAGCGATAATTCATTTCCACCCCCGCCCCACTCCCATCCGGAGCACGCCATGCCGTGTATGCCGGCGTCGGGTCGGGGTCGCTGGACAGATCCAGCCGCCAGCTCTGCTCCGGCATCCCCGGCACCGCGAAATACACCCACCGCGAGCGTGTCTTCAGGCTGAGTGTCGCGCGGCCGAGAATCACCGGGCGATCGCCGAGATGACCGTGCCACGCCGGACCGAGCATCGCGTCCGTCTGCTGGCTGCCTTCCGACACGGCAAGCCTCACGTCCTTCGCGTCCGCCGGCAGGGGCATGCCCGCTGGCAGCATGATTTGCAGATCGAGCGTCATGAAGCCGTGCGACAGGTAAGGCGAGCGGATGAACTCGTACCAGCCCAACCAGGCGAGCCCCGCCGCGAGCGCCAGGACGGCAGCGCCGAAGGGGCGAGAGACGCGCGAGCGCCCCGGTTCAATGGCAGCGTCGGCCGGCGTGCCGACAGACGTCGCGGGCACGCGGACGAGCCCCTTGCGCACGAAAAGCCACACGCCGAGTCCGAACCCGACCAAGCCACCCAACGGGCCCACGTTGAACACCGCACCCATGGCGATCCCGCCGTCACGGTCCGGCCCCGCGAGACGGACCAAAGCCATCGCCAGCGCTGCCCACCCGGCGAGCAGGCCGAGCAGTCCGGAGAGAAAACCGAACACGACGCGCATTGCGGGCAAGCCTTCCTCTACGCCGCCTCCGCCATGATCCTGCTCCGACGGCTCGCTCGTTGAGAAACCGATTCGAGACGGACTCTTAGAAGCCGCGGGTCGGCGGATGGGGTGGGATTCGAACCCACGGCGGGCTTGCGCCCGCGGCGGTTTTCAAGACCGCTGCCTTAAGCCGCTCGGCCACCCATCCCCCGGGCGAAGCCGGACCAGATGCAAATCGCCCTGACTGTCGTCAGGCCGATTTGTCTCGGGGTCAAGCCGGTCGGCCGATCCAGCGCCCTCGCCGGTTGCAGCCAGAACGACGCGGCGGTGGCCACGATCGTGTGCACCGCGGCGGCGGCGCGCTTGCCTTACCCCCTGCCGCTGCTATGCTGAAACCGCGGAACACGCCACATCCGCGCGGCTGAGGCCGGAACAACGACGCAAAAGAAGGACCCGACCGTGGCCAACGAGAAGTCACAGAACGTTCAGGACGTGTTCCTGAACCATGTGCGCAAGCAGAAGACCCCCGTCACCGTGTTCCTGGTGAACGGCGTGAAGCTTCAGGGCATCATTACCTGGTTCGACAATTTTTCCGTGCTGCTGCGCCGCGACGGGCATACGCAGCTGGTTTACAAGCACGCCATCAGCACGGTCATGCCGGGCTCGCCGATCCAGCTCTTCGACGCCACCAAGGCGGAGGCTGCCGCTCCCGCACGCGAGGCCGCTGCGGCCGGTGACGGCTGAACCGGACGGCGCGTCGCCCGCCCGGCGGCGCGAGTCATCCGCGCCCGCGCCGACCCGCGCCGCCCCGACCCGCGCCGTCGTCGTCCTGCCCTGGCAGCGGCCCGCGGCCGGCCGCGACACCGCGCGGGCCGCCGAGGCACGGCTCGCCGAAGCGGCCGGGCTCGCCGCGGCGATCGGCCTCGCCGTCGTGCACACCGCCATCCTGCCGCTGCGCGCGCGCCGGCCCGCCACCCTGCTGGGGCAAGGCCAGGTCGCGGCGCTCGGCGAGGCCATCGCCGGGCAGTCCGTCGCCCTGGTGATCGTCGATGCCGCGCTGAGCCCGGTGCAGCAGCGCAACCTCGAGCGCGCCTGGAGCGCCAAGGTGATCGACCGCACCGGCCTCATCCTCGACATCTTCGGCGCGCGCGCCGCGACGCGCGAAGGCGCCCTGCAGGTCGAACTCGCGCATCTCGAATACCAGCGCAGCCGGCTGGTGCGCTCCTGGACCCATCTCGAGCGCCAGCGCGGCGGCTTCGGCTTCCTCGGCGGCCCCGGGGAGACGCAGATCGAGGCCGACCGCCGGCTGATCGGCGAGCGCATCATCCGCCTGAAGACCGACCTCGAGCAGGTACGCCGCACGCGTGGCCTGCACCGCCGGGCGCGGCGCCGCGTGCCGTTCCCCGTGGTGGCGTTGGTCGGCTACACGAATGCCGGCAAATCAACGCTGTTCAACGCGATGACCGGGTCCTCGGTGGAAGCGCGCGACGCGCTGTTCGCGACCCTCGATCCGACCATGCGCGGCCTGCGCCTGCCGTCCGGGCGGCGCGCCATCCTGTCCGATACCGTGGGGTTCATCAGCGACCTGCCGACCGAGCTGGTCGCCGCCTTCCGCGCGACCCTCGAGGAGGTGGCGGAGGCCGACGTGATCCTGCACGTGCGCGACGCGGCACACCCCGACAGCGCCGCCCAGCGCGCCGACGTCGAGCATGTGCTGGACGGCATGGCGCTCGACGGCACGCTCGATGCCGGCTGGGGGCGCCGCACCATCGAGGTGCTGAACAAGGCGGACCTGCTCGGCGGCGTCGAAAAAGTACCGGCGCGGCAGGGCGCGGTCGCCGTCTCGGCGCTCACGGGCGAGGGCCTGCCGGCGCTGCGCGGCAGTATCGATTTGCGCATCGCCGAAGGCATGGAGACCGCCGACTACACGATCCCGCCGGCCGACGGCGCGCGGCTGGCCTGGCTCTACCAGCACGGCGAGGTGATCGGCCGCGAGGACGCCGACGACGCGATCCGCCTGACCGTGCGCCTGCTGCCGGCCGACCGCGCCCGCTTCGAACGCCGGCAATGAGCTTTTCAGAGCGCGACCTGCAGGCGCTCGCCGCGCTGCTGCGCGAAGCGGCCCGGCGCGAGATCATGCCGCGCTTCCGCCGGCTCGGGGCGGGCGCGGTGCGCCAGAAGGCCGGCCCGCTCGACCTGGTCACCGACGCCGACGAGGCGGCGGAGGCGATGATCGAGGCAGCGCTGCGGCGCCGCTTTCCCGGCTGCCTGGTCGTCGGCGAGGAGGCGGCGGCGCGCGCGCCCGACCTGCTCGCCGGCATCGGCGACGCGGCGCTCAGCTTCGTCGTCGATCCGGTGGACGGCACGGCGAACTACGCCGCCGGCCTGCCGCTGTTCGGCACCATGGCCGCCGCCATCATCGAGGGCGAGGTGGTCGCCGCCGCCATCCACGATCCCGTCGGCGACGACACGGCGCTGGCGCTGCGCGGGGAGGGCGCCTGGATGCAGACGTCGGACGGCGAGCGCCGCCCGCTCGCCGTCGCCGCACCGGCGCCGGTTGCCCGCATGACCGGCGCCGCCTCCTACCGCTACCTGCCGGAACCGCTGCGCAGTGCGGTCTGCCGCAACCTGCCGCGCGTCGCCGCGACCTGGGACTATCGCTGCGGCGCACACGAATACCGGCTCGCCGCCGCCGGGCACTGCCACTTCCTGCTGTTCAACCGGCTGATGCCCTGGGACCACGCGCCGGGCTGGCTGCTGCACCGGGAGGCCGGGGGTTTTTCCGCCCAGTTCGATGGCACGCCCTACCGGCCCGGCGTGACGAGCGGCGGACTGCTCTGCGCGCCGGACGAAGCGGGCTGGCTTGCGCTGCGGGCGGCGTTGCTGGAAATGAGGTGAGAAAGGCAAGCGAGGGCTCCGCCCTCGACCCGGCAAGGGCAATGCCCTTGCAACCCGTTTCCTTGAGTGGCCTGTTCGGCGGGTTCTTCTCGATCGGACTGTCCGGGTTCGGCGGCGTTCTGCCGTGGGCGCGGCGGATGATCGTTGAGCAGCGCCGCTGGCTGACCGGGGCGGAGTTCACCGACCTGCTGGCGCTCTGCCAGTTCCTGCCCGGGCCGAACACCGTCAACCTGTCGGTGGCACTCGGCGCGCGGTTCCACGGCGCGCGCGGCGCGGTCCTCGCCTTCCTCGGGCTGATGGCCGCACCGATGGCGATCGTGATCGGACTCGGCGTCGTCTATGGCCGGTTCGCCGGCGTGCCCGCGGTGCAGCACGGCTTCCAGGGGCTCGCCGCCGCCGCGTCGGGGCTGGTGATCGCGACCGCGCTGAAGATCGCCGCGCCGCTGCGGCGCGACCCGCCCGGTCTCGCGGTCGCCGCGCTCGCCTTCCTCGCGATCGCCGTGCTGCGCCTGCCGCTGCTGCCGGCGCTCGTCGTTCTGGTGCCCGCCAGCGTGCTGCTGGCCGCCGCGAGGAGGCGGCGCTGAACACCGCGGCACTGCTGAAACTCGCCGGCATCTTCGGCCAGCTCTCGCTGCTGGCGGTCGGCGGCGGCAACACCGTGCTGCCGGAGATGCAGCGCCAGGTCGTGGCGGTGCAGGGCTGGATGACCGCCGGCGAGTTCGCCGCTCTCTACGCGCTGGCGCAGGCGGCGCCCGGGCCGAATATGCTGGTCACCACGCTGATCGGCTGGCGCGTCGCCGGCCTGCCGGGCGCGCTCACGGCGACGTTGGCCATGTGCCTGCCGGCCTGCGTGCTGACCTTCTTCACCGCCCGCGCCTGGCACCGCTTCCGCGAGGCCGGCTGGCAAGGCGTGGTGCAGGCGGGCCTGGTGCCGGTGACGGTCGGGCTGGTGATGGCCAGCGCGGCCGTGCTGGCGGTCGCCACCACGCGGGATTGGCAGACCGGCCTGCTCACCGGCGTCGTGGCGGTGGTGCTGCTGACCAGCCGCCTGCACCCTCTCTGCCTGCTCGGCGCCGGGGCCGGCCTCGGCGCGCTCGGCCTGCTCTGATCAGCCCAGGGTAATCGGCCCGGGGCAGATCAGCGCAAACTGCGGTCCGGCGCGTCGAGCGTCAGCGGGCCGCTCGCCGCGCGCCCGCCGCCGCCTTCCGGCGCCTCGGCGACCTCGTCGTAGCCCGTCGGCGGGATCAGCACGGGATGCACGACGGCGAGGGGCGTTCGCTCATCCGCCGGGCGCAGGTCGCGCGGCGGCGGATTGATGTCGGCCTGCCGCGCCGAGGCCACCGTCGTCGCGCCGTCGGGCCGGTCATAGATGAACCCGTAGGTCGGATAGACGCTGCCATAGGTTCCGCTGTGGCCGAGTGCGACGCGCACCGCCGTCCAGTCGTTGTTCTGCGACACGTCCACCACCGAGATGTTGCGGCTCACGCCGCCGCGCGCCGCGCCGGGTCCCGCCCAGTTGGCCTGGTCGATCTCCACCTGCCGGTTGCCGATGACGTGGGTGACCACCGCGACGTGGCCGAGATGCATGGCGTAGTTGGCGCGGAAGCTCAGCACCGAGCCCGGCTCCGGCGCGCTGCCGCGGGCATAGACCCCGTCCGCCTCGTTCCACCAGGTCTCCGCGTTGCCCTTCAGGCCGATGCCCGATTCCGCGCGCGCGAAGGGAACGCAGGAAATGCCGCCGCCGGCTCTGGCGTAGCGGACGAGCATCCGCCCGCCGCGGCGCACGCGATAGGCGACGGGCCTCGCACCCCAATGCGCTGCGTGCCCCGCGGCCAGCGCCGGCTCGGAGCGAATGTGCCCGACATGTGAAGCGCTGCGGCTGGCTGGGACGACGTGGCCGGAGGGATGGGCGAGGGATGGATGGTCAACGCCTCGGCTCGCCTGGGCCGGCGCGACGCCGAGAGGGAGCGCCAGTCCGACGATGGACCCGAGCACGCAAAGCCTGCCGCCACTCCCCCATGCCATTCCGGGATCCCCCTGTTTTGGTTCCGAACGATGGTTCGCCGGTAGCAACAGGGTTGCGGCGCTGGCAATCCGGGAAATCGCTGGACGCAGGGCAACGCCGAAAGATTGCCCAAGAAGGGGTGTGGATAAGTCACAAAATCGGGAAAACAGTCCTAATCATTCGATTGTGATGCAACCTTTCCCGAGTCGCCAGGGGGTGTGGGTGATTCGCCACGTCGGCGTTGCTTTAATGCCACACAGACCGGCAACCCCGCTACTTGCAGGTGGTCACCATGATCTCCACCAGCACCCGCGGATCGGCCATGTTGGCCTGCACGCAGGCGCGTGCCGGCGCACCCCCCGAAGGAAGCCAGGCCGACCAGATCTCGTTCATCACGTCGCGGTCGCGGATGTCCTTGAGCCAGATCAGTGCCTGCAGCAGCCGCGTGTTGTCCGTGCCGTGGGTCTCGAGGATGGCGTCGATCTGCGCCAGCACCTGGCGGGTCTGCCCCCTGATATCCTGCGACAGGTCTTTTGCCGTGACACCCTGGCAGAACACGAAGCCGTGGTACTCGACCGCCTTGGCCAGCACGCCGCCGGCCTCGGTGCGGATGATCTTGCTCATGCCTCGCTCCCGCGTCTCTCGGCCGCGCTTCTAGGGCGAGCTACCCGGCCCGGCAAGCGCGGCCCGGGGCTCAGCGGCTCTGCGGTCCCGGAGCGGCGCCGGGGCTCGGCAGCGGCCCGGCCGGCTCGGCGTCCGTGCCGTTGACGCAGGAGCGGAAGGTCTCGGCCCGGCCGTATTCGTCCGCCAGACCATTGGTCGTAATGCCCGGCAGCCCGGTGGTCGCGTAGGGCGCGTCACGAATCCCGCCGCTGTAGTCGTCCGCCCGGTAGATCGAGTCGCGATGCTGGCGCAAAAACACCTCGTCGGCACGCGAGCGACAGGCGGCCTGGGTCGCGGCACCGGCGCGCGAAGGCGGCAGCTCGGCGCAGGCGGCCAGGGCCAGCACGGCTACGAGGGCGGGAAGCGGACGCATCAGAACCTCCTCTCGTGCGGCGCCGCGCCGGCTCCGCCCGCCAACTCAGCGGTCGCGCCGGACGGGCCAAGCCGGATGCGGAAGCCGAGCTCCTCGAAGCGCGCATCGGCGGTCAGCGGCGCGGTCGCCGCGGCGCGCAGCAGGGCAGGGTGCAGCGCCGCGGCGCCGGCCCCCGGCGCGAACCGGCCGGCCGCCCAGGGCGCCCGCGTCAGCAGATCGACCAGCGCCAGCAGCCGCAGGCAGAGTGCCAGGCCGTAGCACGTGTGCATGCCGACGGTCTCGTCCACCGCGCCCGCCCAGCAGCACGCGTCGGCGTCGGCCAGGGCGAGGTCGGTGAAGGAGCCGTCCTCGCGGCGGAACCGGAAGCCGCGCGCCACGCCCCAGTTCCGTGCATCCGCCGCCGCCCGCGCCGCCTCCCATGCCGCCGCGAGATCGCGGCCGCGCACCGCCGGCAGGGCCTCCGGCGGCACCTCGACGAGGTAGGTGAGGCTGCCGTCCGCCCGGGCTCCGACCCGGACCGGCGGCCGGCGTGGCGCTTCGGCTGACGATCGCATGGCGGCAAGGATGGACCGCGGCCGCCCGACGCGCCAGCCTGCGGCCGCACGACCCAGAGAAACCCTGCTTCGGAGAGAGCCGATGTCGGACCCCGCGCGCCTGACCGCGACCGCCGCCCGCCGGCTGATCGAGCAGGGCCGGCTCAGCCCGGAGGCGCTGATGGAAGCCTGCCTCGAGCGCATCGGCGCGCGCGAGGCCACGGTGCGCGCCTTCGCCCATCACGACCCCGCGGCGGCGCGCCGGGCCGCCTCCGGCGCGCCGGCCGGGCCGCTGTACGGCCTGCCGGTCGGCGTGAAGGACGTACTCGACACCGCTGATCTTCCGAGTGAATACGGCTCGCCGATCTGGCGCGGCCACCGCCCGCACGCCGATGCCGCCGCGGTCGCCTGGATGCGCGCGGCGGGCGGGGTGGTGATCGGCAAGACCGTGACGACCGAATTCGCCACCCGCCATCCCGGGCCGACCGCGAATCCGCACGATCCCCGGCGCACGCCCGGCGGCTCGAGCAGCGGCTCGGCGGCCGGCGTCGCCGACGGCTTCTTCCCGCTCGCCTTCGGCACGCAGACCGCCGGCAGCGTGATCCGCCCGGCCGCCTTCTGCGGCGTGGTCGGCTACAAGCCGAGCTTCGCCACGATCAGCCGCGCCGGCATGAAGCTGATGTCCGACAGCCTCGACACGATCGGCGTGATCGCCCGCAGCGTCGAGGACTGCGCCATGCTGGTCGCCGCGGTGAGCGGCTTGGGCCTTGGCGCGCCGGAGCGCCGGCCTGACCGGGTCCCGCGCATCGGCCTCTGCCGCTCGCCGTCCTGGCCGGCCGCCGCGCCGGAGACCGCTGCCCTGCTGTCCGACGCCGCCGACCGCCTCGCGCGCGCCGGCGCTTCGGTTCGCCCCTGCGAACTGCCGGAGGACTACGCGGCGCTCGAGGCCGCGCATCCGCTGGTCATGCACGCCGAGAGCGCCCGCGCGCTCGGCTTCGAGATGACGACGGCGCGCGACCAGCTCAGCGACGTGTTGCGCGAGCGCATGGAATGGGGCCTCGCCCAGCCGGCCGAGTCGGTCGCCGAGGCCCGCACCACCTTCGTGCGGCTGCAGCAGGGGTTCCCCGCGGTGATGGAGGGGCTGGACGTGCTGCTGACCCCGGCCGCCCCCGGCGAGGCGCCGGAGGGCATCGGCTGGACCGGTGATCCCGCCTTCAACTTCATCTGGACCAGCCTGCACGTGCCCTGCGTGACGGTTCCCGCCGGCACCGGGCCGCACGGCCTGCCGCTCGGTGTGCAGGTCGTCGGCCGTCTCGGCGAAGACCGCCAGGTGCTGGCCTGGGCGGCCTGGGCGGCGGCGGCGCTTAGCGCGGGATGAGGCTGGCGGCCAGGCGGTCGCAGGCGGCACGGCCGGCCGCCAGGTCGTGGCAGTTGACGATTGCCAGCCGGAAGCCGCCAGGCGGCATCGCGTGCCGGGCCGGCTCCCAACCCTCATGGAACGTGATCTGAATGCTGGAAATCCCTAGGGATGTCCGCAATTCATCAACCAATCTGGCAGGCGGATGCCGGTAGCGCGGCCCGTGCCGTCCGAACAGCACGACGGAAAACCCGTCCCGCCGGTCGGTGTCGGGATAGCTCCAGACGCCGCCGGCGTACAGCCCGATCAGCGCCTCGACCCAGCCGGCTCCATAGAGATCAGGCCACTGGTCGGCGAAACGCAGATGCACCTCGATGATCGAGCCGCCGATCGACTCGAGGTTCACCATGCCGGTATGGCCGCGCAGATTCTGCCGCAGCCAAGCTCCGGCCGCGGCCTCAAGCGCCGGGCGACGGGCCGCGTGAATGGTCCAAAGATCGAACGTCCCGCCCGGGCCGGGATCACCGGTCGCGTGGCGCCACCAGACCGGCTCGCCGTCGATCAGCGCGACATCCGTGCTCACGTGTTCGCCGGTGAGCAGGCGCATCCAGAAATGCCCGGGCGCCTGGGCGGCATAGTATTGCGCGGCGGAGGCGAGCACCTGGCTGCCGGTGCCCATACCGCGCAGGTTGTAGACGGGCTTGGAGAACACCGGAAAAGCCGCCGGCAGTACGCCGTGCGGCGCCGCCTCCAGCCCCTGCGACTGCGCGACCGCCAGCTTGTCGTAGACCCAGCGATGCCGCGGGTACCAGCACCAGGCGTCGGCGTCCTCGGTCGGCACGCGCACCTCGGGTGGGCAGGGAACCCCTTCGAAAAACTGCAATCGCCAGGGGTCGGCCTCGCAGACCGGCATCAGCCCGGCAGATCGGCGGGGCGCAGATGCGCCGGCAGGCTGGCCAGGCTGTCCACGGTGTCGAAGTCGCGCAGCACGGCGTCCTGGTCGATGTCCACCTCCGCCAGGTGCTCCTGGTGGCGCGCGAGCAGCGGGCGGGCGCCGATATCGCCGGATATGCCCCTGATCTCCGGGAAGAACCGGCGATCCCACAGGATCGGGTTGCCCTGCTTGCCGCGATGCGTCGGCACGACGATCAGCCGGCCCTCGTCCGGATCGTAGGTGCCGATCAGCCGGTCCAGCATGCGCCCGGTGACCAGCGGCATGTCGCCCAGGCAGACGACGGCGGCGGAGGCGGCTTCGGGCACCGCGCCGATCCCGGCCCGCAGGCTGGCGGAAAGCCCGTCCGCGTGGTCCGGCGCCTCAACGTACTGCACAGGCCGCCCGCCGAGTGCCTCGCGCACGGCATCGGAGCGGTGGCCGACCACCACCAGGACGGGCCGGGCGGCGCTCGACAGGACGTTGTCCACCACGCGGGCGATCATCGGCTTGCCCGTGCGGTCGGGCAACAGCAGCTTGTTGTGCGGCGCCATCCGGCTGGACCGGCCGGCGGCCAGCACCACGGCGGCGATGCGCGACGGGCGGGGACTCTCCGGCGGCGGCGCTTTCGCGCGCGGCAGCGGGCGGGCGTCGGTCTCCTTCAGCAGCCCGCCGACGCCCATGCGCATCACTTCCGGCCCGCCGACATCGAGCCCGGCATAGAGCCGCTGCAGCACCCAGTCGATGCCATTGGCCCGCGGGCTGCGCGCGCAGCCCGGCAACACGAGCGCCGGCCGCGCGCCGATGCGGCCGACGCAGATGAGGTTGCCGGGGTCGACGGGCATGCCGAAATGCCGGATCTCGCCGCCGGCGCGCACGATGCCGGCCGGACCGACGTCGCACCGGTCCACCACCGCCGAGGCGCCGGCCACCATCAGGATGTCGGCGCCCGCCGCCATCAGCCGCTCCAGCGCCGCGGCGATCGGCGCCTCGGCGTGCGGGCAGCGCAGCGGTGGCAGCAGGCTGCCGGTCAGCCCGGCCACCCGCGCCTGCGTCGCGGTGATGGTGTTCTCGTTGATGCTCTCCTTGAGCCCGGGCAGCTCGGTCAGCACCAGCCCCGCCTTGAGCGGCCGGAACGGATGCAGCGTGAAGGCCGGGCCGCCCTCCCGTGCCAGCGCCTCCACGCGCTCGAGCAGCGCGGCCGGCACGGCGAACGGGATGACCTTGATCGTCGCCACCATGTCGCGCGGCGTCACCGGCGTATAATCCGGCAGGGTGGCGACGGTCAGCGCGTAGTCCACCGAATTCAGCCGGTCGATCTTGGCCGCGTCGATGCGCAGCAGGCCGGCGGTCTCGGCGAGCAGGTTGACGCGCCCGGTGCCCGCACGGCTGCGGTGCAGAAGCGGCGCCAGCAGCGCGTCGCCCAGGCGCTCGGCGCAGGCATTCTCGCCGAGATCACCCGCCTCCAGCCTGGCGGCGATCACCGAGTCGACGCCGGCCGCACGCAGATCGGCCAGCGCTGCCGCGTCGAGCACCGATCCCTTCTTGAGCACGCGCCCGGGCAGGCGCTGGGTGTGCGCGAGGATCGCGCCGTCCGCCGCGTCCAGCGCGAGCGTGCCGAAGATCAAGCCCCCTCCGCCGCCGATTCCACCGGCTCCGGCAAGGCTTTCGTCGGCTGCGCCCGTCCGGACAGGCCGGGCCGGGCCAATTCCGCGCCGCGACGGAGTGCGACGAACTCGGCGAGGATGGAGAGCGCGATCTCCGGCGCCGTCACCGCCTCGATCTTCAGCCCGACCGGCCCGCGGATGCGCGCCAGCGCCGCCTCGCCGTGGCCCAGCTCGCGCAGCCGGGCGAGCCGGGCGGCGTGGGTGCGGCGGGAGCCGAGCGCGCCGATATAGAAGGCCGGCGACTTCAGCGCGCGGTCGAGCGCGGGGTCGTCGAGCTTGGGGTCGTGCGTCAGCGTCACCACCGCGGTGCGCCGGTCCGGCCGCAGCGCGTCCAGCGCCTCGTCCGGCCAGTCCGTCGAGATCGTCACGTCGGGAAACCGCTCGCCGGTGGCGAAGGCGCGGCGCGGATCGACCACGGTGACCGAGAGCCCAAGCTGGGCCGCCATCGGCACCAGCGCCTGCGCGATGTGCACCGCGCCCACCACCACGAGGCGCGGCTTCGGGTTGTGCGCGTGCAGGAACCAGGGCGTGCCCTCGACGGTCACCGTCCCGCTGGCGTCGGCGTCGAGCGCGCGCTCGGCGGCCGCGTTCAGCGCCGGCGCGGCCGAGGCGTCGGGCAACAGCGTCTGCTCGCCCCCCGGCAGGCGCGTCGCCAGCACCACCGGCCGCCCGGCCGTCCGCGCGTCGGTGAGCGCGCGCAGGATCTCCGGCGTCACGACAGCCTTTCCACGAACACCTTCAGCTTGCCGCCGCAGGCCAGGCCGACCTCCCAGGCGCGCTCGTTGCTCACCCCGAAGTCCAGCAGTTGCGGCGTGCCGCTGCGGATCGTCTGCAGCGCGGCATCGGCGACCGCGCCCTCGATGCAGCCGCCGCTGACCGAGCCGGCCATGCGGCCGCCGGCGGTGACCGCCATCTGGCTGCCGGCCGGGCGCGGCGAACTGCCCCAGGTCTCGGTCACGGTGGCGAGCGCCACCTCCTCGCCCTCCGCGCGCCAGCCGGCGGCGACGGAGAGCACGTCCTCGGCTTCGGAAACGCTCATGCGGCACTCCTGAGTGCGACCGCGGCGCGCGGCGGCGGGCGGCGGGAGAGGCTGTCGATCAGCGCGCGCAGGCTGGCCAGGTTGTGCACGGGACGGAACTCGTCGACATGCGGCAGCATGGCGCGGATCCCCTGCGATCTTGGTTCGAATCCCTGCCAGCGCAACAGCGGATTGAGCCAGATCAGCCGCGAGCACGAGCGATGCAGCCGGTCCATCGCCTCGGCCAGCCCTTTTGCACCCTCGCGGTCCAGCCCGTCGGTGACCAGCAGCACCACCGCGCCCTGGCCGAGCACGCGGCGCGCCCAGCGCCGGTTGAAGGCGGCGAGCGACTCGCCGATGCGCGTGCCGCCCGACCAGTCCGGCACCACGTGGGCGACCATCTGGAACGCCACCTCGGGGTCGCGATGGCGCAACTGCCGCGTGATGTTGGTCAGCCGCGTGCCAAACAGGAACACCTGCACGCGGTCGCGGTCGTTCGCGACGGCGTGCAGGAAATGCAGCAGGATCTGCGCGTAGCGCGCCATCGATCCGGAGATGTCGCAGAGCATCACGAGCGGCGGCGGCCGCGTCACTCGCCGGCGGCGGGCAATGTCCAGGATTTCGCCGCCGTGGCGCAGGCTGCCCCGCATCGTCGCGCGCAGGTCGACACTGGCGCCCGTGGGGTCCGGGCGGAGCCGGCGCGTGCGGCGGAGGTCGAGCGGCAGCACGAGGCGGCGGATCTCCGCCTTCGCCGCGCCGATCTCGGCCGAACTCATCGCCTCGAAGTCCATGCTCTGCAGCCGCTCGCGCTCGCTGACGGTCAGCGCCACCTCGACGGGCGGCCGCTCCTCGGCATCGCGGGGCTTTGCCTCGCGCGGCGGGGCGAAAGCTTCCGCCAGGCGCCGGCTGCCCGCCCTGGCGCGCGGCGCCGGGTCCTTGCGGCCCTGCATCAGCCCCATGATGGCGGCCTGATGGGCGGCGGTCGGATCGCGCCAGAACAGGTCGAAGGCCTGGTCGAAGATGTCGGCGTGCTCGTGGCGATGGATCATCACGCCGCGCAGCCCTGTCCGCACCTCCGTGCGATCGCCGAGATCAACCAGCGTCAGCGCCTGCTGGGCAGCCAGCATCTCGGAGGGCCCCACCGGCAGGCCGGCGCGGCGTAGCAGGCGGGCGAAGTGCATGACGTTCGCGGCGATCGTGCCCGGCGCCGGCCCGCTCATACGGCGGGCGCGGCCGCCTGCGCCTCGGCCACCAGGCGGGCCGCCTCGGCGCCCCTGATCTTCGCGATGTCGTCCTGGTATTTCAGCAGGACGCCCAGGGTCTCCTCGACGGTCCCAGGGGTCAGCTCCGCCTTGTTCAGGTAGCGCAGCGCGCCCGCCCAGTCGATCGTCTCGGCAACTCCCGGCAGCTTGAACAGGTCCTCTCCGCGCAGCCGCTGCACGAACTCCACGACCTGGTGCGACAGGCGGGCCGGCACGTCCGGCGCCTTGCGCGCGAGGATCGCACGCTCGCGCGCGGCGTCCGGGTAATCCACCCAGTGATAGAGGCAGCGGCGGCGGATCGCGTCGTGCACCTCGCGCGTGCGGTTCGACGTCAGCACCACGACGGGCGGCGTCTCGGCGCGAATCGTGCCGTATTCCGGCACGCTGATCTGGAAATCGGCCAGCACCTCCAGCAGAAAAGCCTCGAACGGCTCGTCGGCGCGGTCCAACTCGTCGATCAGCAGCACCGCCGGCGGCTGCGCCGGGTCGATCGCCGAGAGCAGCGGGCGGCTTTGCAGGAACTCGCGGTCGTAGATGTCGCGCGCCAGCAGCTCCCGGTCGGTCTGGCCGGCCGCCTCGGCGAGGCGGATCGCCATCAACTGGCGCGCGTGGTCCCACTCGTACGCGGCGGCCGAGAGATCGAGCCCGTCGTAGCACTGCAGCCGGACCAGCCGCCGCCCGAGCCCCGCCGCCAGCACTTTGGCGATCTCGGTCTTGCCGGTGCCGGGCTCGCCTTCCAGGAACAGCGGCCGGCGCATTGACAGGGCGAGGTGGATCGTGGT
This sequence comes from Acidisphaera sp., assembly GCA_019240635.1. GTDB lineage: Bacteria > Pseudomonadota > Alphaproteobacteria > Acetobacterales > Acetobacteraceae > JAFAYA01. Next base: position 1,212 of record JAFAYA010000075.1, on the reverse strand, counting down.
CGCCAGCTCCCGGTCGGCGACGTAGCCGCCGCGCTCGAGCAGCAAGGCCGTTTCGGCGACCGAGCCGGGGATCACAGGCCGATCACCAGAGCCACGGGTCGATCACCAGAGATAGCTTCCGAAGATCAGCACGAGGATGCCGAGGCAGATCACGCTGCCCACCCAGGCGACCAGCGGAAAGCCCATCGGCTCGCGCGGCACCAGCGCGAACAGGCTGATGCGCGCCGGCGCGACCACCGGAGCGGCGGGCGGCAGCGGCGCGGCGCCGGCGGCGCGCACCGGCATCGTGACCGGCAGCGCCGCCGGGGGGGGGGCCGGGGGCGGGGCGGCGCTGGCCGGGGCGACCGCCGCCGCGGCGCCGCTCACCGCGTTGCCGACCGCGGCGATGGCGCCCGCCATGCCGGACGCGCCGACTTCCTGCGGCGCGCCGCCGACCTCGGCCACGAAGCGGGTAAAGAACTGCTCGGCCATCGACCGGGCGCTGGCGTCCACCAGCCGCGCCCCAAGCTGGGCGATTTTCCCGCCGACCTGCGCCTTCACTTCGTAGGTCAGCAGCGTCCCGTCCGCCGCGTCGGCGAGCCGCACGGCAGCACCCCCCTTAGCGAAGCCGGCCACGCCGCCCTGGCCTTCGCCGCTGATCGTGTAGCCGGACGGCGGATCGATGTCGGAGAGCTGCACCTTTCCGGTGAAGCGGGCGGCGATCGGCCCGATCTTTACCGCGGCGGTCGCCCGGTACTCGGTGTCCGAAACTTTCTCCAGGGTCTCGCAGCCGGGAATCGAGGCTTTCAGCACCTGCGGATCGTTGAGCGCGTTCCACACCTTCTCGCGAGGCGCGGGTATGCGCCGCTCGCCCGTCATGTCCATCGCCGCCGTTCTCCGTCCCGCCCCGTGCGTTGGTGTTGGGTGCTGGGGTGAGGGGGTACGTTTACTTACGGTGTGGGACAGCCGCAACCAGCCGCCGCCCGGCTGTTGCATCAATGCCGCAGCGCCGCCTCGGTTCCGCCGCCGGGCCCGCCGCGGTATGCAATGGGGCTCCACCGGGAATACCAGGCATGACCTACCTGATCGGCGCCGAGCTTCCTGCCGCCCCGGCCGGCGAGCGGTTCCGCGCCCTGCTGCGCCGGGAGCGGATTCTGCGGCTGCCGGGCGCGCATAACGGCATGGCGGCGCTGCAGGCCCGTGCCGCCGGGTTTGAGGCGCTCTACCTGTCGG
>JAFAYA010000080.1 GCA_019240635.1 Acidisphaera sp. | reverse complement strand
GATCGATGGGGCCGAGAAGCGGCAGCCGGTAGTCCCGAACGTAGAGGCCGCTGGCCAGCGCGGCGAGGGCCGCCAGGACCTGGGCGGCGAGCTTGATCGTGAACGGCCAGTCCCGGAGGTCGTCGAGGAAGGCGACGATCGCGATCGCCGCGGACGCCAGGATGAGGCCGCGGAAATACGGATCGGCGATGCGCGCGAACGAGGCGAATTCGTAGAGCACGGCGACGCCGACCAGGAAGGCGAGCACGATGCCGACGCCGCCGCCCTTGGGCGTCGGGCGTGTATGCGCCTTGCGCGCCTCCGGCGTGTCCATGACGCGCAGCGCGATCATCAGCCGCACGGCGGCGGCGGAAAGCACGGCGAGTGCGGCGCAGAAGGCGAGATGATCGAGAAAGGCGTGCAGCGTCATCGGGCGAGCGCCGGCGCGCGCCAGCGGTTCAGTCGGCCGCCGCTGCCATCCCTTCGGCGTCGCGCGCTCGCAGCGCCTGCGCGAAGTCCTCGAAGATGCGGCGCGAGACCGCGTCGGTGGCGAAATCGTATTCCGGGTGCCACTGCACGCCGACCGCATAGCCGACCGGGGCTCCGGTGGCTGACGCCGCGACCCGCACCGCCTCGATCGTGCCGTCCGGCGCCGTCGCCTCGACGACCAGCCCGGGCGCCAGCCGGTCGATCCCCTGGTTGTGCAGCGAGTTGACCTTGATCTCGGTCGCGCCGGCCAGGCGATGCAGCCAGCCGCGGGGGACGATGCGCACCGCGTGCGCCTTGCCCTGGCGCACCCGGGCCAGCGGCTGCAGCGGCGTCGAGTGATCCAGTCGCCCGGGCAGGTCCTGCAGCCGCTGGTGCAAGGTGCCGCCGAGCGCCACGTTCATCTCCTGCAAGCCCCGGCAGATCGCCAGTAGCGGCAGGCCGCGCGCCAGCGCGGCGCGGATCAGCGGCAGGGTGACGGCGTCGCGCGCAGGATCCTCCGGCGTTCCATCCGCGTGCGGCGGGCCCTCGTAGAGGCTCGGCTGCACGTTCGAACGGCTGCCCGTCAGGATAATGCCGTCCAGGCGGTCGAGCAGCGTCTCGACATCCGCGGCGTGCCCCTTGGCCGGCAGCAGCACCGGCACCGCGCCGACCACCTGATCGACTGCCCGCACATAGGTGTCCGAGGCGGCGTGGTTCGGCATGGCGAACACGCCGAACAGCTTCGTGCAGCAGGAAATGCCGACCAGCGCTTTCATGACAGGTCGAAGATAGGCGCCTGCACGCGCCGGATGAACGAAAAAAGCCGCCGCATGCCAGCCCTGCGGCTGGAAGGCGCCAGGATTCAGCCGCCGCCGTTCAACGGGTTCGACTGCTGGTAGAAGCGCGGATCGATGAACTCGAACAGCTTGTCGGGAAAGTCGCCGCCGAGCTGCACGTCGAACAGGCTCACCCGGGTCGCCTGGCGCTGCGCGTCCACCACCGTCCAGGAGCGCAGCAGCAGCGGTCCATCGGAGAAGACGAGGGTCAAGGAGCCCTCCTCCGGCGAGGCGGTGCGCACGAGCGTGAGCGCGATCTCCCCGGGCCGGCGCTGCACGTCGGTCACGCTGACCGGACCGGACAGGCGGATGTCAGCGGCGAGCAGAATGCCGAGCGGCGTCGAGCCGATCGGGATGTTACTGGTCTGCTGCAGCTCGGCGTCGTGGAACACGACGAGCCCGTGGCCGGCGACCAGCAGCAGCGGGCTCGGCGGGTCGTACTGGAAGCGCATGCGGCCCGGCCGCTCCAGCCAGGCCGTGCCCTGGCTGGTGCTGCCGTCCGGCGCGATCTGCAGGAAGCGCGCCTTGAGGCTGTGGACGCCGTTCAGGTAGGCCTCGATGCGCGCCAGGTCGGCCCGGTCCTGGGGCGTCGGCGTGAAGGCCGGCCCGGCCGCCGGCAGGGCCAGCAGGGCGAGGCCGGCGAGCAGGATTCGTCGGTGCATGGCCGGGATGTGGGCGGCCGGGGCCGGGTTTGGAAGTCCGCCCATCGCGGCTCCTCGAGGCTGCACAGTCAGTGTGCCGGACGATGATCGGCCGGCGGGCGAAGCAGGAAGGCGGCGGCGCTCACCGCGATGCTGAGGCCGATCAGCACCAGGCCGAGCGACAGCGCCAGCTCGAGGTTGCCCATGCTCGTCTCGAGTGCGATCGCCGTCGTCATCGTGCGCGTGTAGCCGGCGATGTTGCCGCCGACCACCAGGATCGCGCCGACCTCCGAGATCGTCCGCCCGAACCCCGCCAGCACCGCCGTCAGCAGCGCGTCGCGGCTCAGCGCGAACAGCGAGGGCAGCGACTGCAGCCGTCCGGCGCCGCAGGCGCGCAGCGCCCGCCCGTATTCCAGCCAGCGCATCGCCAGCGCCCGGTGCCCGAGTGCCGCGATGATCGGCACCGCCAGCACGCTCTGCGCGACCACCATCGCCGCCGGCGTGAACAGCAGGCCGAGCGCGCCGAGCGGACCGCTGCGCGACAGCAGCAGATAGAGGAACAGCCCGACCACCACTGGCGGCAGGCCGAGCAGCGCGTTGACCAGCACGATCAGCGCGCCGCGGCCGCGGAACCGGCCGAGCGCCAGCAGCGCCGCCAGCGCGAAGCCCAGCACCGCGGCGATCGCCGTCGCCGACAGGCTGACGCCGAGCGAGAGCAGGACGATCGGCAGGAACGCGCGCAAGCGATCGCGCTCTATTGCGCGAGCGCCTGCGTGCGCACCAGGCGGGCATAGATGCCGTCGCGGTCCTGCAGCTCGGCGTGCGTGCCCTGCTCGACGGCGCGCCCCTCGGCCAGCACCACGACGAGATCGGCGTCGCGGACCGTGGAGAGGCGGTGCGCCACGACTATCGTGGTGCGGCCCCGGCGCAGCCGCGCCAACGCCGCCTGCACCGCCGCCTCGCTCTCCGCATCGAGCGCGCTCGTCGCCTCGTCGAGCAGCAGGATGCGGGGGTTGCGCAGCAGCGCGCGGGCCAGCGCCACGCGCTGGCGCTGGCCGCCGGAGAGCCGCTGCCCGCCCGGCCCCACGCGCGTCGCGTAGCCCTCCGGCAGCGCGTCGATGAAATCGCCCGCCGCCGCCGAGGCGGCCTCGCGCACACAGGCCGCGTCCGCGCCGGAACGGCCCATCGCGATATTCGCCTCGATCGTGTCGTCGAACAGCAGCGTGTCCTGACCGACATAGGCGACGGCGTCGCGCAGCGCGGCCAGGCGCACGTCGCGCACGTCCGCGCCGTCGATCAGCACCGCCCCGTCCGCCACGTCGTAGAAGCGGGGGATCAGCGCGAGTGCGGTCGATTTCCCGGCCCCCGACGCCCCCACCAGCGCAAGCGTGCGCCCGGGCTCGGCGACGAAGTCCAGGCCGTACAGCCCTGCCCGCCCGTCCGGATAGACGAACGCGACGCCGCGGAACTCCACCCGGCCGCGGCCGGGCGGCAGCGGCCGCGCCGCCGGCCGATCCACGATGCGCGGCGTTTCGTCGACGACCGAGAAGACGCGGGCCAGGCCGGCCAGCCCCTCCTGCACCGCCGCGTTCAGTGAACCCAGCGCGCGCAGCGGCCGCGCCGCGATCAGCAGGGCGGCGACGAAGCCTGTGAAGTTGGCGATCGTCGCGCCGCCGCGCGCCGCGCGCCAGCCGGCGAAACCGATCACCGCGGCGACCGCCGCGCCGCCGAGCACTTCCAGCACGGGATCGACGCGGGCGCGGCTGCGGGTCATGCGCAGCAGCGCCCGGTACAGCCGGTCGAACGCCGCGCCAGCCCGGCCGGTCTCCACCGCCTCCAGCCGGTAGGCCCGCACCGTGCGCGCCTGGGCGAAGCTCTCGTTCAGCAGCGCCGCCGTCTCGCCCATGCGCTCCTGCATGCCGCCGGAGGCGCGCCGCACCCGCCGGCCGATGCGCGCGATCGGCACCGCCGCCAGCGGGTAGAGCAGTGCGGCGATCAGGCTCAGCACCCAGTCCAGGTAGACCATCGAGAAGACGAGGCCGATCACCGTCACCGCGTCGGCGATCCCGTTCACCGCGCGCGTCAGCGCCTCGCGGATGGTGGTGGCGTCCGTGGTGAAGCGCGCCGCCAGTTGCGCCGGCGCGTCGCGCTCGATGCGCGCGAGGTCGGCGGCCGCGAGATGGCGGAACATGCGCTCCTGCAATTCGCGGATCACCAGCAGCACCATCTGCTGGACCTGCACGTTCTGAAAGTATTGTGCCGCGGCCTTCATCGACGTCACCGCGAGCACCAGCGCCGGCGTCTGGTAGAGGATGCGGGCGTCGCGCGCCGAGAACAGCGTAAAGGCGCGCTCGATAACCAGAGGATAGAGCGCGGTCGTGCCGGCCATCACGCCGGTGAGCGCCAGAATGGCGAGCAGCCGTCCGCGATGGTGGCGCACATGCTCGCGCCAGAGCCGGCGCAGCAGCGCGCGGCTGCTCTCGTCGGTCGGGCGCAGTCGCGCCGTGATCGGGCGCAGGCGCGCAGGCGTGCGGGCATCCATCGCCCGGGCGTGTATCAGCCGGCGAGCCGCCGAGCCAGTTCGGCCCGGCAGGCGGCGGCGTCGGCGAGGCAGCCGCCCTCCAGCCACCAGGCCCGCACCGCCCGCAGCGCCGCGCCGACGCGCGGACCGGGCGCGAAGCCGAGCGCCAGCGCGTCGCGCCCGGCGAGCGGAAAGACCGGCCGCGCGAGCGATGCCAGGCTGGCGCGCAGCGCGTCCCACTCCGGCCCGGCGCCCGCCAGCCAGCTCCGCCCGATCAGCACCTCCTTCGGCGTATCGGCCAGCGCCCGACGCAGGTCGGCTAGGCCGGCGCCCGGTCTGGGCATGCCGGGTGCGGGCGCGCCGGGCCGGCGCAGCGCGACAAGCCGGCGCTGCTCCTCGACCGAAAGGCGCAGCCGCGCCGCCAGCGCTTCGGCGTCCCCGTCGAGCAGGGCGGCAAGGCGCAGCACCGGATCGGCGGGCGCGCCGGCCTGGACGAGTGCGTCGAGCCGGCCCGGATCGGCACCCTCCGGCAGCACCGCCGCGAGCACGCCGAGGCGGCTCATCATGGCGATGGCATCGCACGGATCGGGCGCGGCCAGGATGCGCTTGAGCTCGCTCCACACCCGCTCGGCGGAAAGGCGCGCCAGCCCCGGAACCCCCGCCGCGATGGCCGCGAGCGCCGCTGCATCCGGCGCGCCGCGCCCGTAGCGCGCGTGGAAGCGGAAGAAGCGCAGGATGCGCAGGAAGTCCTCGGCGATGCGGGTCGCGGGATCGCCGACGAAGCGCACGAGCCCGGCCCGCAAGTCCGTGACACCGCCGAAGTAATCGTAGATCGCGCCGTCGCGGGTCATCGACATCGCGTTGAAGGTGAAGTCCCGCCGCGCCGCGTCCTCCTGCCAGTCGTCGGTGAAGGCCACGTCGGCGTGGCGCCCGTCGGTGCTGACATCGCGGCGCAAGGTTGTCACCTCGAAGCCGCGCCCGCCGGCGACCGCGGTCACGGTGCCGTGCGCGAGCCCGGTCGGCACGGCGCGCAGCCCGGCGCGCGCCAGCGCCGCCATGACCTCCTGCGGCGGCTGCGGCGTCGCCAAATCCACGTCGGCGACCGGCCGGCCCGCCAGCGCGTCGCGCACGCTGCCGCCGACCGGCCGCGCCGGCGGCAGCGCGTCGAGCACGGCGGCGACCGGCGGGTCCGCCAGGAAGCCGGGCGGAGCGATGCGCAGCGCCGGGCCGGCCATCAGGGCGCCGCGTGGCCGGGGATGATGCGCCCGTCCACCAGCCGCGCCGGCACATAGGCGCCGGGCGCCAGCCGCCGATCGACGCCGAACCAAGCGAGCGCCGCGCCGAACGCCGCCAGGAACATGAACGTCACGGCCAGCACGGCCGGCGAGGGCGCCACGCGCCCCAGCCACCACCAGACCGCGTAGGCAGCGAAGGGCGACAGGAACAGCACCAGCTCGGCCAGCCGGATCATCCGCCGTCACTCCCCGCGCAGCACGGTCGCGAGATGCACCAGGATGGCGGCGGTGGCGCCCCAGATGTAGTGGGTCGGGTGCGGCCAGACCCAGAATTCCCGCCAGCGCCCGTTGCGCATCGCCCGGCGTCGCTGCGGCGCGCGCGGATCGAGCACGACGCGGAGCGGCAGGCGGAATACCGACTCCACCTCGTCCGCCGAGGGCATCAGGTCCGGCTTGTCAGGCAGCAGCCCGAGCACCGGGGTGATGCGAAAGCCGGAACCGGTGACGTGGCTCTCGAGCCGCCCCGCCAGTTCGACGGACTCCGGCGCGAGGCCGATCTCCTCCCAGGTTTCGCGCAGTGCGGCGGCTTCCGGGCTGGCGTCAAGCGGATCGATGCGCCCGCCGGGAAAGCTCACCTGGCCGGCGTGCGAGGAGAGGTGTTCGGCGCGCTTGGTCAGCAGCACGCCCGGCTTCGGGCCGAGCAGGATCGGCACCAGCACCGCCGCCTCGATCAGCGGCCCCTCCGCCAAATCGACCACCTGCGGCGAATGCACCGGCGCGGAGACGGCTCCCGCGGGCGGCTCGGCAACAGGCGGCGTCTCCGCGTCCGTTGCCGCCTCGGGCGCCGGCAGATGCCGCCGCGCCGCCAACCGGCGACGAAGCTCGAAAGCATTCATGGTGGAGGGTTCCAAGGGCATTGCCCTTGGCAGGGGGTGCAGGGGGACGGCGTCCCCCTGCTCGTCACTCCGCCCCCGCCGGCATCTCCCCCAGCGGAAAGAACAGGCCGCAGCTCCACACCCCCAGCATCCGCCGGCAGTTCATCATGTGCGGCACCGCGAGCGCCACCAGCTCATAATAGACGGCGCGGTTGATCCGCGCCTCGATCCCCCATGCCCCCTCGCCCTTGCGCATGCGGATATACGGCGTCGGCTCGCAGGTCAGCACGTCGTGCGACACGCGGATCGGGTGCTCCGGCCCGGCGGTGACCATCTGGTCGATGTTGGTGCGGAACGTCAGCTTTTGATCGCGCCCGCAGCCGCACCAGTGCAGCTCGACGGCGACGAAGGCGGCGTCCTCGACCTCGATGCGGCCGCGCTCCGCCGGCGTCTGCAGCCAGTAGGATCCGTCCGCCTCCCGCCGCAGCACGCTGGCGAACAGGCAGACCAGTTCCTTCCGCCCGATCGGACTGCCGCGGTAGAGCCAGGTGCCGTCCCGCTTGATGAGGAACGGCAGGTCGCCGCAATCGACGGGCTGGCGTTTCGATCTTCGCGCGGGCTGGTCCGGGGTGAGCATCGGCAGGGCGCCGGTCTCGGCGGCTTGCCTCGATTGGGTGCGGCCCATGAGGGGGCCGTGCGGCGTCACCTCGTTCACGTCTGCGTCTCCGCGACCTCGCCGTGCTTCCGTCCCACCGGCCGATATAGGTAGCATCCCCCTGCCGTTAAAAGTGCGGCCGGCCACATTGGCTGGCCGCCGCCGGCGAATTCGGGGGATCGACGAAGCTGCATGTCCGCCAGCAACGCTGCCGTCCGCGCCTTGCCGGAAGCCAGGCTCGAGGACGTGGAGGCGCTGAGCGCCCGCGTCACCGCGGTGCGCAGCGAAATCGGCCGGGCGATCTACGGCCAGCAGGAGGTCGTGGACCAGACGCTGATCACGCTGCTCTCGGGCGGTCATGTGCTGCTGGTCGGCGTTCCGGGCCTCGGCAAGAGCCGGCTCGTCGAGACGCTCGGCACCGTGCTGGGCCTCGCCGCCAAGCGCGTGCAGTTCACCCCGGACCTGATGCCGGCCGACATCGTCGGCAGCGAGGTGCTGGACGAGGATGAGGCGGGCGGCCAGCGGCGCCGCAGCTTCCGCTTCGTCAAGGGTCCGGTGTTCTGCCAATTGCTGATGGCGGACGAGATCAACCGCGCAAGCCCGCGCACCCAGTCCGCGCTGCTGCAGGCGATGCAGGAAGGCAAGGTGACGGTGGGCGGGGCGGAGTACGCGCTGCCGCGCCCCTTCCACGTGCTGGCAACGCAGAACCCGATCGAGCAGGAGGGCACCTACCCGCTGCCGGAGGCGCAGCTCGACCGCTTCCTGCTGGAGATCGACGTCGGCTACCCGGACCTGGCCGCCGAGCGGACGATGCTGCTCGCCACCACCGGCACCGGAGAGACGCCGCCGCGCCAGGCGCTCACGGGTGAGGCGCTGCTGGCGGCGCAGACGCTGATCCGCCGGGTGCCAGTGGGCGAGAGCGTGGTGGAGGCGATCCTCGGGCTGGTGCGCGGCGGCCGGCCGGAGACGGCGGCGGACGAGACGATCCGCCGCCAGGTCGCCTGGGGTCCAGGGCCGCGCGCCGCACAGGCGCTGATGCTGGCCTGCCGCGCGCGGGCCTTGCTGGACGGGCGGCTGGCGCCGAGCACGGAGGACATCGCCGTCCTCGCCCACCCGGTGCTGCGCCACCGCATGGCGCTGAATTTTGCCGCCCGGGCTGATGGGGTCACCGTCGCCGAGGTCATCGACCGGCTGGTCGGGCGGCTGGAGTGAGCCTGGCCGCCGCGGCCTTCGGTCGCAGTGCGCCGCGCCGGGAGGGATCGGCGGCGCGGCGCGCCGAGGCGCTCGCCGGCCGCCTGCCGCCGCTGATGGTCGCCGCGGAGCGGGTCGCCGCCACGGTGGCGCAGGGCGTGCACGGTCGCCGCCGGGTCGGCCAGGGCGAGAGTTTCTGGCAATTCCGGCCGTTCGTGCAGGGCGACGCGATTACCCGCATCGACTGGCGCCAGTCGGCAAAATCCGACCGCAACTTCATCCGCGAGACCGAGTGGGAGGCGGCGCAGACCGTCTGCCTGTGGCGCAGCGGCGACGCCTCGATGCGCTGGCGTTCGCGCGCGGCCGTGGTCGAGAAGGCGGCGCGCGCCGAACTCCTGCTGCTGGCGCTGGCGGCGCTGCTGCTGCGCGGCGGCGAGCGCGTGCGCCTGATCACCGGATCGAGCGGCAACGCCGCCGGCATCACCGCCGGGCGCGCGGCCCTCGAACGCGTGGCCGAGGCGCTCGCCCGCGCCGCGCCGGACGCGGCGCTGCCGCCCGACAACGCCCTGCCGCGCCACGCCCGCATCGTGCTGTTCGGCGACTTCCTCACGCCGCTGCCGGAAATCCGCACCACCGTCGGCCGGCTCGCGGCGGTCCCGCTGGCCGGGCACCTCGTGCAGGTCCTGGACCCCGCGGAGGCGTTGCTGCCCTATGCCGGGCGCATCCGCTTCGAGGGGGTCGCGCGCGAGTTCGAGGCGCTGATCCCGCGCGTCGAGGGCGTGCGCGCCGAATACGCCCGCCGGCTCGCGGCGCAGCAGCAGGGGCTCGCGGACATCTGCGCCGCCGCCGGGTTCGGCTTCTCGATCCACCGCACCGACGCGCCGCCGGAGGCGGCGCTGCTCGCCCTCTACATGGCGCTGACGGTGCGGTGATCTTCGCCGCACCCTGGCTGCTGCTCGCGCTGGCGGCGCTGCCGCTGCTCTGGTGGCTGCTGCGTGTCACGCCGCCGGCGCCGCGGCGCGAGACGTTCCCGGCGGTGCGCCTGCTGCTCGGCCTGGAGGCGACGGAGGAGACGTCGGCCCACACGCCGTGGTGGCTGCTGGCGCTGCGCATGCTGGCGTCGGCGCTGGTGATCGTGGGGCTGGCCCAGCCGATCCTGGATGCCGGCGCCCGGCTGCCCGGGCGGGGGCCGGTGCTGCTCGTGATCGATGACGGCTGGGCGGCGGCGCCGGACTGGGCGCGGCGCGTGCAGGCCGCCGACACCGCACTCGACCGCGCGGAGCGGGCCGGACGCAAGGCGGCGCTGCTGGCGACCGCGCCGGCGGAGGACGCCGGGCCGCCGCGCGTCACGCCGGCCATGCCGGTCGCCGACCTGCGCGCCCGGCTGGCGGCGCTGCGCCCGAAACCCTGGCCGTCCGACCACGCGGCCGCGGTGGCGGCGCTGCAGGACTGGCACGCCCCCGGCACCGCGGTGGTCTATGTGAGCGACGGCCTCGCCCAGCCCGGGGACGCGGACTTTTCCCGCACGCTCGCCACGACCGGGCCGGTCATCGAGATCGGCAGCGTGGTGCCCGAAGCGCGCGTGTTGCTGCCGCCGCGCGCCGAGGCCGATCGGCTGATCGCCCGCGTCGCCCAGGCGCCACGCGATGCCGCCTCGCCGGAGGCCGTCGTGCTGGCGCAGAGCGGCGACAGCCGCAGCTTGGCACGCGTCAGCATCGTGATCCCGCCTGGCAAGGGCGAAGGCGAGGCGGCGATCGTGCTGCCCCCGGAGCTGCGCAACCGCCTCGCCCGGCTGGTGCTGGAGGGCCAGGCGTCCGCCGGCTCGGTCGCTTTGCTCGACGAGCGCTGGCGCCGCCGGCCGGTCGGGCTGCTGGCCGGCGACGCCGCCGCCGCGGAATCGCCGCTGATCGGCCAGCTCTACTACCTGCGCCGCGCCCTGGCGCCGTACACCGAAGTGCGGGAGAGCGATCTCGGAACGCTGCTGTCGCGCGACCTCTCGGTGCTGATCCTGGCCGACCGGGTGATCGCCGAGGGCGAGGAGCACGATCGCGTCGCCGACTGGGTAAGCAGGGGCGGGCTGCTGGTGCGCTTTGCCGGACCGGCGACCGCCGGGCACCCGGACGGCCTGCTGCCGGTGCGCCTGCTGCAGGGCGATCGCCAGCTCGGCGGCGCGCTCTCGTGGAGTCAGCCCGCGGCGCTGGCGCCGTTTCCGCCGGACTCGCCGTTCGCCGGCCTGACCGTGCCGACCGAGGTGCGGGTGCGGCGGCAGGTGCTGGCGGAGCCCTCGGCCGATCTGACCCGGCATAGCTGGGCAACACTGACCGACGGCACGCCGCTGGTCACCGAGGCGACGGTCGGCGCCGGCCGGATCGTGCTGTTCCACACCACGGCGAACGCCGACTGGTCGGACCTGCCGCTCTCCGGCCTGTTCCTCGACATGCTGCGCCGGCTGGTGGCGCTGTCCGTCGGCGTCGCCAGTGCCGAGGACGCGACGGTGCTGGCGCCCGCCGAGACGCTGGACGGATTCGGCGAACTGTCGCCCCCGCCGCAGGCCGCCACGGGACTGGCCGGCGACGCGTTCGCCGGCACGCCGGCCTCGCCGCGTCATCCGCCCGGCCTCTACGGGCCGGAGAACGGACGCCGGGCGCTCAACCTGGGCGCCGCGCTGCCGGCCTTGCGCGCCGCCGCGCCGGTCGCCGGCGCGCGCACCGAGTTGCTCGGCACCGTTCCGGCGGAGCGGGCGCTCGGCCCGTGGCTGCTCGCCGCGGCGCTCGCGCTGTTCGCCCTCGACCTCGTCGTTTCGCTCGGCCTGCGTGGCCTGCTGCGCCCACGCTTGGCGGCGGTGGCGCTCGCCTTGCTGCTCGTGGCACCGTCGGCCCGCGCCGACGAGCTCGCTGACCGCTACCCGGCGCTGGCCACCCGCCTCGCCTACCTCGTCACGGGCGACGAGCAGGTGGACGGCGTTTCGCGCGCCGGCCTCGCCGGACTGTCCGACTACGTCAACCGGCGCACCGCCGCGACCTTGGCCGACCCGGCGCCGGTCACCCCCGGCGAGGATGATCTGAGCTTCTATCCGCTGCTCTACTGGCCGATCGTGCCGGACGCGGCACCGCCCTCGGCGGCGGCCATCGCGAGCCTGGACGACTACATGGGCCACGGCGGCATAATCCTGATCGACACGCGCAACGGCGGCAGCGGCGAGGGCTTCGCCCCCGGCGCCGACGCAGCGCTGCAGGAGATCGGCCGGCGGCTCACCATCCCGGCACTGGCGCCGCTGACCACCGACCACGTGCTGGCCCGCGCCTTCTACCTGCTGCGCGAATTCCCCGGCCGCTATACCGGCGGCACCGTCTGGGTGCAGCGCGACCAGGACCGTGCGAACGACAGCGTCAGCCCGGTGGTGATCGGCGGCAACGACTGGGCCGCGGCGTGGGCGGTGGACGCCGCCGGCCAGTATCCCTATGCCGCGATACCCGGCGGTTCCCGGCAGCGCACGCTCGCCTATCGGTTCGGCGTGAACCTCGTCATGTACGCGCTGACCGGCAACTACAAGGGTGACCAGGTGCACGTGCCGGACATCCTGGAGCGCCTCGGGCAGTAGGCCGGATCGAGCGATGCACATCGAACAGGCCATCGCCTCGCTCCGCTTAACGCCCCTGGTGCCCTTGCCCCTGCTGGCGGCGCTGGCGGTGCTGTGCGCGATCGCACTGGCGCCCGCGCTGTGGCGGGGCGCGCGCGGCGTCTTCTGGCGCGGCCTCGCCTTCCTGGTCCTTGTGCTCTGGCTGGCCGGCCCGCGCCTGGTGGAGGAGACGCGCGAGACCCTGCCGGACATCGGCCTGCTGGTGGTGGACCAGACCGGCTCGATGCAGGTCGGCAACCGCACGGCCCTGGCGGAGGCGGCGCGGCAAGCGGTGCAGGCGCAGGCGGCGCGCCTGCCCGACCTCGAGCTGCGCACCATCACGGTGCCGGAATCCGGATCAAGCGGCACGCGGCTGTTCACCGCGATCGATCGGGCGCTGGCCGACATCCCGCGCTCGCGCTTCGCCGGCACGCTCGCCATCACCGACGGCCAGGTGCACGACATCCCGCAGGCCGCGCCGGGCGGCGCGCCGCTGAATGTGATGATCCCGGCGCGCGGCGAGGAGACGGACCGCCGGGTCCGGGTCATCGAAGCGCCGGGCTACGGCCTGGTCGGCAAATCCGTGCAGCTTCGGGTCGCCATCGAGGATCTCGGGGTCGCGCATCCCACGGGCACGGCGCGCCTGACCATCCGGCGCGACGGCGAGCCGCCGATCGTCGAGAGCGTGCCCATCGGTCCCGAGCACAGGATCGACATCCCGATCACCCGCGCCGGCCCGACCGTCGTCGAGCTCTCGGCCGAGCCGCTGCCGGGCGAGGTCAGCCAGCTCAACAACCGGGCGGTGGTGCAGATTAACGGCGTGCGCGACCGGCTGCGCGTGCTGCTGGTCTCGGGCGAGCCGCATCAGGGCGAGCGCACCTGGCGGCGGCTGCTGAAGGCCGACCCCTCGGTCGATCTCGTGCACTTCACCATCCTGCGTCCGCCCGAGAAGGACGACCTGACGCCGCTGAACGAGCTGTCGCTGATCGCCTTCCCGGTGCGCGAGCTGTTCCAGGAGAAGATCAGGGAGTTCGACCTGATCATCCTCGACCGGTTCCAGAATCGCGGCATCCTGCCGGCGATCTACCTGCGCAACATCGCCGACTACGTGCGGGGCGGCGGCGCCCTGCTGATGAGCGTGGGGCCGGAGTTCACCGGCCTGGCCAGCCTCGCAGCGACGCCGCTCGGCGCCGTGCTGCCGGCGCATCCGACGGAGCTCGACGACTCCGTCGTCGAGGGGCCGTTCCGCGCGGAGGTGACGAAGCTCGGCCAGCGCCATCCGGTCACCGAGGACCTGCCGGGCTGGCACGCCAACGCACCGCCGTCCTGGGGCGAATGGTACCGGCGGGACGAGGTGGGCGATGTCGGCGGCCAAGTGGTGATGAGCGCGCCCACGCCGGGGGGCGGGGAGGCGCCGCTGCTGGTGCTTGACCATGTCGGTGAAGGGCGCACGGCGCTGCTGCTCTCCGACCAGATCTGGCTGTGGTCGCGCGGCCACGACGGCGGCGGCCCGCAGGCGGAGCTGCTGCGCCGCGTCGCGCACTGGCTGATGAAGGAGCCGGAACTCGAGGAGAACGCGCTCACCGCGAGCATCGAGAACGGGCACCTCGCGATCGAGCGCCGATCGACCGACGACGCGCCGGCCGGCGACGTCACGGTGATCGACCCGGACGGCCATCGCCAGCGCCTGACGCTGGCGCAGCAGGGTCCCGGGCGGGGCACCGCCAGCATCCCGGCGACCGCTCCCGGCGTGTGGCAGGCCAGCGACGGCGTGCGCACCGCCTACGCCGCTTCGGCCAACGCCAACCCGCTGGAGATCGCCGATCTGCGCGCCACCGCGACGAAGCTGGCGGGCCTGGCGCGGCAGAGCGGCGGCGGCGTGCACTGGCTCGAGCCGGCCGGCGCGCCGGCGCTACGCATGGTCGAGCCGGAGCGCGACGCCTCGGGATCGGGATGGATGGCCCTGCGCCGCAACCACGACCACCTCGTCACCGGCATCGCCGCCCTGCCGCTGCTGCCGCCCTGGCTCGCGCTGCCGCTCATCCTGGGTCTCGCCGTGATCGCCTGGCGGCGGGAAGGAGCGTAGCGGTCAGCCGCGGCGTCGCGCGGCGATCGCTTCGATGAAATCCTGGACGTTGCGGAAGCGGTCGATTTCGGCCCCGGTGAAGGCGAGGCCAAACTCCTGCTCGATCCGAAAAATCACGTCGAGCATCCGCACGGAATCCCAACCCGCCAGATCGGCCGGGCCGGTGCAGGGCGATAGCACCAGTCCGCGATCGGCGAACTCGCTGCGGAACAGATCGGTCAACCGGGCCAGGATTTCTGCGTCCGTCATGGTTTCGTCCGGGCCTCTGCGCCGCCGCGCGCGAGGCTCCAGGCTCGAGCGCACAGATCGAGCCAGCATGGGCGCGAGGCGTCCTGGATCGCCAGCGGCGGCGCGTAGCGGTCGAGCCAGCCGCGCAGCAGCCCTTCGCATTCGACCCGCAGCGTGCCCGCGGCATGCGCCGCGTCCTGCCGTTCGATCCAGAGCAGCGTGTTCGGACCGTAGCGGCGCACGGCTGCATGCAGCGCCGCCATAAACGTCCGCTCCTCCGCGTCGCGGGCCTTATAGACGAAGAGTTTTTCGCCCTCGCGCAGGTCGCGCAGCAGCTTGTCGGCGAGCAGCCGCATGCGGCGGCATTCGCGGGCGTGCACCGCCACCGGATCGACCAACGCCTCGCGCAGCCAGGTGTGATAGGAGAAGCCATAGCGCGTCTGCCGAACCAGCAGGTCGGGATCGCTGCGCGCGATCTCGACATCGGCCGGATCGCCGATCGCCGCAAATTCCCGATCGAGCAGCGCGATCAGAGCCGGGGGTGAGGTGCCGGCGAAACGCAGCAGGCCTGGCGGCTCGGCATCGAAGGCGCGCTGCAGCATCCCCAGTTCGCAGTCATGGCCCAGGCTTTCGAAGCGCAGCAGCAGGTCCCGCCCGGAAGCCGGCGAGGCATGGATGCGCGGCGCCAATACGGGCGGGTGCCAGACCGCGGCAACAGAACGGACCCGGGTGAGCTGCAGGCGCGTCAACGCGAGAGCCAGGCGGCGCGCATCCCTGGCTCCGATGAGCGCGGAGGGACGGCCGGCATCGGGATGGCGCAGCTCCAGGCGGAGCGTTTCGCACGCCGCGAGCAGCGCCCAGGGCAGCAGCCACTCAAGGCTGAACGGCCCATCCAGCACCGCCGGCTGCAGCAGCGAACCATTCACCGACACGGCAAGCCGCTGTGCCTCGATGCGACCGGGATGCAGAAACGGCCGGCCGACGAGGTGGAGCCGATACGTGCCGGGGCAGCCCGGGCGCGGCAGCACCGCGCTGCTGTCCTCGCCGACCAGCCAGGCCTGGCCGGGTTCGGGATGCGACAGCCCGGTCCAGAGATGCTCGTCGGCGTTGCCGCCGCTGCCGAAGACCAGGTCGAGTGCCGGCTCCCCGGTGTCTCTCTCGCCCGCGCGCACGCCAGCGGCGGTGCTCACGCCACCCCGGCCGATCCGCCGAGCTGGAGCAGCGCGGCGCGGTCGATCTTTCCGCCGGGCAGGCAAGGAAGCTGCTCGGCGAGCACGATGCGCGCTGGTACCATCGCCGCTGGAAGCTGCCGGGCCAGCCGCTCACGAATGCTCCGCAGCAGCGCCGCTGCATCGCATAACGGCGCCGTCACCGGTACGATGACGGCGAGCAGGCCGACCGTCGCGCCGTCGTGCCGTGCGGCGACCGCCGCGTCAGCGATGTCCGGCATGCGCCGCAGCGCGTCCTCCACCTCGGTGATCTCCACCCGCTGACCGTTGATCTTCACCTGCCGGTCGCGCCGCTCGAGAACCTGGTAGAGCCCGTCCGGCCGGCGGCGTACGACGTCGCCCGTGCGCAGGATGCGGCAGGACGGATCGTCCGGGTCATCGGCCAGCCGCGATCCCTGAACGCATCGGCCCTCCCGCCATTCGCCGAGCGCGAGATGGCGGCTGCGCACCACGAGTTCCCCGGCCTCGCCGTCGGGCACCGGCCGCCCCTGCTCGTCCAGGATGCAGTAGCTGTGCCCGGGCAGCAGATACCCCGATGGCACCTGGGCGGACAGCATCGGGGCGGACGGCGCGATGGCGTCATCCGTCACGTACCAGCCGAGCAGCGCCAGGATTTCGGTCATGCCATAAACGGTGTGGATATACGCGCCGGGCGGCAGCATGCGCCGCAACCTCTCGACATCGCTGCGCAGCACCTCCTCGCCGCTGATCCGGGCGATCTGCACCCCGCCGAAGCTCGCCGCCAGCAGCGATGCCGCGTCAGGCGCAACGGCACACAGGCGCCGCAGCACGGCGGGAACGGCATGAAAGCAGGTGATGCGTCGGTCGGCGGCCAAGGCGAGCACGCCGCGCCAGCCGACGCGGCGCGGATCGAGCTTCAGCAGCATCGCGCCGGAGAGCAGGGTGGAAAACAGATCGACTATTCCGGAGATTGTCGCGGGCGAGGCGAGCGACAGCAGGCGATCCCCCGGGCCGACGTGCCAGGTGTCGATGGCCTGCGCCATGCGCATGAGGATGGCGCGCTGGCCGTGCACGATGCCCTTCGGCTGCCCGGTGCTGCCGGAGGTGTACAGGATCAGCGCCGGCGCGTCCGGCGGGATCGGCGGCGGGTCCGCGGGTAAGGACAGGGCGGCATCGGCGCTCGCCGCCGCGAAGCGGATCGCGGCGACCCCCTCGGGCAGCGGTGTCGCGCCCTCCCGCGCAACAATGCAGGCCGCGAGCCCGGCATCGCGCATGATCGCCGTCCGGCGCTCATCGGGCAGCGTGTCGTCCAGGACCAGGCAGGGTCGGGCGGCGGCGAAGCAGGCGAGAATCCCGAGGCAAGCCGCGGCGTCCGCAAGACAGACGCCGACGAGGACGTCCGGCGGCGTGCTGGCGGCGATGCGCCGCGCCAGGGACGCCGCCCGCTCCGCGGTCTCGCGATAGCTCAGCCGCAGCGTGCCGTCGTCCAGTGCCGGCGCGTCCGGGTGCCGTCCGGCAACCTTCGCGAACAGAGCGGCGAGCGGCCGCTCCTGGCTGTCCGGCGGCAGTTTTTCATAGGGCCGTCCGTCCGGCCCATTCAGGTCGACCGGGATGGCGGGCGGCACGGTCCAGGCGCCGCCGCGCGCAAGAAAATCCGAAACGCTCATTGGCCGCGCATCCGCCTTCGCCGGCACGAACGGGCGCGGCCGTCAGACGCCAAGCAGCGCCTGGGCGCAGGCATCGAGGATCGTGTCCTCGTCCAGCCCGTATTCCCGATAGAGGTCGGGAATGTCGCCGCTCTGGCCGAAGCGGTCGACGCCGAGCGGCACCACGCGCTGGCCGGCGACGCCGCCGAGCCAGGCGTGCGCGGCGGGATGGCCGTCCAGCACCGTTACCAGCGCCGCCCCGGGCGCGAGCGGCGCCAGGATGCGCTCGATCTGCGAAGCGGCGTCGCGGTCGCCGCCGCGACGCGCCCGCTGCGCGGTGATCCAGCCCTGGTGCAGCCGGTCCGGGCTGACGATCGCCAGCAGCCCGGCCGACGGCTCCTCCTCGCGCAGCAGGGTAAAGGCGGCCGCAGCCTCCGGCTCCACCGGGCCCTGGTAGGCGAGCGCGATCCGCGCGCCCGCGGCCGGCGGCACCACCCAGTGCGCACCGGCGATCACCGCCGCTGCGTCGAGCGGGCGCTCCGGCTGCATCAGGCCCCGCGTCGAAAGCCGCAGCCACACGGCAGAACCGTCCGGCGCCTGCATGTGCGCGAGCGCGTGGCGCAGCAGGATCGCCAGTTCGTCCACATGCGCCGGCTCGTAGGCGGCGAGCCGGTCGGCGGCGATGCCGATCAGCGGCGTGTTGGTGGACTGGTGCTGCCCGCCCTCCGGCGCCAGCGAGAGGCCGGACGGGGTGGAGACCAGCAGGAAGCGCGCGTCCTGATAGCAGGCGTAGATCAGCGCATCGAGGCCGCGGTTGACGAACGGGTCATAGACCGTGCCGATCGGCAGCAGCCGCGCGCCGTTCAGCGCGTGCTGCAGGCCGGCCGCGCCGAGCAGCAGAAACAGGTTCTGCTCGGCGATGCCGAGTTCGATGTGCTGGCCCTTCGGGCTCATGCCCCAGCGCTGGGCGCTGGCCAGCTTGGCGTCGCGGAACACGTCGTTGCGGGTGTGCCGGTCGAACACGCCGCGCCGGTTCACCCAGGGCCCGAGATTGGTCGAGACGGTGACGTCGGGGCTGGTGGTCACGATGTGCGCGGCGAGGTCGCGGCACTCGCCTTGGCCGCGGCCGATCTCGGCCAGCAGGTCGCCGAAGCCGGACTGGGTCGACATGCGCCGCGCGGCGATCCGGCCCTGCGGCAGGCGCGCGGGAACGGCGACGGCCGGCGCGGTCAGCGCGCGTCCCTCGCCGGTGAGCGGCTTGGCAAACGGGCAGGCGTCGATGAAGGCGCGCAGCGCCGGCTCCGGCACCTCGAGCCCCTCGAACCGGTCCCACTCATGCCCCTCGCGGATCGCCATGGCCTGGCGGAAGATCTGCATCTGCTCGCGGGTCATCAGCCCGGCGTGGTTGTCCTTGTGGCCGGCGAAGGGCAGGCCCATCCCCTTGATCGTGTAAGCGATGAAGCAGGTCGGGCGATCGTCGGCCTCGGCCTGGCGCAAGGTGTCGATCACCGTGCCGATGTCGTGGCCGCCGAGATTGGTCATCAGGCCGCCCAGCGCCTCGTCCGAGAGTGGATCGAGCAGCGCGCGCACCGCCTGGCTGCGGCCGAGATCGGCGAGCACCGCCTGCCGCCAGGCGGCGCCGCCCTGGAACGTCAGCGCGGAGTAGAGGCTGTTGGGGCAGTCGTCGATCCAGCGGCGCAGCGCCTCGCCGCCCGGGCGGGAAAACGCCGCCTCCAGCTTGCGGCCGTATTTCGTGGTGACGACGTTCCAGCCCATGTCGCGGAACAGGCCCTCGATGCGGCCGAACAGCCGGTCGGGCACCACGGAATCCAGGCTCTGGCGGTTGTAGTCGATGATCCACCAGACGTTGCGGACGTCGTGCTTCCAGCCTTCCAGCAGCGCCTCGTAGATGTTGCCCTCATCGAGCTCCGCGTCGCCGGCGATCGCGATATGCCGGCCAGGCGGGATGTCGTCCCGGCCGAGCCCGTGCAGGCGCACGTAGTCCTGCATCAGCGCGGCGAAGCTCGTGATGGCGACCCCGAGCCCGACCGAACCGGTGGAAAAATCCACCTCGGCGCCGTCCTTGGCGCGGCTCGGGTAGGACTGCACGCCGCCAAGGCCGCGCAGCCGCTCCAGCCGTTCGCGCCGCTCGCGTCCGAGCAGGTAGTTGATGGCGTGGAACACCGGCCCGGCATGCGGCTTCACCGCCACCCGGTCCTGCGGCCGCAGGACCTCGAAGTAGAGCGCCGTCATCACCGAAATGATCGAGGCGCAGGACGCCTGGTGGCCGCCGACCTTCAGCCCGTCCCGGTTCTCGCGCAGATGGTTCGCCGTGTGGACCATCCAGGCGGAGAGCCAGAGCAGCTTCTTCTCGATCGCTCCGAGCATCGCCAGCCGCGCGGCCGAGCCGGCCGGCGCGTCGCCCGCGCGGATGCCGGCGTCCGCACTCATCGGGGAGGCGTCTCCTCCGCCTGCGGTGGCCAGCGGGGCGTTTCGTGGTCGGGGTGCTGGTAGCTGGTCAGGCCGGCATAGCTCGCCTCCGTCTCCACCCCCGGCAGGTCGAGCAGCCCCGGGCGGCACCAGGGCAGCCGACTCTCCAGGCCATACTGGCCGACGGGTGCGGCGCGCGCCGGCTCGTCGAGGCTGCCGACCGTCACGCTCACCCGGTCGCGGCCGAGATTGCGATAGGTCAGAGGCGTGCCGCAGGCGGCGCAGAAGTCCCGTTCGACGATCGAGGAGCTGCGGAACGTGCCGGCCGGCCCGCGCGTCCAGGCAAAGTCCCCTCCGGCGACCGGCGCCAGCGCCTCGAACGGGCCGCCCGAGGCCTTTTGGCACATCCGGCAATGGCAGATCGTGGTGCCGCCGGGCGCGGCGTAGAGTGCGTAGCGCACCGCGCCGCACTGGCAGCCGCCGGTGAGCACGGGGCTGCGTCGGGCGCCGGTTTCTGCCATGCCGTAATCCTCCCAGGTAAGGCGCCACGCTGCGGGCGCCGGCCGCTCGGCAGACTACGACAAAACGCCCGGCGCGACCGCACGCCTTGCTGCATTACCGAAGGCGAATCTGATTTCCGCCGTCACGCGGCAGGGAGCCGTCGCACCCGTCAGGCTATCGCGGTCGTCACCTCCGCCTCGGTGGGAAACCGGCCGGTCTGCCGCTTGGAGTAGCGCAGCCCGCCGTCCACCGTGATCTCGAAAGCGCCGCCGCTGCTCCTGCGGAGCGTCACGCGTGCGGCTGGCGCCTGCGAGAGGATGAGGTCCTGCGCCGCCCGGGCGCGCGGCTCGTAGCCTCACATGCCGCAGTATTCGATCTCGACGTCCATCGCCCTCTCCGGTCGTTTCGTGCCGAAGCGTGGACCGCGCGGGCGTGCGGCGCAACCGCATGTTGCTGGACAGGCCGGCTCGCCTTGCCTAAAACCGGACCACGCAGATCGGTGCCGGGGCCGCTATGACTTCCCTCAGTCCGGTGGCCGCGCCCATGCAAGGCGGTGTCGTCTCGACGCGCACCCGGGTGGTGCCGGTCATCCTCTCCGGCGGTTCGGGCTCCCGGCTCTGGCCGGTGTCGCGCGAGAGCTTTCCCAAGCAGTACTGGCCGCTGATCTCGCAGCGCTCGCTGATCCAGGAAACCGCACTGCGCGCGGCCGACGGCGGTCTCGCGCCGCCCATCCTGGTCTGCAACCAGGAGCATCGCTTCCTCGCCGCCGAGCAGATGCGCACCGCCGGGATCGCCGGGGCGCGGCTGATGCTGGAGCCGGTCGGACGCAACAGTGCGCCGGCGATCGCCGCGGCCGCCGCCCTGGTCGCCGAGGAGAATCCCGAGGATGTGCTGTGGATGATGGCGGCGGACTCCGCCATCCGGGACAGCGCGGCGCTCGCCGAGGCGCTGGATCGGGCGATCGTCGCGGCGCGCGCCGGGCGGATCGTCACCTTCGGCATGCGCCCGACCGCGCCGGAGACGGGCTACGGCTATATCGAGGTGGGCGAGAAGCTCGCCGACCTGCCGGGGGTGCACGCGCTGGCCCGCTTCATCGAGAAGCCCGACGCCGCGGCGGCCGCCGGCTTCGCCGCGTCGGGGCGGCATCTCTGGAACTCCGGCATGTTCGTGTTCACCGCCGCAACGTTGCTGGAAGAACTGGCCGCGTATGCGCCGCGCGTGCTGGCGGCGGCGCAGGAGGCCGTGGCGAAGCGCCGGCAGGATCTGGACTTCATCCGCCTCTCGCCGGAGGCGTTCAGCGCCAGTCCGAACATCAGCCTCGACTATGCGGTGGCCGAGCGCACGACGCGCGCGGCGGTGGTGCCGGCGGATCTCGGCTGGTCGGATGTCGGCAGCTGGGGTGCGCTCTGGGAGCTCGGCGAGAAGGACGCGCAGGGCAATGTCGCGATCGGCGACGTGATGCTGGAGTCGGCAACCCACTGCTATGTCCGCAGCGACGGCATCCTGACCGCCGTGGTCGGGCT
>JAFAYA010000050.1 GCA_019240635.1 Acidisphaera sp. | reverse complement strand
ATTGCTATGTCCGCAGCGACGGCGTGCTGACCGCCGTGGTCGGGCTCGAGGACGCGGTGGTGGTGGTGGAGAAGGACGCGGTGCTGGCGATGAAGCGCGAGCACGCGCAGGACGTGAAGAAGATCGTCGACCGTCTGCGCCAGGCCGGGCGGCCGGAGGCGGTGACGCATAACCGGATCTACCGTCCCTGGGGTTTCTACGAGATCCTGATTCGCGGCGACCGCTTCCAGGTGAAGCGCATCACGGTGACGCCGGGCCACAAGCTCTCATTGCAGAAGCATTTCCATCGCGCCGAGCATTGGGTGGTGGTGGCCGGCAGCGCGCTGGTGACACGCGACGGCGAAGAGCTGCTGGTCCGCGAGAACGAGAGCATCTACCTGCCGCTCGGCACCGTGCACCGCCTGCAGAACCCCGGCCGCATTCCCCTTTGCCTGATCGAAGTGCAATCCGGTGGCTATCTCGGGGAAGACGACATCGTCCGGCTGGAGGACCACTACGGCCGCGACTGACCGGCCGTGCCTGCGGGCGACAGGCCGATGGGTCGCGATAAGACGCGCGGCGGGGCTGCGGACGGGAGCGACATGAGCGAAGCCACGCCGGTCGTCGGCGTCATCGGCGGCTCCGGCCTCTATGACATCGAGGGGCTCGAGGAGAAGCGCTGGCAGCGCGTGCACACGCCCTGGGGCGCGCCGTCGGACGAACTGCTGCACGGCGTGCTCGGCGGCGTGCGCTGCGTCTTTCTGCCGCGCCACGGCCGCGGCCACCGCCTGTCGCCGAGCCACCTGAACTACCGCGCCAACATCGACGCGCTGAAGCGCGCCGGCTGCACCGACATCCTGTCGCTCTCCGCGGTCGGCAGCCTGCAGCCGGACCTGCCGCCGGGCCGCTTCGTCATCGTCGACCAGTTCATCGATCGCAGCTTTGCGCGCCAGAAGAGCTTCTTCGGCGAGGGCTGCGTGGCGCATGTCTCGATGGCGAACCCGGTCTGCCCGCGGCTCGGCGACGCGCTGCACGAAGCGGCCCGCGCCGCCGACATCGCGGCGACACGCGGCGGCACCTACCTCGTCATGGAGGGGCCGCAATTCTCCACGCGCGCCGAGAGCGAGTTGTACCGCGCCTGGGGCTGCAGCGTCATCGGCATGACCAACATGCCGGAGGCCAAGCTCGCCCGCGAGGCGGAGCTCTGCTACGCCACCGTCGCCATGGTCACGGACTTCGACTGCTGGCACCCCGAGCACGACCACGTCACGGTCGAGGCCGTGATGGCGGTGCTGCAGGCCAATGCCGGCCGGGCCGCGACGCTGCTGCGGCAGGCGGTGCCGGCCATCGGCGCGCGGCGGTCGGCCTGCCCCGGCGGCTGCGATCACGCGCTCGACCACGCGATCGTGACCCCGACGGCGCTGCGTGATCCGGCGCTGATGGCTCGGCTGGATGCGGTGGCGGGGCGGGTGCTCCGCCCAGCCTGACCCGGCCCGCTTGGAGCCGGATGGGTTCGCTGCATCTACAGGCGGCCCATCACCAGAAGGATGATCACGATCAGCAGGATGAGGCCGAGTCCGCCCGAGGGGTAGTAGCCCCAGCCGGCGCTGTAGGGCCAGGTGGGCAACGCGCCGAGCAGCAGCAATATCAGGATGATCAGGAGGATCGTACCCATAGGCGACTGGCCCTTCCGCCCTGTTGACCCTGGCTGAACGCGTCATCCCCCGACCGGTTCACATCGGCGTGCGGTCGGTACGGTAGCTTCGCGCCGCACCCGTCACCGCGGCGCCACACCCCACTCTCCCGTCGGCTCAGACCAGGTGCTTGCCGAAGAACTCCAGCGTCCGGCGCTCCGCCAGCTCGGCCGCCTGCGCATTGAAGCTCGCGCGGTCCTCGCAGCCGAAGCCATGGCCGGCGCCGGGATAAACGAAAATCTCCACCTCCGGCTGCGCCTTGCGGATCGCCTCCACATCCGAGATGGGGACCGACTGGTCGGTCTCTCCGAAATGCAGTTGTACCGGGCAGTGCGGCGTCTCATCCTTGGTCGCGGCGATGCCGCCGCCGTACCAGCCGACCGCCGCCCGGAACACCGAGGAGCGCGTCGCCCCCCACCAGGCGACCGTGCCGCCGAAGCAGTAGCCGACGATGCCGAGCTGCTTGCCGCCGAGCGCCTTGGCCGCCGCCTCGATATCTGCGAGCACGCCGGCGTCGTTCAGCTTGCCGCGCAGCTCGCGTCCGCGAGCGATGTCGTCCGGCGCGTAGCCCAGCTCGACGCCGCGTTCGGCGCGATCGAACAGCGCCGGCGCCGCCACCGCGTATCCCTGGCCGGCCAGGCGGTCGCACACCGCACGGATGTGGCGGTTCACGCCGAAGATCTCCTGCACGATGACGAGGCCGCGCGGCGCGTCTCGCGGACCCGCCTGGTAGGCGGAAAGGGTGTGCCCGTCCGCCGCTTTCAGGTCGATCGCGCCCATCTGGTCCTCCCTTGCGTGACGTGACAGGATGCCGTGATGGGCGAGATCGTCAACCTGGGCCGCGTGCGCAAGCAGCGCGCCAGGGCCGCCGCCGGCGACACGGCGCAGGCGATGCGTGCGCGGCACGGCCAGACCAAGACTGAGCGGCTGCGCCAGCAGAAGGACGCGGCACGCGGCAATGCGCTGCTGGACGGCGCGTTGCTGGACGGGGTGCTGCCGAACGGGGCGCTGCCGAACGGGACGCGGATCGAGGGCAAGCGGCGCGAGCCCGAATAGCGCCCGCTCAGGCGTCGTCGAACATGCGGTTCTCCAGCACCGAGAGATCGATGCGGTCGACCGGCACCATGCGATAGAGGGCGCGCGCGTCGCGCAGGATCGCCTCGACCAACGGCCGATCCTCGAAAGCGCCGAGCAGGACCAGAAGATCGTCGAGTGCCGCGATGTAGTGCGGCATGAAGGCCAGGAACAGGCTGCCGATCACGCGCTGCGTCGGGTTCTCCCAGGGCATCGCGCCGTCGAGGATCGCCCGCATGTTGTCGAGCTTGGGCCCGTGGAAGTGGACGAGCGGTGCGTCCGCCGAGAAGCCCCAGTACGGCTTCCAGTTCATCAGCGGATTGAGCCGCACCCAGGAGCCCCGGTAGAAGTGGTTGTACGCCCACTGGTCGCTGACGTCGCGCGCATCGGGGCCGTGCAGCGCGTCGACGATGAAGGCCTGGAAGGCCGGATGGTCCCGGCGCAGCCGCGGCACGTTCTGCACCATCACGCCGGAGTTGAAGTAGTTCCAGTTGTCCGGCTTGAACTCCGGCGCGCAGGCGATCGCGTCGGGCCGGCAGGCGGCAAAATTCATCCGCCGCCGGAACAGCACGTCGCAGTCCGTGTAGAGGATGTAGTCGTCATCGCGCTCGATCAGGCAGATGGCGGTGCGCAGCCAGTGGCCGATGAAGTGCGCGGGATGCCGTCCCTCGCGCGCGGCCTGCTCCAGCGCGTCGAGGAAGCTCGGCGCGGCGTCGATGACGCGCACGCCCTGCGCCTCCATCCAGGCGATGTAGTCGTTGCGTGCGCCGTAGTACAGCAGGTGCGGCTCGAGCCCGCCGACCTTCAGCGCCGACAGCACGGCGAGACGCGCGTGCAATCCGATGCCGCCGGACGTGCCGGCCTCGTTCAGCGCGAAATACCACTTCATCGCGCCGGATCGGGCGCGGGCGAGGGCCGGGCGAAGCGCGCGAAGGCACGCGCCAGCTCCTCGTAGATCGCGCGCTTGAACGGCACGGCGAGGCCGGGCAGCTCGCCCAGCTCCGTCCAGCGCCAGGCGTCGAACTCCGGCTCCGGGTCGCGGTCGAGCCGGATGTCGGCGTCGGTGCCGAGGAAGCGCAGCGCGAACCAACGCTGGCGCTGGCCGCGGTAGCGCCCGCCGAGCGCGCGCCCGAGCAGCTCGGGAGGCAGGTCGTAGGTCAGCCACGCCGGATGCTCGCCGACGATCGCGGCGCGGTCGGTGCCGATCTCCTCCGCCAGCTCGCGCAGCACGGCGGCGCGCGGATCCTCCTGCGCGTCGATGCCGCCCTGCGGCAACTGCCAGCCGCCGGGCGGACCCTCAGCGTTGGGGAAGCCGGCGCGGCGGGCGACGAAGACCCGACCCCGCGCGTCGAACAGCGCCGCGCCGACATTCGGCCGATACGGCAGCGGGCCGGTTGCACCGCCGCCGCTCATCGCGCCGCCGCGCTCGCGGCTGCGGCCGACGCGGCCGGCTGCACGAGCGCGCTCACCGGCACGAGTGCGATGCCGTGCGCCGCCAGCCGGCCGGCCCAGGCGTTGATCTCGTCCACCGTCACCGGCCGCGGCAGGTCGGCCAGCCCGAGCGCGCTGCCGCGGCTGCGCGCGAGGTGCTCGAGATGGTTGAGCTTGGCGTCGATCTCGGTGTGCACGGCCGGCTCGTCCACCACCTCGTCGATGCTGCGCCCGGCCACACGCGCCGGCGGCGCGGCGCCGGGCCGGGGGTCGATGTAGAACAGGCCGCGCGCGGCAAGCTCGTCCTGCACCGCGCCCATCAGCTCCGGCGACGCCGCGTAGTGCTCGCCGCGCAGCCCCTCGCAGGCGCCGGTCACCCCGGCATATCCGGCGATGCGCGACAGCACCCATTGCAGGCGCAGCTGGTTCTGCGCCGGGGGCGCGGCGGCGAGCAGCTCCTGCGGTCCTTCGTCGTCCTGCGGATAGCCCTGCGGTTCCATCGGCAGGCCGAGCAGGAACTCGTGCCCGTGCGCCCGGATCAGGTCGAGCAGCCGCTGCGGGCGCGCGGTGTAGGGCGAGACGGCGAGGTCGATCGCCGGTGCGACGCTGCGCACCGCCTCCTCGCTCTCATCCTCGGTCACGCCGATGCCGGCGATGATGAAGCCGATGCGCGGCCGCGTGTCGGCGGGATCGTAGCCGCCGGCATAGGCGCGCATCGGCAGACGCTGGCCGGGGCCGATGCGCGGCAGCATTGTCCCGGGAAAGTCGTGCGCGGGCTCGAGCAGCGCGGGCTCGGCGGCGGCGATCGGGGCGCCCGCCTGCGGCAGCGCTGGCCCAGGCCAGGCGGCGTTGTTGGCGGCGTAGGTGGACGGGGCCGGCGCGGCGGCGCGCGCCGGCGCGGCCTGCACGGGCGCAATCTGGGGGGGCGCGATCTGGGCGGGAGCTGCGCCGGCGACGGGCGGCGCCGGCGCGGATTTCGGTCCGAGCGCCTGCAATGCCGCGAGCCCGCCGACCGTCAGGACGATCAGCACCCCCCAGAAGAACACGAGCGCTCTGGCAGCGCCGGACATGCCCGCCTGACCGCGGCGTTCCGGCCCCGGGCGCGCTCCAGCCACGCCGACGAGCCCCGCCGGGTCAGTCCGCCGAGGCCCGCTTCGTGGCCGCCATGGCGTGGAGCACCGCGACGCCCTCCTGGAGCTGGAAGTCCGTGCCCGGCTTCGCGGCGTCGTAGTCCGGGAAGCCCGAGGGAGGCGCCTTCGGGATGTCCTTGACGATCGGCGGCAGGTCGTTGCGCGGCGGCGCCGAAGCCTGCGGCGTGCCGCCGGCATTGCTCAGCACGTGGTTGAGGTCGGCCTCGCGTTCCGGCCCAAAATGCGGCTGCTCGGTGCGACTCTCCTGCACCGGCACGTCGGGGGCGATGCCGAGCCCCTGTATCGAGCGGCCGGACGGCGTGTAGTAGCGCGCCGTGGTCAGGCGCATTGCACCGTTCCCGGGCAGCGGGATCACCGTCTGCACGCTGCCCTTGCCGAAGCTGCGCTGGCCCAGAAGGATGGCGCGCCGGTTGTCCTGCAGCGCGCCGGCGACGATCTCGCTCGCCGACGCCGAGCCGTTGTTGATCAGCACCACCAGCGGCAGCCCGTTGGCGATGTCGCCGGGCTTGGCGTCCCAGCGCTGGCTGTCGTCGGGGTGGCGGGCGCGGGTGGAGACGATCTCGCCGTGGTCGAGGAAGTCGTCGGACACCGCCACCGCCTGGTCGAGCAGCCCGCCCGGATTGTTGCGCAGGTCGAGCACGAAGCCGCGCAGCTTGTCGCCGGCCTGAGCGCGCAATTGCTGGACGGCGCGGCGCAGGCCGGCGTCGGTCTGCTCGTTGAACTGGGTCAGGCGGATGTAGCCGACGTCGCCGTCCTCGAGATGCGACTTCACGACCTCGATGTGGATGATCTCGCGCTGCATCGTCAGCTCGATCGGCTTGTCCACGGCTTCGCGCTTGATGGTCAGCTTGATCGTGGAGTTCGGCGGCCCGCGCATCCGGTCGACCGCGTCGTTCAGCGTCAGGCCCTGCACGGTCTGTCCGTCGAGTGCGAGGATCAGGTCGCCCGCCTTGACCCCGGCGCGCGAGGCCGGCGTGTCGTCGATCGGCGTGATGACCTTGATGAAGCCGTTCTCCTGCGTGACCTCGATGCCCAACCCGCCGAACTCGCCGCGCGTCTGCACCTGCATGTCGCGGAAGCTCTTGGCGTCCATGTAGTTGCTGTGCGGATCGAGGCCGGAGAGCATCCCGTTCAGCGCGTTGTCGATCAGCTCGCGGTCGCTGACCGGCTCGACGTATTCGCTGCGCACGCGCTCGAAGACGTCTCCGAACAGGCTGAGCAGGCGGTAGGTCTCGGCATCGCCGGTGTCCTGGGCGAAGGCGGCGGGAATGCCCAGGTGCAGGCCGAACCCGCGCGCCAGCAGGCCGGAGGCGGGCGCCGCGGCGACGCCGGCCAGGAAGGCGGCGCCGAGCAGCAGGCCGGTGCGGTGCTTCATGCGTTTCATCCTCTTGCGCCCATTCTCCCGCGCCCCATCGTCCTGCGGCCCATCATCCGGCGCCCGCCTCTTGCGCCGCAACCTTCCGCGCCGCAACCGTTTGCGTGGCGCGCAGCGCAATCCACATCCGCCCCAGCCCCGATCAGCCGCGTGCTCTGAACCAGGGGGCGGGGTCGACCGGCTGTCCCTCGTGGCGCAGCTCGACATACAGCGATGGGCGATCGCCTGAGGCACGGGGGTCCCAGCCCGCCATCACGCCGACCGGCTCGCCGGTCTGTAGCTGGCGTCCGGCCTGCGTGTCGAGCCGGTCGAGGCCGGCCAGCACGAAATGGTAGCCGCCCCCGCAATCCACGATCAACAACAACCCGTAGCTGCGGAAGGGGGCGGCGAAGTCCACCTTGCCCGCGCAGGGCGAGACGACGCGCGCAGCCGGCGCGGCCTGGTAGGAGATCCCGGTGGCGGGACCGGCGTCGCTTGCTTCACCGTACGAGCGAACCACGGTTCCGACGACCGGTGGGGTCAATTGTCCGCGCGGCGCGTCCAGGCCCGGACCGGCCGGCCGGGCCAGCGCCTCTTGCCGCGCGTGCGCGGCGGCGGCGTCGGGCATGCGCTGCTGCCGCTCGGCGCGGGCTGCCTCGTCGCGCGCGCGCCCGAGGGCGGCGCGCTGCCCGGCCTCGATCTGCGCCAGCGCGCCGCGGAGCGTGTCGGCACGGGCCGCCTGGTCGGCGACCTGCCGGGCGGCTTCGGTGGCCGCGTCTTCGGCAAGCTGCAGCGTCCCCCGCGCCGCTGCGATCTGCCGGTCAAGTGCGGCCGCCTGGGCGGCCTGCGCCGCCTCCGCCGCGGCGAGGCGCGGCGCTTCCGCCGTCATGGCGGCGGTCAGCGAGGCGACCTCGGCCTGGCGTCGGCGCACCGCCTCGGCCTGCTGTTCGAGTTCACGGGAAATACCCTGCACGACCAGCACGCTGCGCAGCGCGTCCTCGGGCGGCTCCGGCACGGCGAGCAGGGTTTCCGCGGGGAACAGCGACAGCCGCTCGATCATCGGCAGCAGCGGCGCCAGATCGGCGGCACGGACGGCAAGCTGCGCCTCGGCTTCGCGGCGGCTCCTGGCGAGCGCGTCCATCCGGGTTGCCGCGTCGGCCGTCGCCGCTTCGGCAGCGCGCAGCCGGGCGGCGGCGGCGACCTGCTCCGTGGCGAGCGCCGCCGCCTGCGTCTGGGCGGCGCGCAGCCGTTCGGCCGTCTGTTGCTGGGCCGCAAGGCCGGCCGCCTCGCGCTGCTCGATGCGCTCGAGCTGCCGGCGCGCCTCGTCCGGCGCGGCTGCCGTCAGCAGAAGCGTGAGCAGAAGCGCGGGGCCTTTTGTGAACCGGGGCGGAGGTCCGTGATCACTGCGGTTCGGCTTTCTACGCCCGCCGTCGCCGACGAACCGAGAAGGCCAGGGGCTCCGCCCCTGGACCCCGGCAAAGGCGGAGCCTTTACAATCCTGTTTTGGCGGAACGGGGGTCTGGGGCCTCAGGCCCCAGCGGGTCGAGGGCAGAGCCCTGGACTGCCGTTTTCCCGCATTCTGCTAAAGCAGCTTCAAGTTGGTTGCGGCGGCTTTGCCGCGCTCCATCGCGACGTCGTAGCTCACCTTCTGGCCGTCATTGAGGCCCTTCAGCCCGGCCGACTGCACCGCGGTGATGTGGACGAACACGTCCTTCCCGCCGTCCTGCGGCATGATGAAGCCGTAGCCCTTGGTCGCGTTGAACCATTTGACGGTGCCGGTGGCCATGTCCGATCACTCCTTCCGATGCGCGAGGCCGTCGCGCGGCTGAGGTAAACATCGCTGTCGGCTCCCGCCTTCGCGGGTGCTTACCATCAGTATTCGGCGCCGCATGGCCGCCAGCAGCCCGGCCCCATTGCCGCGAACGGCGGCGCGACGGACGGTGCTGGGGCGCATGGGGACGGTGCTCTGTCGAAACGCGAATTGGAGCGGGAAGGGCTCAGGCGACTTTCAGGTTGGTCGCGGAAGCCTTGCCGCGTTCCATCGCGACGTCGTAGCTGACGCGCTGACCGTCATTGAGGCCCTTCAGCCCGGCGGCCTGGACCGCCGTGATATGGACGAAAACGTCCTTGCCGCCGTCCTGCGGCATGATGAAGCCGTAGCCCTTGGTTGCGTTGAACCACTTGACCGTGCCGATAGCCATCTCTGCCTTGTTCTCCGTCGAAAGCGCCGCGCCTCAAGCGCGGTGCGGGGCGACAACCTGCCTTTGGACGTCTTGAAGGAACCGACTCGCAGGACGGAGCGCAGCAAGGCAAGCCAAAAAGACGATTGCCGGGGCAGTCCGCCAGAAACCTGCCGCGATGTCAATCGAGCCACGGTGACATTTGTGGCCTGCCGTACAGAGCCGGCCGGACAGCAGAAGGGGGCGGACCGCCGGCCCACCCCCTTCGCAGTTCTTCGGTCGGGCGAGATCAGAAATCCATGTCGCCCATGCCGCCGCCGCCGCCCGGAGGCATCGGCGGACCCTTCTTCTCCGGCTTCTCGGCGACCATCGCCTCGGTGGTCACCAGCAGGCCGGCGACCGAGGCCGCGTGCTGCAGGGCCACCCGGACGACCTTCGTCGGGTCGATGATGCCGGCCGCGACCAGGTCCTTGAACTCGCCGCTCTGGGCGTCGAAGCCCCAGGTCGGCTCGTTCTTGTCGAACACCTTGCCGGAGATCACCGCACCGTCCTCGCCAGCATTCTCGGCGATCTGGCGCAGCGGCGACTGGGCGGCCTTGCGGACGATCTCGATGCCCAGGCGCTGGTCCTCGTTCTCGGGCGAGAGCTTGGACAGGATCAGGCTGGCACGCGCGAGGGCGACGCCGCCGCCCGGCACGATGCCTTCCTCGACGGCGGCACGGGTCGCGTGCAGCGCGTCGTCTACCCGGTCCTTGCGCTCCTTCACCTCGACTTCCGTCGAGCCGCCGACGCGGATCACCGCGACGCCGCCGGCGAGCTTGGCCAGCCGCTCCTGCAGCTTCTCGCGATCGTAGTCCGAGGTCGTCTCCTCGATCTGCGCGCGGATCTGGTTGCAGCGGCCGGTGATGTCGCCTTTCTGGCCGGCGCCCTCGACGATCGTGGTGTTCTCCTTCTCGATCAGCACCTTCTTGGCCTTGCCGAGCATCTGCAGCGTGACGTTCTCGAGCTTGATGCCGAGATCTTCGCTGATCACCTGGCCGCCGGTCAGGATGGCGATGTCTTCCAGCATCGCCTTGCGGCGGTCGCCGAAGCCCGGCGCCTTCACCGCCGCGACCTTCAGTCCGCCGCGCAGCTTGTTGACGACGAGCGTCGCCAGCGCCTCGCCCTCGACGTCCTCGGCGACGATCAGCAGCGGCCGGCCGGACTGCACGACGCTCTCCAGCAGCGGCAGCATCGGCTGCAGGCCCGACAGCTTCTTCTCGTGGATCAGGATGTACGGCTGATCCAGCTCGGCGATCATCTTCTCGGCGTTGGTGATGAAGTACAGCGAGACGTAGCCGCGGTCGAACTGCATGCCCTCGACGACGTCGAGCTCGGTCTGGATGCCCTTGGCCTCCTCGACCGTGATGACGCCCTCGTTGCCGACCTTCTGCATCGCCTCCGCGATCATCTTGCCGATCTCGGCCTCGCCGTTGGCGGAGATGGTGCCGACCTGGGCGGTCTCGGCAGGCGTGGTGATCTTGCGGCTGCGCGTCTTCAGCTCCTCGACGATGGCGTTGACCGCCTGGTCGATGCCGCGCTTGAGGTCCATCGGATTCATGCCGGCGGCCACCGCCTTGGAGCCCTCGCGGACGATGGCGTGGGCGAGCACGGTCGCGGTGGTGGTGCCGTCACCGGCCAGGTCGCTGGTCTTGCTTGCGACCTCGCGCACCATCTGCGCGCCCATGTTCTCGAACTTGTCGGCGAGCTCGATCTCTTTGGCGACGGTCACGCCGTCCTTGGTGATGCGCGGCGCGCCAAAACTCTTGTCGAGCACGACGTTGCGGCCCTTCGGGCCGAGGGTGACGCGAACCGCGTCGGCGAGGGTATCCACGCCGCGCAGCATGCGCTGGCGGGCATCGCCCCCGAAGCGAACTTCTTTTGCAGCCATGTTGTGCGAATTCCTTGATTGGGTCGGTTAGGGAAAATGGGCGAGGACGGAGGTCAGGCGGCCTTCTTGGTCTCGGCGGGCTGACCCTCGATGATGCCCATGATGTCGGTCTCCTTCATGATCAGCAGCTCCTCGCCGTCGATCTTGACCTCGGTGCCCGACCACTTGCCGAACAGCACGCGGTCGCCGGCCTTCACGTCGAGTGCGGTGATCTGGCCCTGTTCGTTGCGGGCGCCCGGGCCGGCGGCGACGATCTCGCCTTCCATCGGCTTTTCCTTGGCCGTGTCGGGGATGATGATGCCGCCCGAGGTCTTCTCTTCGGCGTTCAGCCGACGGACCACGACCCGGTCGTGCAGGGGACGGAACTTCATGTAGCGATGGCTCCTGACTGTCTCTGGTGCTTCGGATAGGGGCTTGGGGGTAGCTGATTGGCACTCCCAGGCCGGGAGTGCCAACGATCTAGTTGGCTCACGCCCGCGTGTCAAGCGTTTGGCAGCACTCCCCATGCTGGAGTGCCAACCCCCTGTTTCCGTTCGATTTTTCTTGTGGCATGCGGTTCGCACCGCGAACATCGCCGTCCCTGCGATCACCCCGCGCGGCAAAGACGCGGACGCGGGCACCGGCTGGATGGCATCGCACTCCGGAGGACGGGATGAAGCTGCTCCGACATCCACACGGCTATCGGCTCACCACGGCGGAGATCCTCTATCACCTGCCGGACCACCCGGCGGTGCTGCAGAGCTTCATCTGGCAGCAGATGGACCTCGCGCCCCGCTTCCCGGTGCTGCGGAAGTTCCTGGACTTCTGGGACCGCGAGCTGGAGGGCCGGCTGCATTCGGTCCGGGTCGCCTCAGCCGACCTGGCCGGGCCTGGCCGCTGGCGCCATCCGGGCGCCTGGCTGCAACTGCACTGACTGGCCGCCTTCCCCCGACAGCCGGTCGAGATAGGCGAGCACGGGGTCGGCGAGCACCGGGAGGCTCTTGTACAGCGCGACCCCCTCCGGCATCGTCCGCAGGCTGGCGGCCAGGTCCGCGGCACCGCGCGGGTCGTCTTCGAACACCGCGAGCGGACACTGGTGGACGCGAATCGTGAACAGGATGGCGGCGCTGCACGGCAGCCGCCGCAGCGTCTGGCGCTCCATGCGGAGATGCACCCGCGCCCCCGCGTTCTCCGCCGTGATCGTCGGGTCGGCCTCCCGCCTGCCGTGGCCGGCGGGCTGGAACAGCGCGGGGTCGGTCAGCAGGCTGAAATTCACCCGCGCGACCGGCCGCTCCGCCCGGAGGTGGTCGAAGAAGCGGTCGACTGGCCGCGCCAGCCGCTCGGCGTAGAGCGGCACCGGCGCGTGGATGCCCTGCATCGGCTTGCCGATCTTCTCGGCGAGCCGCCAGCGCGTGGGAAAGCAGAGCGAGGCGGCGGTGAGCCGGTAGCCCTCCGGCCCCGCCTGCATCACGCAAAGATCCTCCTGCACCAGCCGGCCGGCGAGATCGAGCGGATGCAGGTCGGTCTGCGCCAAATTCCAGCGCTCGGCGGTGGCGGCATTGTCCAGCGTGTCGCCCCGGCGCCGGAACAGCGCCGGAAAGCGTCGGGGCAGGTGCTCACCCAGCAGCGTCAGCACCTCGCGCGACGGGTCGGTCGATTCGGGAAGGCTCTGGAACACCTCGGCGTGGCGCTCGGCGAGCAGCCGGCGCTTTTCGGCGAGTTGATCACGGAACGCGTCGTCGATCTCGATCCAGTCGTCCAGCGACAGGTTTTCCAGGCCCATCGCGACGCGATAGGGCGGCGAGGCGAAGGGGCGGTAGCGCGGCCCG
>JAFAYA010000121.1 GCA_019240635.1 Acidisphaera sp. | reverse complement strand
CGCGCAGGTTGTTGTAGTAGCGCACCAGCTTGAAGTTCGTGTCGTTGGCGTCCGACCCTGACGTGCCGAAGAAGATCTTCGACAGGTGCGCCGCGCCGGAGCGTTCGCGGAACAGGGTCAGCACGCGGTCGGCCAGCCGGATGATCGGCTCGTTCGAGGCGGAGGCGAACAGGTGGTAGTAGGCGAGGTCGCGCATCGCCTGCGCCGCCGCTTCGGCGAGTTCCTCGCGGCCGTAGCCGACATTCACGCACCACAGCCCGGCGCCGCAATCGATCAGGTCGCGGCCGTGCTGGTCGCGCATGCGCACGCCGCGCGCGTCTGAGAAAATCGTCGGTCCGTTGCGCAGATGGTCGGCGACCGAGGTCACGGGATGGAACAGGCTCTGCTTGTCCATCTCCTCGAGCGAGAAATTCCGGGCGACGGTCGTCATCGGGCCATTTCCTCCGGGCACTGAATCGCGTGATGGTAGCGCAACGGCGAGCCTATTGACAGGCCGGGCGACGCTATCAAGTCTCGGCGCCGGAGAGAGGGGGCCTGCTGATGACCGCACCGGTGCTCGACCACGTCGTACTCGACGTGCACGACCGGATGGACGCGGCGGTGCAGACATATCAGCGCCTCGGCTTTCACATGACGGAGCGCGGCTTTCACACGCTGGGCTCAATCAATCACCTGGCGATCTTCGCGACCGACTACCTGGAGCTGCTGGGCTGGGATCCCGCAAAGCCCGGCCGGGCGGAGCTGGCGGGATTTGCGCCGGGGCTGAACGGCCTGGTGTTCAAGACGGACAGCGCGGACGCGACGCAGGCAACGATGCAGGCGGCCGGGGTGCCGGTGCAGGCGGCGCAGTCCTTTTCGCGCCCGGTGCGGTTGGGCGGCGCGGCGCATGATGCAAAATTCCGCACCACCCATGTCGATCCCGCGGCCGTGCCGTTCGGCCGGCTCTATGTCTGCCAGCACGACACGCCGGAGCTGGTGTGGCGGACGGAGTGGCAGGATCATCCGAACGGCGTGCGGGCGATCGCCGGTCTGCTGATCGCGGCCGAGGACCCCGGGGGGCTGGCGGGGCTGTTCGCGCGGGTGTTCGGGACCGACACGGTTTCCGATATTGGCGGCGGGGCGCACCGGCTGGGCGCCAGTGGCGTGCCGATCGATATCGTGCCGCCAGCGCGCGCCACGGCGGAGCTGGGAGCGGACGCGCCGGAACCGCGCGGGCGGCCGGCCTGGATGGCGGCGCTGCGGTTGCGCACCGCCTCGCTGGCGCGGGCGGCGCAGGTCCTGTCGGGGACGGCGCGCCGGACGGACGGCGGGCTACGGATTCCCGCGGCCGCAGCCTGCAACGTGACGCTCGACTTCGCGGAGCGGACGGGATGAAGGCCGGCGGCGCCCCGGAAAATCTCGGCGATGCCATCGACCGGAGCGGATCGCCGGACCGGCCGGCGCTGATCGATCTCGGCGGCGAGCAGGCGCCGCGGCGGTACAGCTACGGCGCGATCGACGCGGCGACGGATGCAGCGGCACGCTTGCTGCTCGACCGCGGATTGCGGCGCGGCGAGCGCGTGGCGATCCTCTCGGCCAACCGCGCCGAAGTGCTGGCGGCGTTTCTCGGAGCGATGCGCGCCGGGCTGGTCGCGGTGCCGGTGAACCACCGGCTGCCGGCGGCGACGATCGACTTCATCCTGCGCGACGCCGACAGCCGGCTCGTGCTCTGCGACGACGGCCGGGCGCCGCTCTGCCCGCCGGACCTGCCGCGCCTGGTGCTCGGGCGTGACGCGGCGTTCGATGGGCCGGGCGCGGAAACCGTGCGGCCGGCGCTGGGCGAGCCGGCGATGTTCTTGTACACCTCCGGCTCGACCGGCCGGCCGAAGGGTGTCGTGCTGTCGCACCAAAGCCATCTCTGGGTGCTGCGCATGCGCCGCCGCGCATCCGGGGAGCCGCAGCGCCTGCTGGTCGCGGCGCCGCTCTATCACATGAACGCGCTCGCGGTGTCCGAGGCGGCGTTCTTCCACGGCGACACGGTCGTGCTGATGCCGGGCTTTTCCCCGCGCGCCTATATCGAAGCCGCCGATGCCTGGCGGTGCACGGCCCTCACCTCGGTGCCGACGATGATCGCGATGATGCTGCGCGAGACCGAGGCGCTCGCCCGCGCCGATCTGTCCTGCGTGCAATCCATTCGCATGGGCTCGGCGCCGGTGCCGGCCGGGCTGATGCAGCAGGTGCGACGGCTGTTTCCGAACGCCGAGGTCGGCAACGCCTACGGCACGACGGAGGCCGGGCCGGTTGTCTTCGCCCCGCACCCGGACGGGCTGCCCACGCCGCCGCGCTCGGTGGGTGTCGCGCATCCGCAGGTGCAGCTGCGGCTGGTGGATACCGCCGGGAACGCGACGGACGAGGGCGTGCTGCAGATGCGCTGCCCGGCATTGATGAACGGCTACCACAAGCTGCCGGAGGCGACGCGCAAGGCGATGACCGCGGACGGATTCTACGTCACCGGCGACATCTTTCGGCGCGATGCCGACGGCTTCTTCTTCTTCGTCGGCCGCGCCGACGACATGTTCGTCTGCGGCGGCGAGAACATCTGGCCGAGCGAGGTCGAGACGATGCTGGAGCGCCACCCCGCGATCGACCAGGCGCTGGTCGTGCCGATCGATGACGGCATGAAAGGCCAGAAGCCGGTCGCGTTCGTCGTGCGCCGTCCGGGCACCACGCTGGACGAGGCGGAGGTGAAGCAATATGCGCTGACGCACGCCGCCGCCTACGCGCATCCGCGCCGGGTCTGGTTCCTCGATGCGCTGCCGCTCGCCGGGACCAACAAGATCGACCGCCAGGCGCTGATGCGCCGCGCGGCGGAGCTTTCGTGATGCGCGCGATGGTGCTACGCGAACACGGCGGCAACGACAGTCTGCGCCTGGAGACCGATTTCCCCGACCCGATACCCGGGGAAGGCGACGTGGTGCTGCGCGTCGAGGCGGCCTCGCTGAACTACCACGACGTGTTCACCCGGCGCGGCATGCCGGGTATCCGCATCGCGATGCCGGCGATCATGGGACTCGACGTCGCCGGCGAGATCGTGGCGATCGGAAAAGGCGTGGAGGGCTGGTCGGTCGGCGATCGCGTGCTGGTCGATCCGATCAATCGCGTCGAGGGCGGGCTGATGGGCGAGACGATGCACGGCGGGCTGGCTGAGCTGTGCCGCGCACGCGCCCACCAGCTCATCCCGATCCCGGACGGCGTGACCTATCCGGACGCGGCGGCGCTGCCCTGCGCCTACGGCACGGCGCGGCGCATGATGATGACGCGCGGCGGCGTCGCGATGGACGAAAAGGTGCTGATCCTCGGCGCCAGCGGCGGCGTCGGCGTGTGCTGCGTGCAATTGGCAAAGCTCGCCGGCGCCGAGGTGATCGCCTGCGCCGGCACCGACGAAAAGGCGGGGCGCCTGCGCGCCATCGGCGCCGACCACACGATCAACTACGCGACCCAGGATTTCGTGCAGGAGATCTACGCCCGCTACGGCAAGCCGACGCGGCGCGGCGCCGGCGTGCGGCGCGGCGTCGATGTGGTGGTGAACTACACGGGCGGCGAGACCTGGACAAAGTCGCTGCGCGTGCTGCGCGTGGGCGGCAAGGTGCTGACCTGCGGCGCCACCGCCGGGTACGACCCGCCCGAGGATCTGCGCTTCATCTGGACCTTTGAGCTGCAGATCATCGGCTCCAACGGCTGGGCGCGCGAGGACATCGTGGCGCTGCTCGACATAGTGCAATCGGGGCGGCTGCGCAGCGTGGTGGATACGGTCCTGCCGCTCGAGCAAGCGCCGGAGGCGCTGCGCCGGCTGGAGGCGCGCGAGGTGTTCGGCAAGCTGGTGATCGCGCCGCACGGCGCGGGCCGGGCGCCATGACGGAGACGCCGC
This sequence comes from Acidisphaera sp., assembly GCA_019240635.1. GTDB lineage: Bacteria > Pseudomonadota > Alphaproteobacteria > Acetobacterales > Acetobacteraceae > JAFAYA01. The sequence goes on along the minus strand of JAFAYA010000121.1, from coordinate 8,419 downwards.
TCGACCGCGACGCGCTGCAGGAGCGCCTGGGTTTTTCCACCTTCATCGCCTTTATGGGGCTCGAAGTGCTGTCGGCCGATCCGGCGCGCGAGGAGGTGGTCATGCGCCTGGCCATGCGCCCGGAATTCGAGCGCGGCCGCGGCAGCGGGCAGTGGCACGGCGGGCCGATCGCTGCGGTGATCGACACGGTCGGCGACTACGCGCTCGTGATGCTGCTCGGCCGGCCGCTGCCGACGATCAACTTCCGGGTGGACTATCTGCGTCCGGCGGTGAACACCGCACTCACCGCGACGGCGCGGGTGCGGCGCAACGGCAGGACGGTCGGCGTCGTGGACGTCGACGTCGCCAACGACGCCGGCGCGCTGGTGGCGATCGGCCGGGCGTCCTACGCGACCGGCTGAAGCGCCTTCTGCGCCAGGCTCAGCGCCAGCGCAGCAGCACGCGCTCGGCGCGACCGAGCAGCCAGGCGAGGCCCAGGCCGAGCAGCGACAGCACCACCACCCCGGCCAGCAGCTGGTCCGGCAGCATCAGGTTCCCGGCCGCCAGGATGAACGCGCCGATACCGTAGCGCGCGCCGATCATCTCCGCCGCGGCCAGCAAGGTCAGCCCGACCGAGACGGTGATGCGCATGCCCGCGAGAATGCCGGGCAGCGCGCCCGGCAGGATGATGCGCGCGACGATCGCCGACCAGCCGAGATTGAAGCTCTGCGCCATGCGGATCAGGTTGCGCGGCACCGCGTCGATGGCGCTGTACGTCGCGACGGCCATCGGGAAGAACACGCCGAGCGCGATCGTCGTGACCTTGCTGGTCTCGCCGATGCCGAGCCAGAGGATCAGCAGCGGCAGCAGCGCGATCTTCGGGATCGGGAACAGGGCGGAGATGCCGGCCAGGCCGATCGCGCGCGCCGCCGAAAAGATCCCCATGACGAGCCCGACGAGCAGGCCGGCGGCGGTGCCGAGCACCCACCCACCGCCGAAGCGGACGAGGGAGGCGCTGAGATTGATCCAGAGCGCGCCGGACAGTGCCGCGTCGCGCAATGCCGCCAGGATGGCGAGCGGGCTCGGCAGGAACATCGGGTTGATCAGGCCGAGGCTTGAGCCGAGCTGCCAGGCGGCCAGCACGAGCGCGAAGGCGCCGGGCGCCAGCCAGCGCCGCGGCGTGATCTCGAACCCGCCGCCGCGGAACGGCATCGGCCGCCCGGCGAGCGCCGGCCGCGCTGCCTGGTCGACCCGGTCAAGCATGGCCGGCGACCTCGCGCTCGGCGATGCGCGCCTCGTCCTTGATCAGGCCCCACAGCGTCTCGTGCAGCCGGGCGATCTCGCCCTGCCGTTCCGGCCGGGTGCGCTCGGCCTGCGGGATGACGATCGGCACGATCTCGCGCAGCCGGCCCGGCCGGCGCGACATCACCGCGACCCGGTCGGCCACCCGCAGCGCCTCGGCGAGATTGTGCGTCACATACACCGCCGCCATCGGCGCGCGCAGCCAGAGGTCGAGAAAGTCTTCCAGCAGCAGCTCGCGCGTCTGCGCGTCGAGTGCGGAGAGCGGCTCGTCCATCAGCAGCACCGCCGGGCGTACGGCGAGCGCGCGGGCGATGCCGACCCGCTGGCGCATGCCGCCCGAGAGCTGCCTCGGATAGGCGTCGGCGAATTGCTCGAGGCCGGTGCGCCGCAGCACGTCGGCGACGATGCGCGCGGTCCCGGCGCGGCCGAGCCGGTGGCGGTGCAGCACCAGCTCGATGTTGCGCGCGACGGTGCGCCAGGGCAGCAGCGCGAAATCCTGGAAGATGTAGGTGAAGGGGTTCAGCGAATCGGCGGGCGGCGCACCTTCGATCGCCACGGTGCCGGCGGTCGGGCGCAGGATGCCGCCGAGGATGCCCAGCAGCGTCGATTTGCCGCAGCCGGAGGGACCGATGATCGCCACGATCTCGCGGTCCTGCACCGTCAGGTCGATGCCCTGCAGCGCCGGCATGGCGCCGTAGGCGTGGCCGACGCCCCTCGCGATCAGCTGCATGCGATCGGCTGCATGGGTTGCGCTACTGCGTCCCCACTCCGCCGGTAAAGGAGAGGTCGAGCATCGGCGCGAGGGTGGCTGACTTGTCCACCATGCCCTGCTGCTGCCAGAAGGCGAGCTGGCGGGCGAGATCGGCCACGTCGAGCCGGCCCTGCGGATCGAAGGAGGGCAGGATGCGCTCCACCCGGTCGGGCGGCAGGTCGAGATACTTGCCGATGATGGCGCTGACCTCGGCGAGCGCCGGGGTCTGCTGCAAGGCGCCGTCCGGCCCGTGCACCACCGCCGCCAGATAGGTGGCGATCCCCCGGCGATAGGCGCGCAGGAAGCGCTCGATCAGGTCGCGATGGTCGCGGATGGTCTGCGGGCGGACGACGATGGCGCCGACCTGCCAGGGCGTGATGTCGCCGGCCCAGGCGACGATGCGCCCGTTGCCCGAGCCGGCGAACTCGGTCGCCGCGGCGCCCGGGATGAAGGCGGCGTCGATCTGCCCGCCGGCGAAGGCGGCATCCATGTTCGCAACGGTCTGCAGCGGCACCAGGATGACCTTTGCCAGGTCGAAATGATAGCGCTCGGCCAGCAGCCCGACATTGTAGTGCATCGTCGAGCCGACCGTGGTGATGCCGAAGCGCTTGCCCGGAACATCCGGGATGTCCTTGATGCCGTGCGCCTCGCCGGCCTTGGAGACCATCAGCGCGTTGACGCGGAAGCCCGGCGCCTCGCGCGTCTGCGAGGCGATCATCTTCAGCCCACCCTTGGCCGCCAGGTTGTAGAGCGCGGCGGTCAGCCCGGCCGAGCCGAAATCGAGATCACCGGAGACGGTGCCGACCGAGATGCCCTGCGCCGCGTCGAACCAGATCAGGTCGGGGTCGATGCCGGCGTCGCGGAAATAGCCCTTCTCGATCGCCACATAGATCGGCATCGAGCCGGCGAGCCGGGTGACGCCGATGCGCGCCTTCTGCAATCCATCGGCCCGCGCCGCAAGCAGCGGCGCGGCGGAGAGTGCGAGGAGGAAGAGGCCGAGCAGCGCCCGCATCGCGCGCCTCCGTCCGACGCCGTCCCCGCGAAGCCGCCAGCGGCGCCCGCGTCGATGTCCGGTTGGCAGGAGGACGGAAGGGCGATCGACGCTAGGGTCGGCGCTCCCGGGCTGTCAAGGCGAGCCACGGTGCCGGGGCTGCTGGCCGCGCGGTCCACGCCGGCCGCTCCGGCGTGTAAGTTTCGCGCGCGCCGCTTCCCGCCCTGAAAGGGGCTGCAGCCACCGCCGTGGCTGCAGCCCGGCGACACCCGTCGAGGTGGAATCGCGCTATCGCGTCGCGGTCATCGGCCGGCGGATGGCCCTCACCTTTGCGCTGCTTCCGCCGCCGCAGAAAAATCGGTCGCCGCTGTCCGATTCGAGTCCCGAGACACCGGTTCCGGCCGGCATTTCAACGCGCTCGAGCACCTCTCCCGTCGCGGGATCGATGCGCCGGACGTCGCTCGCCTCATCCTGCCAGGTGCCGTGCCAGAGTTCGCCGTCGACCCAGGTGACGCCCGTGACGAAGCGATCGCATTCGATGGTGCGGAGCACCGCCCCGGTTGCCGGATCGACCTGATGGATCTTGCGGCCACGGTGCTGGCCCACCCAGAGCGTCCCTTCAGCCCAGGCGAGCCCCGAATCGCCGCCGTTGCCAGGCGCCGGAATCGTGCTGAGCACCGCGCCGGTCCGGGGATCGATCTTGCGGATCACGGCCCCGGCGATCTGGAAGAGGTGCTTTCCGTCGAAAGCCGTTCCGGCATCCGCGGCGACCTCGAGCGCGCCGACGATTTCCCCGCTTTCCGGATCGAGGGCGTTCAGCCGGTCGCCGGAAGCGAACCAGACTCGCTGCCCGTCAAAGCTGACCCCGTGCACGCCGCGGACGTCCGGAAACGGGCCGTACTCACGCAGGATTTCGGCCCGTGTGTGCTTCATGTCCTCGTTCTACCCGCGGGTCAGCGCGGCCGGGAGTAACAAGCTCGTCGGGAAACCCGGCACCTTCGGCGCCACCCACCGGCGAGCCCGGCCGCGACCGATGGATTCAACCTCGCCGGCCTCCGCCACCGCTTCGAGCGCGCGCTGGACGGTGCGGGGGCTGACGTCGAGCGCCAGCGCGAGCGCCGAACTCGACCACGCCTCGCCATCCGCAAGCAGGGCCAGCATCGCGGCATGGTCTCCCTCGACGGGCGGCGCGAGCACGGCGGCCGTTCGCGCCCGGTGCGGTCTCAGTAAGAAACCCCGGCCCGTCGCGTGCAATCCGGCGAGTGGCCTGAGTGTCCTTCGCAGCCGCCCGATTTCGACGCGCAGCCGCGCGCGATGCGATGCATCCGCATCGCGCGCCCGGAAGGCGCGTGCGATCAGCGCCTGGCGCGATACGTCTTCGGGCCACGCCTCCGCGAGCGCGCGGGCGAGCGCCAGCAGCACCGGACGGCCGGCAAGTGGAACAACCGTCGTCCCGGCGCGCACGACGTTGCGGCACGCATCGACCACGAGCGCGTCCGAGGCGATCAGCGCCTCGACTTCGGCGAGCCCGAGCAGCCGCTTCGCGCCGCGCGCGATCAGGCGTGCGGCAGGTGCATCGAGCGCGCGTGACGCCCGGTCAACCTCGGCCGCGAGCGCAGGGATGCCCGTCTCGCGCGCGGCGCGTCCGGCCCGATCGAGTGCCGCGCGCGCCGACCCTGCCCGAATGCGCCGCATCGCGACGCCGGCGGCGACCAACCAATATCCGGTGCGCGACGCCTGCGGCAGCGCGTCGATGTCGAGTACGCCGAGCATCCGCTCGGATTCGTCGAGACGCCCGATCAGCAGAAGCCGCCGTGCCTCGAGATAACCGGCATGCGCGGCGTTTGCCCGATCGCCGTGCGCCTCGAGCGCCGCCCGCGCCGCGCCGAGCGTCTGCATCGACCCGTTCAGATCGCGCGAGACGAGCGCGATCTCGGCCTCGGCAAGGTTGCAGCGTGCACGGGCCGTCGCCTCCTTGGGGCCGAAGGCGCGCGCCGCGCGCCGCAGCAATTCCTTGGCGCGCGAAAAATCGCCGAGCTGCGCCATCGCGATGCCGCGCAGCGCGAGCGATGGCGGATCGTCGCGCCGCGCGATCCGCTTCAGCGCCGCCAGCGGATCGCCCGCCGCTAGCGCGCGCGCCGCAGCCGTGATCAGCGAGTCCATCGAAATCGCGTCACGCTTGTCACTCTCAACCGACTTCGGCCTCGCCCTACATTTCGCCCGATCCTGCAACGGCCGCGAACGGCGGCAAATCAACCGGGAGCCGGACAGTGACGGCGTTCTCAGCGGCGAGCGAAGGAAGCCCAAGGGTCTGGCGGGCACGCGGCGCGGCCGCCTGGCTCGCCCTAGCGGCCTCCCCGACGTTCGGCCTCATGGCGTGGCTCGCCGCGCACGACGCGCCGCCGAGGGCGCTCTGCTCCCCGGGTTCGAGCATCCCGCCGATCGGCGGCATGAGCGCGATGTACCTGCTGATGAGCCTGTTCCACCTGTCGCCCTGGCTGAGGCTCGCGTCCGCCCGCGCGAAGGCGCGCACCTGACGAATGAACAAAGGAAGACCGACCATGAACCATCCGATCGTTTCACGCGAAGAGTGGCTTGCCGCCCGCAAGGCGTTGCTCGCCCAGGAGCGCGCGATGACCCACCAACTCGACGTGCTCCGCGCCGAGCGTCGGCGGCTGCCGTGGGTCAAGCTCGAGAAGCCCTACATCTTCAAAGCGCCCGAGGGCAAATGCACGCTCGCCGACCTGTTCCGCGGCCGCGGCCAGCTCGCCGTCTACCACTTCATGCTGACGCCGGACCATCTGTGCCGCGGCTGCTCGTTCGTCGCCGATCATGTCGACGCGGCGCGGCAGCATTTCGAGCACGCCGACCTGTCGTTCGCCGCGGTCTCGCGCGCGCCGCTTCGGCGCATCGAGGAGGTCAAGGAGCGCATGGGCTGGACATTCCCCTGGGTCTCCTCGCAGGGCAGCGACTTCAACTACGATTTCGGCGTGTCGTTCACGCCCGAGGACATCGCCGCCGGGCGCGCGATCTACAACTACGGCACCGTGATCCGGGACAGCGAGGAGATGTTCGGCACGAGCATCTTCGTCAGGGATGACGGCGGCGCCATCTTCCACAGCTACTCGACCTATCATCGCGGCGCCGAGTTGCTGATGGGCGCGCTCAACTGGCTCGATCTCGTCCCGAAGGGCCGCAACGAGAGCGCCGGCACGATGAGCTGGGTGCGGCTGCACGACCAATATTGAACCTGCCGGCTCGCGCCAACGCCGGTTCGAGACGGCGGTCTGCGAAGGTCCGCGCAGCGAGCCGGTTCAGGCCTGGCATTGGCTACGCCAGCGCGTACTCCACCTCCGGCGTATAGACCGACTGCTCCTTGCCCAGCCGCGAGCTGAACAACGTGAAATGCTCGATCGGCACCGGGTCGGCGCGGAACAGATTGTGCGCCTGGACGTAGGCGGCGAGTCGGGTCTCGCCGACATTGTCGAGGCGCGCGAGCGTGACGTGCGGGGCGAAGCGGCGGCGCTCCGGCTCCAGGCCGGCGCGCTGCAGCGCGGTTTCGATCTTGCTCTGCAGCAGGTCGAGCGGCGGGGTGCGCTCGACGCCGACCCAGAGCGAGGTGCGGCGGCTCCCCTTTCCGCCGCCGCCTTTGCTGAACAGGCCGACGCCAGCGAGGCTGAGCGAAAAGCCGCGCGCCCGAAGGCCGGCCAAGGCGAGGTCGATCTCTTCGGCGCGGTGTCCGGGAGTCTCGCCGATGAAGCGGAGCGTGATGTGGTAGTTTTCCGGCGGCACCCAGCGCGCGCCGGGGATGCCGCCGGCCAGCGCGGAAAGGTGCTCCTTCAAGGTCCACGGCAGGTCGAGGGCGACGAACAGCCTCATCGGGGCAGCCTCATCGGGGGCGCCTCATTGCGCCCGCGCCTCGGCGATCAGGCGTTCCACCAGGGGCAGCAGCCGGGCGACGATGATCCGCACGCCCTGCGGGTTGGGGTGGACGCCGTCCGGCTGGTTCAGCGCGGGATTTTCTGCCACGCCGGCCAGAAAGAACGGGTCGTAGAGCACACCGGGGCGCTTCCCCAGCCGGTCGAACACCGCCCGAAATTGGTTTCCGTAGTCGCCGCCAAGATTGGGCGGCGCATACATGCCGGAGAGCAGCACCGGACTCTTCCGGGCAGCGAGTGTGTCGAGAATCGCCGTCAGGTTGGCCTCGGTGTCGCGCGGGTCGATGCCGCGCAGGCCGTCATTGCCGCCGAGTTCGACGATGACGGCATCCGGGTGGTCCGCCAGCGCCCAGTCGAGCCGCGCCCGCCCGCCCGCCGTGGTGTCGCCGGACACGCCGCCATCCAGCAGGGTGGCGTCGTCACCGTGCGCCCGCAGGGCGGCCTGAAGCTGGGCCAGAAAATCCTGGTCGTGCGCCAGGCCGTAGCCGGCGGCGAGCGAGTCACCCAGCACCAGGATGCGCACCGGGGCCGCGCGGGCCGGCCCCGCCGCCGCTGACAGGACCGTGATCAGCAGCGCCGCCAGAACGGACCGCGCTTTGCGTGCGGCGGTGCCAAGGCCATATGCCGCCGCCATGGATGCCATCGCGCCTTCGGTTCCCGGCCGGCCTGATGCTGTCGGGGGCCCCTTCATCGAAATAGGGGATCTGCACCTGACCGTGCCCTCTGCGGCCGGACCGGTCAACATCCTGCGCGGCATCGACCTCACTGTGCAGGCGGGTGAGGCCGTCGGCATCGTCGGGCCGTCCGGGTCGGGGAAGACCAGCCTGCTGATGGTGCTCGCCGGGCTCGAACGCGCCAGTGCCGGCAGCGTGCGGCTGGCCGGGCGGGAGCTGACGGCGATGGACGAGGACGCGCTCGCCTTGCTCCGGCGGGACGCGATCGGCATCGTCTTCCAGTCCTTCTACCTGATCCCGACGATGACCGCGCTCGAGAACGTGGCGGTGCCGCTCGAGCTCGCCGGCGACCGCACGGCACCGGCGCGGGCGAAGGACTGCCTGGCGGCGGTCGGCTTGGCGCACCGGCTGCGGCACCTGCCCGGCCAGCTCTCGGGCGGAGAGCAGCAGCGGGTCGCGCTGGCGCGCGCCTTCGTCGCCTCCCCGCGGCTGCTGCTGGCCGACGAGCCGACCGGCAATCTCGACCAGGCGACCGGCCAGGCGGTGATGGATCTGCTGTTCGGGTTCTGCGCGCAGGCCGGCGCGACGCTGCTGCTGATAACGCACGACGCCGGGCTGGCCGCGCGCTGCGGCCGGCGCGTGCACCTCGCCGACGGACAGGTGGTGGCGATCGACGCCGCAACCCGGCGCCCCGCAGTCGTGGCGTCATGAGGCTGGCGTGGCGGCTGGCGCGGCGGGAGCTGCGCGGCGGTTTTGCGGGGCTGCGCATCGTGCTGGCCTGCCT
>JAFAYA010000024.1 GCA_019240635.1 Acidisphaera sp. | reverse complement strand
GGCGTCTGGGAAAAGGCGCAGAAGACCGCGGCGCCGCACGCCGCCGACCACGGCTACCGCACCATCGCCGACATCATGACGGCGCTGAACCCGTTCACCGGCGAGTTCTATCGCGAGACCCTGGTCGTCAGCCGCTACACCCGCGAGATGTTCAGCCTGATGGAGGGGCGTCACGTGCATCCCTCCACGCTGTATCCCGGCGGCGTCGGCACCGTCCCCTCGGTGCAGCTGTTTACCGAATACATGACGCGGCTGGCGAAATATGCCGAGTTCATGAAGCGCGTCGTGCCGCTGCACGATGACCTGTTCGACTTCTTCTACGAGGCGCTGCCCGGCTATGAGGAGGTGGGCAAGCGCCGCATCCTGCTCGGCTGCTGGGGCGCCTATCAGGATCCTGACGTCTGCGACTACACCTATCGCAACATGACGAAATGGGGGCGCGGCATGTTCGTGACCCCCGGGGTCGTCGTCGACGGCCAGCTCGTCACCACCGACCTCGTCGACATCAACCTGCAGATCCGCATCCTGCTCGGCCATTCCTATTATGACGGCTGGGAGAACCGCGAGACCTTCGTACGTCACGATCCCCTCGGCAATCCCGTCGATCAGAACCATCCCTGGAACCAGACCACGGTGCCGCGGCCGCAAAAACGCGATTTCGCCGGCAACTACACCTGGGTGATGTCGCCGCGCTGGCTCGACAAGCGGACCGGCGACCACCTGGCGCTCGATACCGGCGGCGGCCCGATCGCGCGGCTGTGGGCGACGGCACTCGCCGGGCTGGTCGACATCGGCTACGTGAAGGCGACCGGCCACAGCGTGAAGATCTACCTGCCGAAGACCGCGCTGAAGCCGGAGGTGGAGTTCGAGTGGCAGATCCCGCAATGGAGCAACGCGATCGAGCGTGATCGCGCACGCACCTACTTCCAGGCGTACTGCGCCGCCGCAGCGATGTACTTCCTGGAGAAGGCATTTGCCGAGGTACAGGCGGGGCGCACCCGCACCTGGACCGACTTCACCGTCCCCGACGAGGCGATCGGCTGCGGCTTCCATGAGGCGGTGCGCGGCGTGCTGTCGCATCACCTGGTGATCCGCAAGGGCAAGATCGCCAACTACCACCCGTATCCGCCCACCCCCTGGAACGCCAGCCCGCGCGACGTCTACGGCACACCCGGCCCGTACGAAGACGCCGTGCAGAACACGCCGATCTTCGAGGAGAACGGACCGGACGATTTCAAGGGCATCGACATCATGCGCGCGGTGCGCAGCTTCGACCCCTGCCTACCCTGCGGCGTGCACATGTACGTCGGCAAGGGCAAGACGCTGAAGACCGTGCACTCGCCGATGTTCGGCGCGCATCTGTGAACGACGGCGCCGTTGCGGAGAGCCTGCGCCGCATCGAGGCGCTGATCGACGCGCTCGACAACTTGCCCGATCCGCGCGCGAGGCAGCCGGCGCGCGCGCTGCTAGAGCTGGTGCTCGACCTGCACGGCTTGGCGCTGGCGCGCGTCATGGCGCTGGCGGCGGGGGAAGCCGCACCGCTCGTCGCGCGCCTCGCCGACGACCCGCAGGTGCGGCCGGTGCTGCTGCTGCACGGGCTGCATCCGGACGAGGCGGAGACGCGCGTGCGCAACGCGGTGGAGGCGCTGCGTTCGCCGTTGGCGGCGCGCGGCGTGACGGTGCTCTCGGTGCAGGCCGGCGCCTCGCGCGCACGGCTGCATCTGCTTCCGGCCGACCCGGCGGGGCTCGATGCCGAGGGGGTCCGCGGCGAAATCGAAGCCGCGCTGGTCGACGCCGCACCCGAACTCGAGGAGATCAACATTCTGGGTCTCGACGGCGTCGGTGCGGAAAGCACCTCGGCGATGGCTGGGGTAACGGAATGAAAGGCAAGAAGGCGATGGGGCTCCGCCCCCTCGACCCCCGCCAGGGGCCGAGCCCCTGGACCTCATAAATGATCGCGCGCGGCAACTGGGTGCGGAAATTGTGCCGTTTCGTCGGAGCGGAGGAACGCGAGCACTGCGATCTCTGCGGCGCCGTGATTCCGGCCTCGCATGCGCACCTGATCGAGGTGGCACGGCGGCGGCTGCTCTGCGCCTGCGCCGCCTGCGCCGAGACGGCCGGCGCCGCGTATCGCCGCGTCCCTCTCGAGGCGCACGCGCTGCCCGGGCTTGATCTCTCGGACGCCGAGTGGGACGCGCTCGGCATCCCGATCGGCCTCGCCTTCTTCGTCCACAGCACGCCCGACGGCGGGCCGGTGGCGCTCTATCCGAGCCCGGCGGGCGCCATGCAATCGATGCTGAGCCTCGAAGGCTGGAACGACATCGTCGCGCGCAACCCGGTGCTCGCTACGCTCGAGCCCGACGTCGAGGCGCTGCTGATCAACCGCACCGACGGGCGGCGCGAATACTTTCGGGCGCCGATCGACCACTGCTTTGCGCTCACCGGCCTGATCCGCCGCCACTGGCAGGGCCTGGCGGGCGGCAGCGAGGTATGGCAAGCCGCGAGCCACTTCTTCGACGCCCTGCGCACCGGCGAAATGCGCCATGGTTGACCTCGATTTCGCCGTCGAAGGCGCCGAAGTCGAGCCGCATGCCGCCGCGCCGCTGCTGCGCTTCGCGTTGCGGGTGACCAACCGCACGCCGGCGATTTCCGTGGAGAACGTGGACCTGCGCTGTCAGATCCGCATCGAACCCGCGCGCCGGCCCTATGCCGCGAACGAGGCCGACCGGCTGTCCGAGCTGTTCGGGGCGCGCGAGCGCTGGGGCGACACGCTGAAGAGCCTGCTGTGGACGCACGCGGCCGTCGCCGTGCCGCGCTTCGCGAGCGAAATCCGCGTCGACCTGCCGGTGCCGTGCAGCTACGACTTCAACATCGCCGCGACCAAGTATTTTCACGGCCTCGCCTCGGGCACGGTGCCGCTCGCGCTGCTGTTCAGCGGCAGCGTGTTCTATCGCGACGAGGAGGACCGGCTGCAGATCGGCCAGATCGCGTGGAGCAAGGAAGCCGGCCATCGGCTGCCCGTCGCGGTCTGGCGCGCGATGATGGACCGGTACTATCCGGGCGTCGTCTGGCTCGACCTCGGCGACGACGTGTTCGAGCGACTCTACGCCTTCCGCCGACGGCACGGCTTCGCCACCTGGGACCGCACGCTCGAAGCCCTGCTCGCGGACGCGGCGGTGAAGCCGTGAACCCCCGGCGCGCCGCGGCGATCGCCGACGCCGTGCTGTATGAAGGGTACATCCTCTACCCATACCGGCCGTCCTCGGCGAAGAACCGCCAGCGCTGGACTTTTGGCGGCGTGTTCCCGCTCGACTACGCCGCGTCCGGCGACGGCGATCCGTGCCGCATGCAGACGGAGTGCCTGATCGAAGGCGGCGACGACGCACAGGTCGAGGTGCGGCTGCGCTTCCTGCACATCATCGAGCGCGCGGTGGGCGCATTCGACTTGCCGCGCCCGTCCTGGGGCGGCGACGCGCCCGAGGCGCGCATGGTTCCGGTGCTCGAGGTCGACGGCGCGCGCTACCTCGCGTGGGAGGAGGCGGTGGAGCGCGAGGTCGTGGCGCCCCCGGTGTCGCTCGCGCAATTGCGTGAAGGCGAGGTGGTGATCCCGTTCGGCTTTCCGGCCAGCCGCGCGCAGGAGCCGATCCACACCGCGGCGGGCGAGATCGCGGGCGTGCTGATCCGGACCGCGTCGCCCATCGCCGGCCGGCTCACGCTCGCGGCGGCGCCGGTGGCGCCACGCGTCTCCCGGCTCACCGCTCGCGTCGAGAACCTGACCCCGCTCGATCCGCCGGCGTGCGGGCGGCGCGCGCTGGCGCAGAAGCAGGCGTTCGCCTCCACGCATCTTCTGATCGGCGTGCAGGGTGGCCTGTTTGTCTCGGCGATCGATCCGCCTGACCCGCTGCGCGCGGCGGCGGCGGCCTGCGTCAACGAGGGCGCCTGGCCGGTGCTGGTCGGCGAGGCCGGGGCGCGCGACCTGATGCTCGCTGCGCCGATCATCCTCTACGACTATCCGGAGATCGCGCCGGAAAGCCCGGGCGACCTGTTCGACGCGACCGAGATCGACGAAATCCTGAGCCTGCGCATCCTCACGATGACGGACGAGGAGAAGCGCGAGATGGCGGCGGCGGACCCGCGCGGCCGCGCCTTGCTGGAGCGCACCGCGGCGCTGACACCGGCGGACTTTGCGCGGCTGCACGGCACGCTGCGCAGTCCGCGCGCCGTGCCGCGGCTGGCCGCGCTGGCGATCCCCGGCGGCGAGCTTCGCCTTGGCGATCGTGTCCGGCTGCGGCCGCGGCCGGGCGCGGACATCATGGACATCGTGCTCAAGGACCAGATCGCGATCGTCGAGGCGATCGAGCGGGATTTCGAGGATCGCGTGCACGTCGCGGTGACCCTGCTCGACGACCCCGGCCGCGAGTTCGGCCAGGATCGCATGCCCGGACACCGGTTCTTCTTCGGTCTCGACGAGATCGAAGTTTTGGCGGACGCACCGCCGTGAGCCGAGTGCTGGTCGCCTGCATCGGCAATATTTTCGACGGCGACGATGCATTCGGCGTCGAAGTGGCGCGGCGCCTGGCAGGGCGGGTGTGGCCGGACGGGGTGAAAGTGGTCGATTTCGGCATCCGCGGCCTGGACCTCGCCTACGCGCTGCAGGACGGGTACTATGCGGCGGTGCTGGTCGACGCCGTGCAGCACGGCGCGGCACCCGGCACGGTCTCGGTGATCGAGCCGGAACTCCCGGAGGCGGCAGACGAGGCTCCCGCCTTCGCCCCACACGCGCTCGATCCGGCGGCCGTGCTGCGCTTGGTCCACGCGCTCGGGGCCACGTGTCCGCGCGTCCTCGTCGTCGGCTGCGAGCCGCTCACCTTCGGCGGCGAGGAGGGGGTGATGGGACTGAGCGCGCCTGTCGCCGCCGCCGTCGGGCCGGCGGCGGATACGGTGGAGAGCCTGGCGCGCAGTCTGCTCGAAGGAACGCGCGCGTCACGCGCTGCTGCAACGGAAGTAGAAAGGAGCCTGCCATGAGGTGCTGCCGGATCATTGGCATCACGGCCGGCGTACTGGCGCTGTTCGCGATCGCCGTCAATACGCCCGATCTCGTCCGCTATTTCCGGATCAGCAGCATGTGAAACCCGCCGCCGTGAGCGAGGCCGCCGATCTGCAGCCGGAAGCAGCGGAGCTGATCCGGGTGCGCGGCCTCGTGCAGGGCGTCGGCTTCCGTCCCACGGCGTGGCGCCTGGCGCGCCGCCACGGGCTCAGCGGCTGGATCGGCAATGACGGCGACGGCGTGAGCCTGTGCGTGCGCGGCGCATCGCGGGCGATCGACGCCTTCGCGCGCGACCTGCTGGAGGAGGCGCCGCCGCTGGCGCGCATCGATGACGTGGACCGACAGCCGGCGCCGCAGCGTCCGGACGGGCCGGGTTTGCGCATCGTGCCGAGCCGCGGCGGCGCGGCGCGCACCGGCGTCGTCCCCGACGCGGCGATGTGTGCGGCCTGCGCAGCGGAAATCCGCGATCCGGACGCGCGCCGCTATCGCTATCCGTTCACCAACTGCACGCATTGCGGCCCGCGCCTGTCGATCATTGAGGCCATTCCGTATGACCGCGCGACGACGACGATGCGGTCATTCCCGATGTGCGTTGCCTGCGCCGCCGAATACGCCAGTCCCGGTGACCGGCGGTTCCATGCGCAGCCGATCGCCTGCCCGGCCTGCGGCCCGCGCGCCTGGCTGGAGGACGGGGCGGGGCCGATCGCGCCGGAGACGCTCGGTGCCATCGACGCGATCGACGCCGCGCGCGTCCTGCTGCGCGGCGGCCATATCGTCGCGGTGAAGGGGTTGGGCGGGTTTCACCTGGCGTGCGACACCGGCGACGAGCGGGCGACGGCGCGGCTTCGCCGGGCCAAGCGGCGCGAGGCAAAGCCGTTCGCGGTGATGGCGCGCGATCTCGACGTCGTGCGCCGGTTCTGCGTCGTGGAGCCCGTGCAGGCGGCGGCGCTGGCCGGCCCGGCCGGCCCCATCGTCCTGATGGCGGCGCGGCGGGATGCGCCGCTCGCGCCGTCCGTGTCGCCCGGCCTCAATTCGCTCGGGGTCATGCTGCCCTACAGCCCGCTGCACGCGCTTCTGCTGGAAGACTGTGACCGGCCGATCGTGATGACCAGCGGCAACCTCGCCGAGGAGCCGCAGTGCATCAACAACGAGGAGGCCCGCGCCCGGCTCGCCGGCATCGCCGACGCCTTCCTGATGCACGACCGCGACATCGCCTGCCGGGTCGATGATTCCGTGTTGCGCGTGGCGGCCGGCGCGCCGCGCGTGCTGCGACGCGCGCGCGGCTATGCGCCGGCGCCGCTCGTCCTGCCCGCCGGGTTCGCGATCGCGTCCCCGGTGCTCGCCATGGGCGGCGAGCTGAAGAGCGCCTTCTGCCTGTTGCGGAACGGTCAGGCGGTTCTGTCGCACCATCTCGGTGATCTCGAGAACGCAAGCAGCTACGCTGACTACCGGCGCGCGCTCGAGCAGTATCTGCTCCTGTTCGAGCACGCGCCCTCGGTCGTCGCGGTCGACCTGCATCCCGAGTACCTGTCGTCCAAGTTCGGACTCGAACTGGCGGAGGCGCGCGGGCTGCGCGTGGCACCGGTGCAGCACCATCACGCCCATATCGCCGCCTGCATGGCGGAAAACCAGGTGCCGATCGATGCGGGCCCGGTGCTCGGCGTGGCCTTCGACGGCCTGGGCTACGGGCCGGACGGCACGCTGTGGGGCGGCGAGTTCCTGCTGGCCGACTATCGCGGCTATCGCCGCCTCGGTCACCTGAAGCCGGTCGCCATGCCCGGCGCAGCACAGGCGATCCGCGAGCCCTGGCGCAACACGTTCGCGCATCTGCGGGCGGCTCTGGACGGGGGGGTGCAGGGGGCCGCCCCGCTGCGCTTCCTTGCTGCAAAACCTTGTGCCGTGCTCGATGCCATGATTGCGCACAACGTGAACGCTCCGCTCGCCAGCTCCTGCGGCCGACTGTTCGACGCCGTTGCCGCCGCTGTGGGAATTTGCCGCGATCGCGCGCAGTACGAAGGCCAGCCCGCGCTGGAGCTGGAGGCCGCAGTCGACCCCGCGGAACGATCCTCCTATCCGTTTGCCGTCACTGGCACGGACGCGCCGCTCTGTCTCGAACCGGCGCCGTTGTGGGCGGCGCTGCTCGACGACATCGATGCCGGCGCGCCGGTCGGCGCGATCGCCGCGCGCTTCCATCGCGGGCTCGCTGCCGCGGTGGCGGACATGGTCGCCACGCTCCGGGACCGCGATCCGGCGGCGGCTGCGGCACGGTGTGTCGCACTGTCGGGTGGCGTGTTCCAGAACAAGACCCTGCTCGAAGGGGTGACCGCCGAGCTGGCGGCGATGGGGCTGGAGGTCTTGCAGCATCGCGAGGTGCCCGCCAACGACGGGGGGCTGGCCCTCGGCCAGGCCGTGATCGCCGCGGCGACGGCGCGCGATTGAAGGAACGGAGAGCATCATGTGCCTCGGCATTCCGGGACGAATCGTGCAGGTCATCGACGCCGCGGAGCAGCTCGCCATGGTCGAGGTGGCGGGCATCCGGCGCCCGGTGAACATCAGCTTCATCTGCGACGACCTCCGCCCGCCCGAGGCCTGCGTCGGCGACTGGGTACTGGTGCATGTCGGCTTCGCGATGAGCCGGATCGACGCGGACGAGGCCGCGCGCACGCTCGCAGTGCTGCAGGAGATGGAGGACATGCAGTCCGAGCTGGAGGCGATGCGCGCCTCGGCGGAGCCGTAGCTGTCTGGCGGGAGATCCGGCATGTCGGAAGACGAGGCACTGAAAGGTCTTTATCCGTTCCTGCACGGCGCCAGGCAAGACTCCGGCCGGATGCGCCAGGCGCTGCTCGATTCCATCGAGCAGAAGGCGCGCGACAGCATCGAGGCGAAGCGGCAATTCTTCGTGGACGCCGGCGAGGCGGTGGTTGCGGCGGCGGAGGCGATCGCCGGCGTCTATCGCAAGGGCGGACGCCTGTTCAGCATGGGCAACGGCGGCTCGAGCTGCGATGCCGCGCATTTCGCGGTGGAATTCCTGCACCCCGTCACCGCCGGCAGGCCGGCGCTGACCGCGATCAACCTCGCCTGCGACATGGCCATGCTGACCGCGGTCGGCAACGATGTCGGCTTTGGCCATATCTTCAGCCGCCAGCTGATCGCGCAGGCCGGACCGAATGACGGACTGGTCGGTTTCTCCACCAGCGGCAACTCGGAAAACATCCTTACGGCGTTCGCCCGGGCGAAGGAGCTGGGCGTCGTCACCATCGGCCTCGCCGGCTACGACGGCGGCAAGATGGCGCGCAGCGCCGATGTCGATCACTGCCTTGTGGTGCGGAGCGAAAGTATTCACCGCATCCAGGAGGTGCACGTCACGATCTACCATATCCTGTGGGACCTCGTGCACACGCTGCTCGCCGAGGACCGCGGCGGCCTCGCCGCCAGGAGCCAGCCATGAAATACGTGGACGAGTTCCGCGATCCCGCCAAGGCGAAGGCCCTGGCTGCGGACATCACGCGCCTGGTCGCGCGCATCCCGCGCGCCCGCCGCCGGCCGTTGCAGATCATGGAAGTGTGCGGCGGGCACACGCACGCGATCTTCCGCTACGGCATCCAGCAGATGCTGCCCGAGGAAGTCGAGTTCGTGCACGGCCCGGGCTGCCCGGTTTGTGTGCTGCCGATGGGCCGCGTCGACGACTGCGTGGCGCTGGCGGAGCGCCCGGACGTGATCTTCACCACCTTCGGCGATGCGATGCGGGTGCCGGGATCACGCAAAAGCCTGCTGAAGGCAAAGGCGGACGGGGCGGATGTGCGCATGGTCTACTCGCCGCTCGACGCGCTGGCGCTGGCGCTGAAGAATCCGGATCGCGAGGTGGTCTTTTTCGGCCTCGGCTTCGAGACGACGATGCCGAGCAGCGCGATGACGCTGATCCAGGCGCGGGCGCAGGGCGTGCGGAATTTCTCGCTCTTCTGCAACCACACCACGATCATCCCGACCATCAAGGCGATGCTGGACTCGCCGGAGCTGCAGCTCGACGGCTTCCTCGGCCCTGGCCATGTCAGCATGGTGATCGGCACGCGGCCGTACGCCTTCATCGCCGGGCACTACCGCCGGCCGATCACCATCGCCGGGTTCGAGCCGCTCGACGTGCTGCAATCGACCTGGATGGTGCTGAAGCAGCTCGCCGAAGGCCGCTGCGAGGTGGAGAACCAGTACGGCCGCATCGTCCCGGAGAACGGCAACGCCAGGGCGCTGGCGGCGATCGCCGAGGTGTTCGAACTGCGCGAATTCTTCGAGTGGCGCGGCCTCGGCTCAATCGACCATTCGGGCGTGCGTATCCGCCCCGCATACGCGGCGTACGACGCGGAAAAGAAATTCCATATGCCCAACGTCAGGATCGCCGATCCGAAATCCTGCCAGTGCGGGGAGGTGCTGAAGGGCGTCATCAAGCCGCATGAATGCAAGGTGTTCGGCTCGGCCTGCACTCCGGAAACGCCGCTCGGCTCGCTGATGGTCTCCACCGAAGGCGCCTGCGCCGCCTATTACAACTACGGACGGGTCGAGGGCCTGGCGCGTGTATGACCGGGCGCCCCCGCGCGCGCGGCTGCGCGACACCGCGATCAATCTCGGCCACGGCGCTGGCGGCAAGGCGATGCGCGCATTGATCGAGGACGTGTTCCTCGGCGCCTTCGGCAACCCCATGCTGGACCCGCTCGAGGACCAGGCGGTGCTGCCGCTCGGGGACCTCGCGCGCCACGGCGACCGCCTCGCCTTCACCACCGACAGCTACGTCGTCGATCCGTTGTTCTTCCCCGGTGGCGACATCGGCACGCTCGCCGTCGCCGGCACGGTCAACGACCTCGCGGTGAGCGGCGCCCGGCCGCTCTTTCTTTCCTGCGGCTTCGTCATCGAGGAGGGACTGCCGGTCGAGACGCTCCGCCGCGTCGTCGCCAGCATGCGCGAGACGGCCGAGCGCGCCGGCGTGGCGATCGTCACCGGCGACACCAAAGTCGTCGAGAAGGGGGCGGCCGACAAGCTGTTCATCAACACGAGCGGCGTCGGCGTGATCCGGCCGGGCATCGCGATCTCGGCCACCAACGCCCGGCCGGGCGATAAGGTGCTGGTCAGCGGCGTGCTCGGCGACCACGGCACCGCCATCCTGATCGCGCGCAATCAGCTCGCGCTGGAAGGCGCGGTGCAGAGCGACTGCCAGCCGCTGCACGAACTCGTGGACGCGATGCTGTCGGCCTGTCCCGACATCCGCTGCCTGCGCGACGCGACGCGTGGCGGGCTCGCGACGGTGCTGAACGAGTTCGCGCAGAGCTCGCAGGTTGCCATTCGCATCCGCGAGCGCGACGTGCCGGTGCGCGAGACGGTCAGGGGCGCCTGCGAAATCCTCGGGCTCGACCCGCTGTTCCTCGCCAACGAAGGCAAGCTGGTCGCCGTGGCGCCGCCGGCCGAGGCGCCAGCCCTGCTCGCCGCGATGCGCGCGCATCCGGCTGGAGCGGAGGCTGCCGTCATCGGCGAAATCACCGAAACGCCGGTCGGGATGGTGATCATGCAGACGAGCTTTGGCGGCGAACGCATCGTCGATATGCTGGTCGGCGAGCAGTTGCCGCGGATTTGCTGATCGCAAGCAAGCGAGATGCACGAGCTCAGCATCGCTCAGTTCGTCGTCGAGGCGTGCGCCGAGCGCGCAGAGGGCGGCCGCATCCTCCGCGTCACGCTCGAAATCGGCAAGCTGGCCGCAGTGATGCCGGACGCGCTCCGCTTCTGCTTCGACGTCTGCGCCCGGCACACGCCCCTTGAAGGCGCGGCACTGGACATCGTCGAACTCCCCGGCCGGGCCATCTGCCGGGACTGCCATTGCGTCGTCATGCTCGACGATCTGCTCGCGCGCTGCACATGCGGCAGCTGCAATGTCGAGATCGTCGGCGGCGAAGAACTGAAGGTCAAGGAAATGGAGGTCGCGTGATGTGCACGACGTGCGGCTGCGGCGAGATGGGAAGCGTGCTCTACACCGATCCGGCGACCGGGGCGCAGCTCGTCGTTCCCGGCGGCCAGCCGAGTTCGGTTGCGCATTCACATGCCCCGGATTACCACCACCATCACCATCACGCGCATGAGCACGGCCACGCGCACGACCATGCGCACATCCATGACCACAGCCACGCGCGGACGATCACCCTCGAGCAGGACATCCTCGCCAAGAACCAGCTCGCGGCCGAGCGCAACCGCGGCTGGTTCGATGGGCGGGAGGTGCTGGCGATCAACCTGCTGAGCGCACCCGGCGCCGGCAAGACCAGCATTCTGGAGCGCACCATCCGCGAGCTCGGCGCCACGCCGCCGATCTACGTGATCGAGGGCGACCAGGCCACGCTCAACGACAGCGAGCGCATCCGCGCCGCCGGCGCGCCGGTGCTGCAGATCAACACCGGCACCGGCTGCCATCTCGACGCCGAGATGGTGG
>JAFAYA010000098.1 GCA_019240635.1 Acidisphaera sp. | reverse complement strand
TCCTCCAGCAGGTATTCCCAGTAGCCGGCGAATAGCTGGCGACCGATCACCCGCGTCTCGATCGCGTGGTGGCGGCCGCCCGAAGAGGCGAGGATGGCGGCGTCGCCGACCCGCAGGCTCTCGGCGTCGCCGAACTCGAGCCCGGTCAGGCCAAGCTGGCCGAGCGGCTGCACCAGACCGAAGCCGGATTCGTGGTCATAGGCCAGCGCGTGCCCGGGAGTGGCGCGGCCGTCGGCCGAGATCAGCCAGACGGACTCCGCCTCGGCGATCAAATATCCGATGGTGAGCACCAGCCCGTCGGCGCGGATCACCACGCCGCTGCCGGCGCGCTCGGTGCCGAGGGAGTGGGCGGTGAAGGCGTCCGAGGGCACATTGCTGCGCAGCCCGACGACGGCCTGCAGGGCGCGCTCCAGGTCGAACGCGTAGTCGTCGGGGTCGGGCTGGAGCTTTGGCGGGATCTCCCAGTCGGCGTTGGACATCACTCGATCCTGGCGGGTGGCGCAGCATATCGCGTCGGCCCGCCCTGGGAAACGCACCCGCCGGCCCCTACGCTCCTTGCATGGACACGCCGCTGCCGATCGATCCGGGCGCCCGGCGCGCCATCCTCGACGCCGTCGCGGCGCTGGAGGGAGAGGCGGTGGCGCTGCTGGCGCGCCTGGTGCGCCACCGCAGCCTGCTCGGGCAGGAGCAATCGTGCCTGGAGGACATGGCGGCGGCCTATGCGGAGAGCGGGCTCGCGCCGTTCCGCGTGCCGGTGGATGCGGCGGCGCTGGCCGGCCATCCCGGCTTCTCGCCGCCGCTGATCGACTATGCCGGGCGGGATAACGTGGCGGCGATGCACCGGCCGCGCGCGGCGCGCGGGCGCAGCCTGATGCTGCAGGGCCATGTCGACGTGGTGCCGGAGGGGGCGGGCGATCTGTGGGCGACCCCGCCGTTCGAGCCCGCGGTGCGCGACGGGCGCATGTATGGCCGCGGCGCCGGCGACATGAAGGCGGGCCTGGTCTCGGCGGTGATGGCGTGGCGGGCGCTGCGGCTGGCCGGCCTGCAGCCGGCGGCCGAACTGCAGATGGCGGCGGTGATCGAGGAGGAGTGCACCGGCAACGGCGCGCTCGCGGTCATGCAGGCGCTGCCACGGCCCGACGCCTGCGTCATCCCCGAGCCCGGCCCGGGGTTCACGGCGCTCTATGTCGCCGAGGTCGGCGTGGTCTGGGCCTGGGTGACCGTGACCGGCCGCCCGGCGCATGTGCGCGACATGCAGGCGGGGGTGAACGCGATCGAGGCGGCCTACGTGGTCGCCCAGAAATTCAAGGAGTACGAAACGGCGATGAACCGGGCGGAGCACCGGCATCCCGCCTTCGCCGGCCACAATCACCCGATCAACGTCAATTTCGGCACGATCGAGGGCGGAGAGTGGAACAGCTCGGTGCCGACCCGCGCGCGCGTCGGCCTGCGCGTCGGCGTCATGCCCGGCCGCTCCTGCCGCGACGTGGCGCGCGAGATCGAGCGGCTGGTGGCGGATGCGGGCACCGATCCGCGGCTCGCCGGCGCCAGGCTGGCGGTGGCGTTCCGCGGCTTCATGGCGGACGGCGCGGTGTTCGATCCCGACCAGCCGATCGCCCGCGCCGTCGCCGACTGCCATCGCGCCGTGACCGGCCAGGCGCCGCGCCACTACGCCGCGGCGGCGCTGACCGACGCCCGCTTCTACACGCTCTACGGCGGCGCCCAGGCGACCTGCTACGGCCCCGAGGCGGACAGCATCCACGGCATCGACGAGAGCGTCGGGCTGGCCGCCATGCACGAGGTCACGCGGGTGCTCGCACTGACCATCGCCGGATGGTGCGGGATCGAACCGACACAGTGATCCGAGCGGTGCCGCTGCACTCGCAACCCGCCGGTGCTGCCGGGAACCGAGTGCCGCGATCGGACCACTAGCGTGGCATTTCGGTGACAACGCACCTCACGCCCGCGTGTAATCGGGCTCGACAGGGAACCGGGCGAGCCACCGGGGGTTTCGACCGCCGCGCCGTTTGCGGCAGCCGTCGCAGGGGGCCGCGCCGCAACCGTTGATCGGAGCGCCCGTGAACGCCCCCGTCGTTCCGCTTGTCCCCCGAAAATCGCCGCCCCGCATCGTCGTCGCCATCCCCGTCAAGAACGAAGAAGAGCGCATCGGCGCCTGCCTCGGAGCGCTGGCCGCGCAGCGCGCCGCGCCGCCCTTCGAGCTCGTGCTGCTGCTGAACGACTGCACGGACGGCACGGCCGCGCTGCTGCGGGCGCTCGCGCCGTCCTGCCCGCTGCCGCTGCACATCGTCGAGCGCAGCCTGCCGGCCGCCAGGGCCCACGCCGGAGAGGCGCGACGGCTGGCGTGCCGGCACGCCGCGCGACTGTGCGGACCGGACGGGGTGCTGCTGACCACCGACGCCGACAGCCGGGCGCCGCCCGGCTGGGTCGCCGCCAACCTGCGGGCGCTGCGCCGCGGCGCCGACGCGGTCGCCGGCCGCGCCGAGATCGATCCGGAGGAGGCGACGCTGATCCCCGCCCGGCTGCACGAGGACGACGCGCGGGAATGCGCCTACGCCGCCCTGCTCGACCAGATCCACGCGCTGCTCGATCCGGATCCCGCGGATCCCTGGCCGCGGCACGACCAGCATTCCGGCGCCAGCATCGCCGTCACCGCGGACGCCTATCGCCGCGCCGGCGGCATGCCCGGCCTGCCGATCGGCGAGGACCGCGCCTTCTTCGAGGCGCTACGCCGCACCGAGGCGCGCATCCGCCACGCGCCGGAGGTGTGGGTGGAGGTGTCCGGCCGCACCGTCGGGCGGGCGACCGGGGGCATGGCCGACACGATGCGCCGACGTATCGACGCGCCCGACGAACTGCTCGACGACCGGCTGGAGCCGGTGGCCGACGCCGTGCGGCGCGGCCGGCTGCGCGCGGCGGTGCGGTCCGCCTGCCGCGGCGTGCCGCCGCGCGGCGGCGCGAAACGCCTGGCCGAATCTCTGGCACTCCCGGCGAGGCAGATCGCCGCCCTTATAGAGGCCGGCCGGTTTGGCCTCGCCTGGTCGAAGATGGAGGCGGCCAGCCCGGTCCTGCAGCGCCGGCGCGTGCCGGTGACCGAATTGCCGTACCAGACCGCGCGGGCGCGGGATATCCGGGATGCGCTGGCCCGGGAGCAGACGCTCAGCCGGGCGGCGTCAGCAGGTCCAGCCGGTATTGCGGTGCGCGCAGCGCCGCGCTGACACGCAGGGTGCCGGCGCAGGCTTCCGTGAACAGCTGCGCCGCCTCATCGCCGCTGCAAGGATTGTCGCCGCGCCCGGTCCAGTTCACGAGCAGGAACACGCCATCCGCTGCCCGCGTCGCCAACGCCGCCGCGGCGACGCCACGAATGTCCTGCGGCGACAGGAAGTACAGCACTTCCGAGAACAGCACGAGGTCGAAGCGGCCGTCCGGCCATTCCCGCGGTACCTGCATGCGGCGGAATGCGACGTGCGACAGGTCCGCGCAACTCTCGCGCGCCCGTGCCAGCGCGGTTTCCGCGACATCGACGCCGAGCAGCCGGTGGCAGCGCGCCGCCAGCCGCCGCGTCAGTACGCCGATCGAGCAGCCGACTTCCACCGCATCGCGGAACCGCCGGGCCGGCAGGGCGCGCAGGGTGGCGGCGTATTTGTCGCGCTCGTACGCGCTGGTCGAAAACCCCCAGGGGTCGGCGGCGCGCGCATAGAGGCCGTCGAAATAGGCCGGCGGCACCGAGGCGCGGACGTTCACGCGACCTCCAGGAAGGTCTCGTACGCGGCATCGAACGCCGCGAGCAGGTGGGGCGGCAGCACGAATCCGTCTGGATCGTCGTCGATCACCGCGCCGTGCTGCGAGGCGTGCGCGGCGATCGCCCGCCGCTTGGCCGGCAGATGCCCGGTGATGTCGAGCCGCGCGCCGCGCACCGGCTGCTCCGGCAGGGGCTGGTCGTCCGGCAAGGTCCAGCCCCAGACCGGATAGGCTACGTGGCGGGTCCGCGTGCGTGCCGCGGCGGCCGCTGCGATCCGGTGCGCGGCGAGATGGTCGCAATGCGGGTCGTGCTCCCAGGTTGCGAGGATCGTGGCGATGCCGTGCGCGCGCACGATCCGCGCGAGTGCGGCCACCGCCGCCTCGAACGGCGGTCCCTCCAGCGGCGCTGCGGTGTCGGGCAGGCCGAGGAAGTGCAGGACAGAGGGATCGAGGCCGAGTGCCGCAACGGCCCGGCGCGCCTCGGCTTCGCGCAGCGCCCGCAGGCGCGGCGGCGGAAAGTGGCGGGAGTTGCGGTGCGAGCCGGTGCCGTCGGTCAGCACCGCCACCTGCACTCCCTGACCGCGGGCGGCGGCTTCGGCGATCATGCCGCCGCAGCCGAGGCTTTCGTCATCCGGATGCGGTGCGACGACCAGCACCGGCCGCCCGCCGGTGATGCGGTCGAGCGGCACCACCGGCAGCCGGTGAAACGCGGCGAGCACTTCCACGGCGCGCGGCATCAGTCAGGCTCCGGAAGCGCGTGCCGACCGAAATGGGCGGCCGCTTCCACCAGCACCCGGTCCGGCGCCGGCCGCCGCAGATAGGTCCCGAGATCCCGGCTCCGCCGCTCGTTCGGGCTCCGGCGCATGAATGCCTCCGTCCTCATCCAGGGTGGATGCGATCGCCTGGATGCGGGACGAGAGAGCCCGGACCGGTCCAGACAAATCCGCCCGGGTCTCGCACCGGGGTACCGCGAGAACGGTGCTCATGGGTCGCCGAAACGAAAGCGGCACCGGATGGATTGCCTGCGCCCGCACCGGCCCAGGCGACACCGTCAGTCCGCGGCGCCCATCTTCGATGCCAGCGAGGGCATGCGCGAGGTGCGGCGCGGCATCAGCCAGTGCTGCAGCCGGTCGAGGTAGAGATAGATCACCGGCGTCGTGTAGAGCGTCAGCATCTGGCTGAGCGCCAGCCCGCCGACCATGGCGATGCCGAGCGGCCGCCGCAGCTCGGCCCCGGCGCCGCTCGACAGCATCAGCGGCAGCCCGCTCAGCAGCGCTGCCATCGTCGTCATCAGGATAGGCCGGAAGCGCAGCAGGCAGGCGGTGCGGATTGCATTCAGCGGCGACATCCCGTCTCGCCGTTCCGCGGTGATCGCGAAATCCACCATCATGATGCCGTTCTTCTTGACGATGCCGATCAGCAGGATGATGCCGATCAGCGCGATCACGCTGAGGTCGTAGCGCATGACCAGCAGCATCAGCAGCGCGCCGACGCCCGCCGAAGGCAGGGTCGAGAGGATGGTCAGCGGCAGGATGTAGCTCTCGTACAGGATGCCGAGGATGATGTAGACGGTGATCAGCGCCGCCGCGATCAGGTAGGGCTGGCTGCTCAGCGAGGACTGGAACGCCTGCGCGGTGCCCTGGAACGAACCCTGCACCGCGAAGGGCAGGCCCATCTGCGATTCCGCCTGCTCGATCGCCTTCACCGCGTCGCCGAGTGCGGCGCCCGGCGCCAGGTTGAACGAGATGGTCACCGCCGGGAACATGCTCTGGTGGCTGACCGAAAGCGCGGCGAGCTTGTTGGTGTCCACCGTCACGAAGGTCGAAAGCGGCACCGCCTGCCCGGTCGAGGAGCGCACGTAGAGCTCGTTCAGCGTGTCCACCGTGCCGACAAGTCCGGGCGACACTTCGAGGATTACGTAGTACGTATTGAGCTGGGTGAAATACTGCGTCACCTCGCGCTGGCCGAATGCGTCGTAGAGCGTGTCGTCGATCTGCTGCGGCTGCACGCCGAACCGCGCCGCGCGGTCACGGTCGATGGTGAGCGTCGCCGTCGTGCCGGCCATCTGCTGGTCGGTCGCGACATCGCGCAGCATCGGCAAGGTCTTCAGGCGGTCCAGCACTTTCGGCGCCCAGCTGTCGAGTTCATCGAGATCGGGGTCCTGCAGCGTGAACTGGTACTGGGTGCGCGACAGGCGTCCGCCGACGCGGATGTCCTGCGCGGCCTGCAGGAACAGGCGCGCGCCCTCGACGGCGGCGAGCTTGGGCCGCAGCTCGTCGATGATCTGATCGGCCGTCAGCTTGCGCTGATCGAACGGCTTGAGGCTGATGAAGATGCGGCCGTTGTTGACGGTCTGGCCGCCGACGCCCGAGCCGACGGTGGCGGAGTAGGCGGCGACGTTCGGATCGTCCTGGATGATCTTGTCAAGCGCCTCCTGGCGTCGGGACATCTCCTCGAACGAGACGTCCTGCGCCCCTTCGGAGACCCCCATGATCACGCCGGTATCCTGCGACGGGAAGAAGCCCTTCGGAATGAACACGTAGAGCAGGACCGTGACCGACACGGTGGCCAGGAAGACGAGCAGGGTGAGAAAGCGGAACCGCAGCGCGATATCCAGCGTGCGCTCGTAGAAGCCGACGACCAGCTCGAAGGCCCGCTCGATCGTCCGGTAGAACCAGCCGTGCTTGCCCTCGTCGTGGCGCAGAAACCGCGAGCACATCATCGGCGTCAGCGTCAGCGAGACCACCGCCGAGACCATCACCGCGATGGTGACCGTCATCGCGAACTCCCGGAACAGCCGTCCGACGTTGCCGCCCATCAGCAGCAGCGGGATGAACACCGCGATCAGGCTGATGCTGATCGAGACGATCGTGAACCCGATCTCCGCCGCGCCCTTGAGCGCCGCGTCGAACGGCTTCTCCCCCTCCTCGATGTGCCGAACGATGTTCTCCAGCATGACGATCGCGTCATCGACCACGAACCCCACCGCGATCGTCAGCCCCATCAGCGAGAGGTTGTCGAGGCTGTAGCCGATCACGTACATGATGCCGAGCGTGCCGACCAAGGCCAGCGGCACGGTGATGCTCGGGATCACCGTCGCCCACAGGCTGCGCAGGAACAGGAAGATCACCATCACCACGAGGCTGATGGCCAGCGCCAGCGTGAACTCGACGTCGTTCACCGACGCGCGGATGGTGACGGTGCGGTCCATGACGGTGGAGACGTGGATCGCCGGCGGGATCGACGCCTCCAGTACCGGCAGCTTGGCCTGCACGCGCTTGACCGTGTCGATGACGTTGGCGCCCGGAGACTTGAACAACACGAGCTGGATGCCGCGCTTGCCGGACTGCCAGCCGGCCAGCTCCCGGTTCTGGGCGCCGTCCACCGCGCGGCCGATGTCGCGGATGCGCACCGGCGAGCCGTTGCGGTAGGCGATGATGACGTCGTTGAACGCGGCGGCCTTGGTGATCTGGTCGTTGTCATAGATCGCGAAGGAGCGGTTCGGTCCGTCGATGCTGCCCTTCGGGCTGTCGACCGTCGCATTGGTGATCACCTGGCGCACGTCTTCGAGCGTCATGCCGCGGGAGGCGAGCTTCGCCGGGTCGATCTGCACCCGGATCGCCGGCTTCTGCTGGCCGCCGAGGAACACCTGGCCGATGCCCTGTATCTGCGACAGCTGCTGGCTGATCACGTTCTCGGCGTAGTCGTCGACCTCGGTCAGCGGCATCGTGTCCGACTGCGCCGCGAGGATCAGGATGGGGCTGTCGGCGGGGTTGGACTTCCAGTAGGTCGGCGGGCTCGGCAGGTTCTTCGGCAACTGTCCGCCGGAGGCGTTGATCTGCGCCTGCACGTCGCCGGCCGCCGCATCGATGTTCCGGTTGAGATCGAACTGGATCGTGATCTGCGCCTGACCGAGCACGCTGATCGAGGTCATCTGGTCGACGCCGGGGATCAGCGCGAAATGCTCCTCGAGCGGCGTCGCGACGGCGGAGGCCATGGTCTCCGGGCTGGCGCCGGGGAAGCTGGCGTTGACCACAATGGTCGGGAAATCGACGTTGGGCAGCGGCGCGACCGGCAGGAACGGATAGGCGGCGATGCCGGCCAGCAAGAACGCCGCCATCAGCAGCGAGGTGCCGATCGGCCGACGGATGAACGGGGTGGAGATGCTCATGCGCGGCCGTCAGGTGCCGGACGGCGGCGCTGGCGTGGACGGTACCGGAGCACTGCCGTTCGCCGATACCCGGGTGCCATTGGAGAGCCGCGACTGGCCATTCACCACCACCTGCTCGCCGCCGCTCAGGCCTTTCGCGACCACCGCCGTGCCGTCCTCGTCGAGCGGCATCTCCACCGGCTGCACCGCCACCGTCGAGTCCGGCTTGACCACGAACACGAACAGCCCGTCCTGGCCGCGCTGCACCGCCTGGCTGGGCACGGTGACGACGTTGTGGTCGGTCGCGACCTGCACGCGAACGGTGACGAACTGGCCCGGCCAGAGCCGGTCGTCGGGATTCGGGAAGATCGCCTTGAGCCGGAACGTGCCGGTCGTGGTATCGATCGTGTTGTCAGGCGTCAGCAGCTTGCCCTCCGCCAGCTTTGCGCGGTCGCGCGAATCGTAGGCCAGCACCGGCAGCGTGCCGGCGCGCATGCCATCCTCCACCTGCGGCAGGTCCTGCTCGGGCAGGGTGAATACGACAGCGATCGGATGCAGCTGGGTGATCGTCACCAGGCCGGTCGTATCGGTGGCGTGGATGAGGTTGCCGGGATCGACCTGACGCAGCCCGGCCCGTCCGTCGAGAGGCGCAGTGACATGGGTGAAGGAGAGGTTCAGCGCCGCCGCCTCGATGGTCGCGTCGTCGCCCTGCACGGTCGCGGCGAGCTGGTTGACCATCGCCTGCTGGGTATCGACGCTCTGGCGGGAGGCGAACTGGCTGCGCGCCAGGCTGGTATAGCGCGCGAGGTCGAGCTTCGCGTTCTCGAGCTGTGCCTCGTCCTGCGCCTTCTTGGCCTGCGCCTGGTCGAGCGTGGCCTTGTATGGCCGCGGGTCGATGACCGCGAGCAGGTCGCCCTGCTTCACCTCCTGGCCCTCGGTGAAGTTCAGGCTGTCGAGCGTGCCGTCCACCCGGGCGCGCACCAGCACGGAATTGAGCGCCTGCACGTTGCCGATGCCCGTCAGGTTCACCGGCACATCGCGGCGCGTCGCCTCGGCGGCGGTGACCGGCACGCTCGTCGGCGCGGGCTGGCTGGCCGGCTCGTCGGCCCGGGAGCGGGCGAGCAGGAGCCAGCCGCCACCCAGCAATGCCAGCAGGCAGACGGCAAGCATCGCAAGACCGGCGCCGCGCAAGCCCGCCTTGCGATCACTCATTGCGTCCATCCTGTCACGATAGGCGGCTCGATACGGCGCGCCGGGGAGCCCGCACAGTTGGTTGCATGACCTTGCAGCTTCCTGGAACCGCCGTGAACAGAACGTAAGCCAGCCTGCCCGGGATTATTCCCGACTGCCCGGGTAAGGACCAGATCGGATATTGTTACGGGCGGCCGGGGCGGGGGGATCAGGTCTCCGCGATGCCCAGGCTGGCGCGAAACCGGTGCTGGAGCAGCGCGCCGTCCCGCGGCGGCAGCGCGCGTGGCACTTCGGCGGCGGAGATGCGCACGACCGCGAACAGCGCCTCGCGCCGCAGCCGTGGGCGCAGCGCCTCCACCCCCGCCATGTCGCCGATGACCGCGGTCGCCGCCCAGCCGCAGGCGGCGGCGACGGCCGCGAGGTCGGTACCGAGATCGGTATGGCTGCGCTGCGACCCGGTCTCGCCGTAGCGGCCATTGTCCATCACCGCGATGGCCAGGTTCGCCGGGCGCAGCGCGCCGATGCTGGCGAGAGCGCCGAGGCCCATCAGCATCTCGCCGTCCCCGGTCAGCACCAGCACGCGCCGCTCCGGCCGGGCCAGCGCCAGGCCGAGACCCATCATGGCGGCGGCCCCCATCGCGCCCCAGAGGTAGAAATTCTCCGCCCGGTCGCCGGCCGCGCCGGCGTCGTAGGTGGTCGAGCCGAGGCCGGTGACGACCAGCAGGTCGCCGGGGTCGCGCAGCAGGGCGGCGACCACCGCGCGCCGGTCGAGCGTGCCGCTCATTCCACGAACACTTTTGCGCCGATCAGCCGCTGCGCGAGCAGCACCGCGACGGGGACGCGGGAGTCGAAGGCCAGGACGGCGGCGGCGGCCACCATGTCGGCCACTTCGGCGGGGGTCTCCGCCCGGTGCACGTGCACGCCGGCCAGCCGCAGCGCGGCCTCCGCGGCGCCGCCCATCGGCACCTGCCAGGGGTTGAACTCGCCCCACTCGCCGCGCATCGTCACCAGCGTCAGGAACGGCATGCGGCAGTTCACCGGCAGGGACAGCATGTTGATGCAGTTGCCGACGCCCGAGGACTGCATCAGCAGCACAGCGCGTTGGCCGCCGAGCCAGGCGCCGGCGGCCAGCGCCACGCCCTCCTCCTCGGTCGTCAGCACCACGGCCTGCATCTCGGGCTCGGCGTGGGCGCGCTCGATCAGCCGGCTGTGGCCGGCGTCGGGCACATAGCCGACCTGGCGGACGCGCGCCCGCCTCAGCGCCTCAAAAACTTGGTCCTGCCAGGCCGGTGCGTGCATCCCGGCATGCTGCCGGCCTCGCCGGTCGCGCACAAGATGCGAGGCGGCGATCCGCCACGCTCAGCGCCGCGCGAATGGATTGCGCACGGTCAGACGCCCGCTGATCACCTGGCCGTGCTGCATGTCCTCCGACCAGAGCGTGCCGCAGCCTGCTTCGAGCGCCGCGGCCACGATCAGCGCGTCGTAGAAGGCGAACCCGTCCCGCGCGGCAATTTCCAGCGCCGCCTCGTGCGTCCCGACGCCGATCGGCAGCGGCGCCGGGCAGAGGACACGAAAAGCCGCCAGCGCGTCCATTACCTCCGCCCAGGGCCACTTGAGTCGGCGCCGGGCGGTGCTGGCGAATTCGTTCAGCACCTGAACGCTGATGCGGCCGCCCCGTGCAAGCAGGTCGGCCGCAACGGGCGCCCGCGGATCGTCCCGCGCCACCGCATAGACCAGGACATTGGTGTCGAAAAATCCCTCATCGCTCATTCGCCTCGTCCCGGCTGAACCTGAAGCCTGGCGGAAGCGGACGTCGCAGCGCCTTCAGCCGCTCCAGCGCGCGCTCCCGGCTGGTATCCCGGCTCACCTTGAAAGCGCGCTCGCCGGCGATCTCGATCTCGATCTCGTCGCCCTCGCGCAGACCGAGCAGTTCGACCACCGACGCGGGTAGCCGCACCGCCAGGCTGTTGCCCCACTTCCCGACCTGCATGGCTCGGCTCTCCGGCTGGATATACAGCACAAGAAGTATATACTGCGTCGGACCAGGTTTGCGCATCCACCAGCCGAGCCGACCGACGGAGCCGGCTGGCAGCGGGCCGGCAGATCGCACGGCAGGGATTGCGCGCGCCGGACGGTAGCGGCCTAATCGGGCGTCGTACCAGCGTCGGGCAGGCGCCGATGGACCAGCCGCTTGCGGCAGCCGAGCAGCACGCCGAAATCCGCGAAGAGGTGGCAAAGCTCTGCGCGCGCTTCCCCGGGGAGTACTGGCGCAAGCTCGACGAGGTGCGCGGCTACCCCACGGAGTTCGTGCAGGCGCTCACCGAGGCGGGGTACCTCGCGGCACTGATCCCCGAGGAATACGGCGGCGCCGGGCTGCCGCTCTCCGCCGCCGCCGCGATCCTGGAGACCGTGCACGCCTTCGGCTGCAACGGCGCCGCCTGCCACGCCCAGATGTACATCATGGGCACCATCCTCCGGCACGGCTCGCCGGCGCAGAAGGGGGACTACCTGCCGAAGATCGCCGACGGCGCGCTGCGCCTGCAGGCGTTCGGCGTCACCGAGCCGACCAGCGGCACCGACACGACGAGCCTGCGCACCTTCGCCCGCCGCGAGGGCGACCGCTACGTGGTGAACGGGCAAAAAGTGTGGACCAGCCGCGCCGAGCACTCCGATCTGATGCTATTGCTCGCCCGCACCACGCCCAAGGAGCAGGTCGCCAAGCGCACCGAGGGGCTCTCCACCTTCATCATCGACATGCGCGCGGCCCTCGGCAACGGGCTCACCATCCGGCCGATCCGCACGATGATGAACCACAACACCTGCGAAATCTTCTTCGACAACATGATCGTCCCCGCCGAGAACCTGGTCGGCGAGGAGGGTCGCGGCTTCCGCTACATCCTGGACGGCATGAACGCCGAGCGGCTGCTGATCGCCTCCGAGAGCATCGGCGACGCGAGGTGGTTCACGGAAAAATCGGTCGCCTATGCCAGGGAGCGCGTGGTGTTCAGCCGTCCGATCGGCCAGAACCAGGGCATCCAGTTCCCGATCGCCCGCGCCTACGCGCAGTGGCGCGCGGCGGAGCTGCTGCTGCACGAGGGGCTCGCGCGCTTCGAGGCCGGCTTGCATTGCGGCGAGCAGGCGAACATGGCCAAGCTACTGGCGGCTGAGGCGGCCTGGGCGGCGGCAGAGGCCTGCATCCAGACGCATGGCGGATTCGCGTTTGCGGAAGAGTACGACATCGAGCGCAAATACCGGGAGTGCCGGCTCTACCAGGTGGCGCCGATCAGCACGAACCTGATCCTCTCCTACGTCGCCGAGCACGTGCTCGGCCTGCCCCGCAGCTACTGATGGCGGGCGCGCTCGACGGGCTGCTGGTGGTCAGCCTCGAGCAGGCGGTGGCGGCACCCTATTGCAGCTCGCGCCTGGCGGATGCCGGGGCGAGGGTGATCAAGATCGAGCGGCCGGAAGGCGATTTCGCGCGCGGCTACGACCGGGCGGCGAACGGCATGTCCAGCTACTTCGTGTGGCTCAACCGCGGCAAGCAGAGCCTGGTGGCCGACATCAAGCGGGCGGACGATGCGGCGCTGCTGCGGCGGATGCTGTCGCGCGCCGACGTGTTCATCCAGAACCTCGCGCCCGGTGCCGCCGCGCGCGCCGGGCTCGGCGCGGAGGCGCTGCGCCAGGTGTTTCCCCGGCTGATCACCGTGGACATCTCCGGCTACGGCGACACCGGGCCGTATGCCTCCATGAAAGCCTACGACCTGTTGGTGCAGGCGGAGAGCGGGCTGGCCATGGTCACCGGCCATCCCGCCGGGCCGGGACGGGTCGGCGTCTCGGCCTGCGACATCGCCTGCGGCATGGCGGCGCATGCCGGCATCCTGGAGGCGCTGATCGCGCGCGGCACCACCGGCCGCGGCAGCGGGCTGAAGGTCAGCCTGTTCGACGGCATGGCCGATTGGATGAACGTGCCGCTGCTCTACTACGAGGGCACCGGCCAAATGCCGCCGCGGCTCGGACTCGCGCATCCCTCGATCTGTCCGTACGGCGCCTTCCCGACCGCGGACGGGACGCTGGTGCTGATCTCCATCCAGAACGAGCGGGAATGGGCGGATTTCTGCACCCGCTTCCTGGAGGAGCCGGACCTGCCGCAGCGGCCGGGGTTTCAGACCAACTTCGCCCGCGTGGAGAACCGCCCGGAGGTGGACGGGCATATCGCTGCCGCCTTTGCCCGGCTGACCCGTGCGCAGTCGGCGGAGAAGCTGCGCGCCGCGAACACCGCCTACGGTTTTGTGAACGACGTGCGGGGCCTGGCCGCGCATCCGGCGCTGCGGCGGACGACCGTCGAGACGCCCACGGGGAAGCTGTCGCTCGTGGCACCGCCCGTCCTCACCAGCGACGGGCCGCGCGCGCTCGGGCCGGTGCCGGCGATCGGCGAGCACAGCGCGGCGATCCGGAGCGAATTCGCCGACTCCTGACGCCTCGGGTCGCCGGCGCAGCCCTCGCCCGGCTCGCGACACTCCGAGACCTCACCCGCAGCGGGAGGTTGGGGGGCCGGTAATCCCGGGAATGTGATTTCTGCCGCTCAAAGTACGCTTGAGCGGGAACGCCGACATGACTGGCGGGCGCGGCATTTCTGTCCCTCCGCGGTTATGCTGCGATGCAAAATTTCGCTTGCAGATCGCCCGCGGAGCGCTTAGCTTGTGCATCGCAGCAATGCGGCCTAGCCGCGCTGTCTGCTTTTCTTGGACGTTTCCTCCCTAAACTTGGCGGCGCCACAAGCGCCGCCATTTTTTTTGCCCTCTCTGTTTTCCCTCAGGAAGCCAGCAGCCCCGGACCGGCCGCCGCCAGCGTGGCGATCAGGCGGGTCAGGTCGCGCTGCAGCAGCACGAAGCGGGGCAGCCGCTCGATCCTCGCCTCGTTCATGTAGAGGCCGCGGGCGATCTCGATCTGCAGCGCATGCACGGCTTCGCGCGGCCGGCTGTAGTGGCGGGTCACGAAGCCGCCGGCATAGGGGTCGTTGCGTCGCACGAGGTAGCCGAGCCCGGCCAGGAACTGCTCGACCCGGCGCGTCACGTGCGGCGCGCAGGCGGTGCCGTGGGCGTCGCCGAGCACGAAGTCGGCGCCGCAGCGCCCGGGCAGGCCGTTCGCCGGCATGGAATGGCAGTCGATCAGCAGGCAGGCGCCGAAGCGCCGCCGCGTGCCCCGGATGAGCTGGCGCAAAGCGGCGTGATAGGGCTCCCAAAAATCGCGGATCCGGTCCTCAGCCTCGGCGAAGCGCAGCTTGCGCCGGTAGATCGACTCGCCGGAGGCGACGATGCGGGCGATCGTGCCGAGCCCCGCGCCGACCCGGGCGCTCGACGTGTTTACCCAGGACGGCAGCTCCTCCTCGAACATCGCGGGGTCGAGTTCCCAGGCCTCGCGGTTCGGGTCGCAGAAGGCGCGGGGAAAGGTGGCCGCGAGCAGCGGCGCGCCGTGCGCCGGCGCCGCGGCGAACAGCTCGTCGACGAAACTGTCTTCGCTGCGGCGCAGGTTCAGCGGATCGAGCCGCGTCTCGGCGACGAAGTCGGGTGGGTAGTCGCGGCCGGAATGCGGGGAGGCGAAGACCAGCGGCACCGTCTGCAGGTCCGGCTGGAGCAGCAGCAGCGGCGGCGCGATGGTGGCGGGCGGCAGGTCCATCGCCGAATAAGAGCCTCCGCCGCCGGCCCTGTCACGTGGCGCGCATGAGGGGGCGCGCGTCAGGTGGCCAGCATGCGCCCGAGCGGCCGGCCGCCGAACAGGTGGACGTGGAAGTGCGCCACCTCCTGCCCGCCATGCCCGCCGATGTTGGTCAGCACGCGATAGCCGGGCGTCTCCAGCTCCAGGGCCTTGGCGACCCGGCCGACCGCACGGAAGAAGCCGGCGATCTCGGCCTCGCTCGCCCGCGCCGTGAAGTCGGCGAGCGAGACATAGGCGCCCTTCGGAATGACCAGCACGTGCACCGGCGCCTGCGGCGCGATGTCGTGGAACGCCAGCGCGTGCTGGTCCTCGAACACCGTCCGGTTCGGGATTTCGCCGCGCAGGATTTTCGCGAACACGTTCTGCTCATCGTACGGACC
>JAFAYA010000009.1 GCA_019240635.1 Acidisphaera sp. | reverse complement strand
CCGCAAATACTACGAAGAGGTCGTGCTGCTCGAGCAGGTCTGGGTGCATGACGGGGAGAGCCGGGTGAAGGCGGTGCTGCAGAAATCCGGCGCGAAGCTCGCCGGCTTCGCGCGCTTCCAGCTCGGCGAGGGCGTGGAGCGCCCGGCCGAAACGGAAGCCTGAGGCGCTTTCGCTTGTCCGGTGAGGCTTGCCCCGGTAGCTTCCGTCGCCCCTGCCGCAGGACCGCATGAGCGAACAGCCGGCCTACAAGGGCCCTAGGATCGAGCTGAACGAGCAGCCGGCCTACAAGCGAGTCCTGTTAAAAATATCCGGCGAGGCGCTGATGGGGCGGCGCGAATACGGGCTCGATTCGGAAACCGTGCAGGCGATCGCCCGCGACATCGGCGACGTCGTCGCACTCGGCGTGCAGGTCTGCCTGGTGATCGGCGGCGGCAACATCTTCCGCGGCGTCTCCGCCGCCGCCAGCGGCATGGACCGCGCCCAGGCCGACTATATCGGCATGCTGGCCACCGTGATGAATTCGCTGGCCGTGCAGAGCGCGCTCGAAAAGCGCGACGTGCCCACCCGCGTGCAGTCGGCGATCCCGATGGCCAGCGTCTGCGAGCCCTATATCCGCCGCCGCGCCGAGCGGCACATGGAGAAGGGCCGCGTGGTGATCTTCGGCGCCGGCACCGGCAACCCGTTCTTCACCACCGACACCGCGGCGGCGCTGCGCGCGGCGGAGATGAAGTGCGACGCCCTGCTGAAGGGCACGCAGGTGGACGGCGTCTATTCCGCCGATCCCCGCCGCTTCCCCGACGCCGAGCGCTACGACGAACTGACCTATCTCGACGTGCTGTCGCGCGACCTCGCGGTGATGGACGCGGCGGCGATCAGCCTGGCGCGCGAGAACGGCCTGCCCATCCTGGTCTTCAACATCCACGCGTCCGGTGCTTTCGTGCAGGTCATGCGCGGCCAGGGACGGTTCACCCGGATCACCGAGCCGCAATAAGGGGAGGAAAGAACCGTGGCGGCCGATCTGAACAAGCTCAAGCAGGACCTCACCCGCCGCATGGACAGCGCGCTGGAGACGCTCCGGCGCGAGTTCGGCGGCCTGCGCACCGGCCGCGCCAGCCCTGCACTGCTGGAGCCGGTGCGCGTGGCGGCGTACGGCACGGAGATGCCGCTAGCCCAGGTCGGCACGGTGAACGTGCCGGAGCCGCGCATGATCACCGTGCAGGTCTGGGATCGCAGCCTGGTCGGCCACGTCGAACGCGCGATCCGCGACGCCGGGCTCGGTCTCAATCCGTCCTCGGACGGGCAGATGGTGCGCGTGCCGATCCCGCAGCTCACCGCCGAGCGGCGGATCGAGCTGGCGAAGGCGGCGGCGCGCTACGCGGAGGGGGCGCGCGTCGCGGTGCGCGGCGTGCGGCGTGACGGCATGGACCACGTCAAGGCGTTCGAGAAGAAGGGCGAGATCAGCGAGGACGATCTCGGCCGCTGGTCGGAGGAGGTGCAGAAGCTGACCGACCAGCACGTCAAGCGCATCGACGACGCGCTGGCCGACAAGGACAAAGAGATCAAGCAGGTCTGACGACGCCGATGCCGGCCACCCTCCCCTCCGCGGCGCGCGAGCGTCCGGCCGCGCCCGGCGGCGTGCCGGCGCATATCGCCATCATCATGGACGGCAACGGCCGCTGGGCCGGCGCGCGCGGCCTGCCGCGCATCGCCGGCCACCGCGCCGGCGCGCAGGCGGTGCGCCGCACCATCGAGGCGGCGATCAGCCACCGCGTCGGCTGGCTCACGCTCTACGCCTTCAGCAGCGAGAACTGGCGCCGCCCGGCCGGCGAGGTGACCGACCTCACCGGCCTGCTGCGCCACTATCTCAAGAGCGAGGTCGCCGAGTTGGCGCGCAACGGCGTGCGGCTGCGCGTGATCGGCGAGCGCGGTCGCTTCGCCGAGGACATCCAGGCGCTGCTGCGCGAGGCCGAACGGCTCACCGCCGGCAATCTGCGGCTGAACCTGACGGTCGCGCTCTCCTACGGCGCGCGCGACGAGATCGTCGCCGCGGCGCGCCGCGCCGCGGAGGCGGCGCAGCAGGGCCGGCTCGACCCGGCCTCGCTCGATGAGGCGGCCTTCGCCGGGCTGCTCGCCACGACCGGCATGCCCGACCCGGACCTGATCATCCGCACCTCCGGGGAGCGGCGACTGTCCAATTTCCTGCTGTGGCAGGCGGCCTACGCCGAGTTCGTGTTCATGGACGTGCTGTGGCCGGACTTTTCCCCGGAACACTTCGGGCAGGCGCTGGACGAGTACGCCCGGCGGGAGCGGCGGTTCGGTGCGCGACCTGCCTGAGCTCGACCTGGCCGCCCGGCCCGCCGCGCGCCGCACCTGGGGCGATCTGCGCCAGCGCGCGGTCTCGGCGGCGCTGCTGGTGCCGCTGGCGCTCGCCTGCATCTGGCTCGGCGCGGCCGCCTGGACGGTGCTGATCGCGTTGGGCGTCGCCGGGCTGGCGACGGAATGGGTGCAGCTCTGTGGCGCCCGGGTGCTGGGCTGGCCCGGTCTGGCCGTTCCGCTCGCGGTGCTGGCGGGAGCGGCCGCGTCGGTCGGGCAGGCCGGCCTCGGCCTGGTGCTGCTCGGCCTCGGCTGGCTGACCACCTGGGGCCTGGCCGCGCGGCACCGCCGGGCGACGCTGCTGGCGGCCGGCGTGCTCTATATCGGCCTGGCCGGGGTGGCGCTGATCTGGCTGCGCCAGGACGGCGGCGCCGGACGCGCCAACGTGCTGTTCCTGCTGCCGCTGGTCTGGGCGAGCGATGTCGGCGCCTACGCCGCCGGCCGGCTGCTCGGCGGTCCGCGGCTGGCGCCGCGCATCTCGCCCTCCAAGACCTGGGCCGGCGCCGGCGGCGGATTGCTGGCGGCGACCGCGACGGGCCTGCTGCTGGCCCTGCTGCTCGGCGGCGAGGCGACCTCGCGGGCGGCGCTGGTGGCGGGCGGGCTCGGTCTCGTCGCGCAGGCCGGCGACCTGCTGGAGAGCGGGCTGAAGCGGCGCTGCGGGGTCAAGGATTCCGGCCGGCTGATCCCCGGCCATGGCGGCCTGCTCGACCGGCTGGACGGCGTGCTGACCGCGGCACCTGCGGCGGCGGCGCTGGCGCTCTGCCTCGGTCGGGGGATGCCGCTGTGGCGATGACCGAGGCCGCGCCGCGCAGCGTGACCGTGCTGGGCAGCACCGGCAGCGTCGGCCGGCAGACCGTCGAGCTGCTGGGCGATCCGGCCCGCTTCGCCGTGCGCGCCCTGGTCGCCAACCGCAACGCCGCCGTGCTCGCCGAGCAGGCACGGCGCCTGAACGCCGAACTGGCGGTGCTCTGCGACTCCGCTGGCTATCCCGCGCTGCGCGAGGCGCTGTCCGGCACCGGCATCGAGGCCGCGTGCGGCCCGCAGGCGGTGGTCGCCGCCGCGGCGCTGCCCGCCGATTGGACGATGGCGGCGATCACCGGAGCGGCCGGGCTGCGGGCCACGCTCGCCGCCATCGCCCGCGGCCAGGCGGTGGCGCTGGCCAATAAGGAGGCGCTGGTCTGCGCCGGGGCGGTGATGCTGCGCGCCGTGCGCGACGCCGGCGCCACCCTGCTGCCCGTCGATTCCGAGCACAACGCGATCTTCCAGGCGCTGGCCGACGGCAACCGCGCCTGCCTCGACCGCATCGTGCTGACCGCCTCCGGCGGCCCGTTCCGCACCGCGAGCGCCGAGGAGATGGCGCAGGCCACGCCGGAGGCGGCGCTGCGCCATCCCGTCTGGTCGATGGGGGCGAAGATCAGCATCGATTCCGCCACCCTGATGAACAAGGGCCTCGAGCTGATCGAGGCGGCGAGGCTGTTCGATCTCGAGGAGGCGCGCATCGGCGTCCTCGTCCACCCGCAATCCGTCGTGCACGGCCTGGTCTACTATTGCGACGGCAGCGTGCTCGCGCAGATGGGCTCGCCAGACATGCGGGTGCCGATCGCGCACACGCTGGCCTGGCCGTCGCGCATGGAGACACCGGCGCAGCGGCTCGACCTCGCGGCGCTCGGCCGGCTGGAGTTTTCCGAGCCGGACCTGGCACGCTTCCCGGCGCTGCATCTCGCGCGCGAGGCGCTGCGCGCCGGCGGCGGCGCGCCGACCGTGCTCTCGGCGGCCAACGAGGTGGCGGTCGAGGCCTTCCTGGCGCGGCGCATCGGCTTTCTCGAGATCGCGCATACCGCGGCGCGCGTGCTCGACGCGCTCGGCGCGCCGCCGGCCGACACGCTGGAGGCGGTCCTGGACCTGGACGACGCCGCCCGCCATGCTGCCGAGCGCATCACCAAGGCCAGGGCCGCCTGATCCGAGAGAAACCGACCGCCATGCTGTTCCACATCGTCCCGGATTTCGCGCGCACGGCGGTCGCCTTCGCCGTGGTGCTCGGCGTGCTGGTCTTCGTGCACGAGGCCGGGCACTACCTCGCGGCGCGCTGGCGCGGCGTGCACGTGGAAGCGTTCTCGATCGGCTTCGGCCGGCCGCTCGCCGCCTGGACCGACCGGCACGGCACGCAGTGGAA
Organism: Acidisphaera sp.; assembly: GCA_019240635.1. Taxonomy (GTDB): domain Bacteria; phylum Pseudomonadota; class Alphaproteobacteria; order Acetobacterales; family Acetobacteraceae; genus JAFAYA01. Next base: position 5,169 of record JAFAYA010000009.1, on the reverse strand, counting down.
GATCGGCTGGCTGCCGCTCGGCGGCTACGTGAAGATGCACGGCCAGGAACGGCCGCAGGACGTGCCGGAGGAGGTGCGCGCCGACTGGGTGCCCTCGCGCACCTTCCACGCCAAGAGCGTGGGCTCGCGCGCCATCGTCGTGGCCGCCGGGCCCGTCGCCAATTTCCTGCTGGCGATGGTGCTGTTCACGCTGCTGTTCGCCACCGCCGGCCAGCCGGTGGCGCTGCCGGTGGTGGGCGACGTGCTGGCCGGCTCGGCCGCGGCGCGCGCCGGGCTGCAGCCGCAGGACCGGGTGCTGGCGATCGACGGCGCGCCGATCCGCGACTTCACTGACATCCAGCGCATCGTCATGGCGCACCCCGGCGCCGCGCTCGCCTTGCGCGTGCAGCGCGACGGCGGCGAACTGACGCTGCCGGTCACCACCGACGTGCGCGAAGAGGATGGGCGGCGCATCGGCCTGCTCGGCATCCGCGGCGGGGCGACCACCTTCAGGCGGCTCGCGCCGCTGCACGCCCTCGGCGCCGGGGTGGTGCAGGCCTGGGACGTCGCCGCCGACACGCTCGGGGGCGTGTGGCAGATGGTCAGCGGCCGGCGCAGCACGGAGGACATCGGCGGGCCGCTGCGCATCGCCCAGCTCTCGGGGCAGGTGGCACAGCTCGGGATCGCCAGCCTCGTTTCATTCATCGCCGTGCTGTCGATCAATCTCGGGTTGATCAACCTGTTCCCGATCCCGATCCTGGATGGCGGCCACCTGCTGTTCTATATCGCCGAGGCGGTGCGCGGCCGGCCGATTCCGCCGCGCGCCCAGGAGTACGGGTTCCGCGCCGGCTTCGCCCTGCTGGTCGGCCTGTTCATCCTGGCGACCTGGAACGACCTGACGCATCTCGGCCTGTTCCGCTGGGTGAGCGGCCTGATCGGCTAGACCACGCGCGGCGCTGACGGGCGCACCGATCGTGCGGCGCGCCTCGGCGAGCGGGCGGGTAGCGCGCGCACCGAGGCGCCGCTATTGTCCGCCGCCCGACTCGGCTCGCGGGCGCCTTGCGACATCCCTGTGGGGGGGAACCGGCTTTTGCGTCGTCTTCGCGCTGCCCAGCTCGTTCTGGCCTGCCTGCTCTCGGTCGTGCTCGCCGCACCCGCAATGGCGCAGAGCCGCGCCGGCCATCCGACCCGCGCGATCCCGCGTGGCCGGCCGGCGCTGCCGGTCGCCGGCAATCCGTCCGATACCATCGAGTCGGTCCGGGTCGAGGGCAACCAGCGCATCGAGCCCGGCACCATCCGCTCGTACATGCTGCTGCAGCCCGGCGACACGTTCGATCCCGACCGCATGGACCGCAGCCTCAAGACGCTCTACGCGACCGGGCTGTTCTCGGACGTCAACCTGCACCGCGAGGGCCGCACCCTGGTGGTACGGGTAGCCGAGAACCCGATCGTCGACCGGGTCGCCTTCGAGGGCAACAGCCACCTGACCGACGACCAGCTGCGCAACGAGGTGCAGCTGCGGCCGCGTGCGGTGTTCACCGTCGCCCAGGCGCAGGCCGACCGGCAGCGCCTGCTCGATCTCTATGCGCGGCGCGGCCGCTTCGCCGCCTCGGTCGATCCGCAGATCATCCGCCAGTCGGAAAACCGCGTCGACGTCGTCTACAAGATCAACGAAGGCCCGGCGACCCTGATCAGCCGAATCGCGTTCGTCGGCAACCACGCTTTCGGCGAAGACCGGCTGCGCGAGGTGATCAACAGCCGCCAGTCGATCTGGTGGCGGTTCCTGTCGACCTCCGACAACTACGACCCCGAGCGCATCGCGTTCGACAAGGAGCTGCTGCGCCGCTTCTATTTGCGCAACGGCTACGCCGACTTCGAGGTGCAGGACGCCAACGCCGAGCTGTCGCCGGACCGGCGCAGCTTCTTCGTCACCTTCACGCTGCAGGAGGGCGAGCGCTACCGGGTCGGCTCGGTCAGCGTGAACAGCCAGCTCACCCATGTGCCCGGCGCCTCGCTGCTGCCGGACGTGCAGCTCGGCCAGGGCGACTGGTACGACGGCGATGCGGTCGAGCGCTCGGTCACGGCGATCCAGGACGACGTACAGAACCGCGGCTTCGCCTTCGTGCAGGTCAACCCGCGCATCGCCCGCAACCAGGCCAGGCACACGGTCGACCTGGTGTTCGACGTGACCGAAGGACCGCGCGTCTATGTCGAGCGCATCGACATCGTCGGCAACACGCGCACCGAGGACAAGGTGATCCGGCGCGAGTTCCGGCTGGCCGAGGGCGATGCGTTCAACGCCGCGGCGGTCCGCCGCACGCGCCAGCGGCTGCAGGATCTCGGCTTCTTCAACAACGTCACGATCACGACCGCCCCGGGCTCGACGCCCGACCGGGCGGTGCTGACCACCACGGTGCAGGAGAAGTCGACCGGCGAGCTGACGGTCGGCGGCGGCTATTCGACGGATGCCGGCGCGCTGGTCAATCTCGGCCTGCGCGAGCGCAACTTCATCGGCACCGGCATCGACGCCGGCATCAACGGCACGCTCGGCACCAAGGAGAGCCAGATCGACCTGTCGGCGACCGACCCCTACTTCCTCGACCGCAACCTGGTGGCCGGCTTCGACATCTTCGACATCATCAACAACAACCAGGACATCGCCGAGTACGACGAGAAGCGCTACGGCTTCACGGTCAACCTCGGCTACGAGTTCAACGACCACCTGCGGCAAAGCTGGAACTACTCGCTGGTCGATCGCGACGTGTACAACGTGGCGTCCACCGCCAGCATCTACGTGATGAATCAGTCCGGCTACTCGCTGCTCTCCCAGCTCGGCCAGACCGCCACGCTGGACTACCGCGACAGCCGGGTCGATCCGCACACCGGGTTCGTGATGCGGCTCGGGACCGACTTCGCCGGGCTCGGCGGGGACGCGCGCTTCGTGCGTACCAAGCTGGACGGCAGCTACTACGTCCCGCTCGACCGGTTCACCAACAACAGCGACTGGGACCTGGTATTCTCGGCCGGCGCGGGCTACCTGTTCCAGCTTGGGCGCGTCGAGAAGATCATCGACCGCTTCTTCCTGGGCGGGGACAACCTGCGCGGCTTCGAGGCGGGCGGCGCTGGCCCGCACGACATCACGACAGGCGACAGCCTGGGCGGGCGCTTCATCTGGACGCAGTCGACCGAGCTGCACTTCCCGCTGCCGATTTCGCCCGATCTCGGCCTGTCCGGCCGCGCCTTCGTCGACGTCGGCGCGCTGTCGCAGGTCAACACTTTCGAAGGGCACCCGGTCACCGACGACGCCTCCCCGCGCGTCGGCGCCGGCGTCGGCGTCGCGTGGCGCACGCCGTTCGGCCTGATCAACATCGACGTCGCCGACGCGGTGATCAAGAAACACTACGACAAGACCCAGATATTCCGGTTCGGCTTCGGCACGAGGTTCTAGTGCATATGACCCGCCTGTTCCTGGCCGCCGCGGCGCTGGCCGCCGGCAGCCTGCTCCAACTACCGCCGGCCGCGGCGCAGCAATCCCCGGATTGGTTCGTGCCGAGCCAGGCGCAGCCGCGCGCGGCCCCGGGGCGGCCGGAGCCGCGCGTCGTGCCGCATCCGGCGCCGCGGCAGGCGCCGCGCGCGGCCCCTGCCCCGGTCGAGGCCGCGAGCCCGCCAGCCGCCGCTTCGCCGGACGCCGCGCCCCCGGACGAGCAGGCGCAGCAGACGCCCAACCTGCCGCTGCCGCCGGTGCCCGACCTCCCGGCGCTGCCCAAGGGAGCGGCACCGCCCGCCGCGGTGATCGGCGTGCTCGGCGTGCCCGAGGTGATGCGCGCCTCCACCGCCGCCCAGCAGGTGCAGAAGGTGATCGGCGAACGGCGCGACAAGCTGAACCAGGATGCGCAAAAGGAGCAGGGCGCCTGGCGCGACCTGCAGCAGCAGCTCGCCAACCAGCGCTCGAGCCTCAGCGCCGAGCAGATCCGCGGCAAGGAGCGCGACCTGCAGGAGCGCATCACCAACGCGCAGCGGTCGTTCCGTGACCGCAACCGTATCATCCAGGACGCCGCCCAGGTCGCGCTCGGCCAGATCGAGCGCGAGCTGATCGCGGTGATCCGGCAGGTCGCGGAGAGCCGCGGCATGAACCTCGTGCTGCACCGCGCCCAGGTCGCGCTCAACATCAACGAGTTCGACATCACCGACCAGGTCACGCAGCAGCTCAACAAGGTGCTGCCCTCGGTGACCATCCCGCCGGACGGGCAGGAGCCGACGGCGGCGAACATGGGGCTCGCGGCGTCGCCGGCGAGCGCGCCGGCGGCGCATCGCTGAGACGCCGCGCCGCGACGTGGCCTGGCCGGAGATCGCCGGCGACCCGCGCTTCTTTGCGCGCAGCGGGCCGCACAGCCTCGCCGCGGTGGCCGACGCGGCGGGCGGGCGGGCGGCCAGCTCTGCCCCGTTGCTGCTGCACGGCGTCGCTCCGCTGCAGACCGCCGGGCCGGAGGAGGTCAGCTTTCTCGACAACCGGCGCTACGCGCCGGCGCTGGAGCAGACCCGCGCCGGCGCGGTGATCGTCCATCCCGACCTCGCCGCCCGGGTGCCGGCGGGCATCGCGGCGATCCTGACCGAGGATCCGTATCGCGGCTGGGCGCGCGTCGCCGCGCTGTTCCACCCGACGCCGCCGGTGCGGCCGGGCGTGCACCCGGCGGCGGTGATCGAGGCCGGCGCGCGCGTCGCCGCGACTGCCGAGATCGGCCCGTTCGTGCATGTCGGCGCGGCGGCGGAGATCGGCCCGCGGTGCCGGATCGGTGCCGGCGCGGTGATCGGCCCCGGCGTCGTACTCGGACCGGACTGCCGCATCGGCGCGCAGGCGAGCCTCAGCCACGCTCTGCTCGGCGCGCGCGTCTACGTCTATGCCGGCGCGCGCATCGGCCAGGAGGGGTTCGGCTTCGCCGGCACCGCCGAGGGCTTCCTGACCGTGCCGCAGCTCGGCCGGGTGATCCTGGAAGACGACGTGGAGGTCGGCGCCAACACGACGATCGACCGCGGCTCGGCGCATGACACGGTGATCGGCGCCGGCTCGCGCCTCGACAACCTGGTGCAGATCGGGCACAACGTCCGCCTCGGCCGGGGCTGCGTGATCGTGGCGCAGGCCGGGATCTCCGGCTCGACCGTGCTCGAAGACCACGTCGTGGTCGCCGGGCA